>NZ_JBHWVV010000005.1:429003-510905 GCF_042736715.1 Streptomyces sp. NPDC060049
CGTCCCCCCCAAGGCCACGTGCGCCGGGCCCCCGGGCTCTCCCACCTCCGGCGGCCCGCGCCATCCGATCACGGATGGCGAGGACCGCCGTTCGTGTTCAGGCGACCGGTGTCAGAGCTGGGGGACGTACGGCGCGAGGCCGACGATGAGGATGCAGCGCTCGCCCGGGCCCGACTCCGTACCCGCACGCACCGGGCCGACGTAGTGGCTGACCCTGTGGTCGTGGACGGCGTAGCCCTCCAGGGGGCCGGTGAGGGTGAAGCGGGCGTGGATGTCAGCCGCCGGGTCTTCGGGCTGGAGTCCCGCGCTGTCCGGTCCGGCGATGACGTTCTGCCCGCCGGTGACGTTGGTACGGCTGATCAGGTGGGCGAAGGTGAACGTGCTCGCCGAGCCCCCGTCCTGGTGGAGGCAGTCCGGGGAGGAGATGGCGACCCGGCCGGGATGGTCGACGCCGAGCTTGATCAGGTGGACGCCGGCCCACAGCGGCCGCCTTTCCAGGTCCCTCAGCCGCAGGATCTGTTCGATGTCCCAGCGCAGGAGTCGCAGCAGCAGAGGGTTGTCGCGCACCGCCTCGGGAATGTCGGGAAGAGCCCGACGCCTCCGCGGGTACTCAGAGCCGTGCTCGTCCTGGAAGTACTCGGTGACCGTACCGTGCACCGGGTCGGGGACTCCGGGAATCCAGGACAGCTCGTCCTTCCACGGCAGGTACACGGCATGGGAGTACCGGCGGAACCGGTTCGTTCCGGGGGCGTGCGGGTCAGGCGGCAGATCCGCGAAGACGTCCCGGATCCCCGCCAAGTCCCCCGCGGCTGAGCCGGCCGGGTCGATGCCGAGCTCCTCCGGGCCGTAGCGGGCGAACCCGCGCTCCCGCAGGCCGTTCACGCCGTCGGCCTGCCCTCCCGCGCCGGAGAGCGGTCGCCGGTGGGGCTGGGTCTTCTCCACGTATTCCTCCAACAGATCAGATCCGGTTCGCCTCCAGCACCGTGCCGTCGACCTACGGAGACCTTACGGACGCCCACCACCGGCACGACCGGGGCCGCCGCCGGAGCACGGGTCACTCACCGATGCACCATTTCTCCGACTTTGTAATCGCATTGCCCGTCGTTTACCGTGGCTGGGGCGCGGGACAAACCGCGTCCGTATTCGCGGGAGGTAATCAGTGTACCTAGGGGCAGCATTCCCCTTCCGATGGTTGCGCCTTCTTATCTGAATCCAACAGGAAGAAATCGGGATATCACCGGAGAGCGGCCGAAGTCATCGCGGCGACCCGCAAAGTGAGCGCCTGGACGGCGATCGCTGTGGTGCCCGCTCCAGCTTGGTCGGGCTCGGCCCGAAATACCGTGCCGACGCCCTCGCCTTCGAGTCGACGCACGCCGGCCTTGAGTACTTCTGCGCAGCGGACCCGCCGACAGCATCCCCTCCTCGCCACCATCCGGAGCCTCCTCGTGGTCTGCGGCAACGGCGGGCTGCACCGTGCGAGTCCTACGCGATCGAGCGGTTGAGCGGTTGAGCGGCGGTTGAGCGGTTGAGCGATCGAGTCGAACCGCCTCCCCGGACCCAGCGCACCGCCGGCTCAAGTACCCGATCACCCGGGGCCGTTGCGCCGATCCCTTCGGCAACGACGCGCACGCGGCCTGACCCGCCCCCCTGGTGATGGCAGATGCCAGTGGCGGACCCGCCCTTCTTCAGCGGCGACGTCACCGGCCTGTGGAAGAAAGCGAAAGCGAGAGTTCATGACCCGCAGTACACGGCGGGACGGCTCGGGGGGCCGACCCCGTCACACCGCACGCATCGCCGTCCCCGCACTCCTGCTCGCCGTAGCCCTGCTCTTCCCTCAGCTCCTGCCCAACAGACCGGGCAATCTCGGCAGCCTCACCGAGACCGTCCTGCCGTGGTTCGGCATCGCGATCGCCGTCCTCCTCCTGTGGGCGGCGGCACGAGGCACACGTCTGGGCAGGGCCGCGGCCCTGGTGCCCCTGCTGGCCTGGGGCTACGTCTTCGTACCCACCCTGACGGCGCCGCCGCCCCGCGCGGGGGTCAGCGACTTCAAGGCCCTGACCTTCAACGTCGGCGGAGCCCGCACGACTCCCGATGCCGTCGCCCGGGAAGTGATCGCCACCGGCGCCGATGTCGTCGCCCTGGAGAAGGTCCCCCTGCCGGCCGTCCCCGCGTACGAGAAGGCACTTGCCCGGGCGTACCCCCACCACGCCACCCACAACACCCTCGGCCTGTGGTCGCGCTATCCGCTGTGCGAGGTCGAGGCGTTGGACCTGGGCGGCCCCTGGCCACACGCGATACGGGCCGTCGCCGGCACCCCCGGCGGCGACACCGCCATCTACACGGTGCGCCTGCCCTCCGTGCGGGTCTGGGCGACCGAGGGCTTCGCCATCGGGGCCCGCGACGCCGCCGCGGCCGAACTGGCCGACCGCGTGGCCAAGGATCCGGCCCCCCGCATGATGCTGCTCGGCGACCTCAACGGCAGCCTGTACGACCGGGGTCTGGCCTCCCTCACCGAGCACCTCGAGCCCGCACAGGAACTCGCGGGCCGAGGCTTCGGCTTCACCTGGCCGGCCGCCTTCCCCGTGGTCCGGATCGACCACGTGCTCCTGCGCGGCCTGGAGGCCACCACCACCAGCGTCCTGCCCGACCTGGGCAGTGACCACCGACCCGTCCTCACCGGGGTGAGACACGCGGTGTGACGGGCGCCTTTTCCTACCGGCAGACCCGATGCCCTCGTGCTGTTCCTACCCGGGGAGGCGGACGCCCGGCGGGGGCGTCGGCCGGGTGGTGCCGGGAAGGCAGACGACCGCCGGGTTGTACGCGGCGTACCGTCCCGAGGGGTTCTGCTTCCAGAGCCACAGGTGCAGGGCGTAGTGGACGGGCTGGCCGGGGAAGTGGCCGAGATGCGGGCCGGTGAAGGCCCGACCGAACAGCTTCGGGCGGTCGTCGTCCGTCCCCGTGTTCTGATCGCGGTCGTAGACGAGCCACTGGACGCCGGCGAGGCGCTTGCCCCCGCGCCCGTCGTCCTCGTAGTAGAGCGCGGCAGGCTTCGCCGGGTCGACGGAGTTGTCGTACGCGTGGTTGAAGTGCGGGTAGCCGAGAGCGCCCGCCCCCGCCCGGTCCACGATGCAGTACTTGTCCGGGACGTAGCCCGCCTTCACGGCGGCGGCGTGCCGATGGAACGGGGCGGTCGCGCGGTAGGCGGTCGCCCGGTCTGCGGCGGCCCTGCCGGCGTCGATGCCGGCGGGGGACGCCGAGGCCGGGACGGCGGCGACCGCCAGAACGAGAGTGGCGGCGGCTGCGAGGGCCGGGACGGGATTGCGGACCATGGGCGGACTCCTCGGTGGCGGGCTCGTAGCGAGCAGGATGTCCCGCGGCCGCCCGCCCCGCCACACGGCCGGACCGGACGGCTGACCCCCTGCCTCGAACGAACCAAGGACCGTTTCGCGAGCGGTCCGCACGGGGAACCGGTGTCCAGTCCACAGAACACCGATGCCACGGAGGACGCGGAACATGACGCAGCAGAATGCGGCACCGACCGGCGGCCAAGCGCCGCAGGATCTCGTGTCGGCCGTGTCCAGGGGTGCGCCGGAGTTCCGCGCATGCCCGTATCCGGCGTACGCCACCCTGCGCGAGCAGGCTCCGGTGTGCCGGCTGACGCCCCCTCACGGGGTCGAGACCTACCTCATCACCCGCTACGAGGACGCCCGGGACGCCCTGTCGGACCGGCGCTTCAGCAAGAACATGCGCGGAGCCATCGACACGTACCACGCGGTGTTCGGCAGCTTCTTCGACGCGCTGGACGACAACGTCCTGTTCTCGGACCCGCCGCGCCACACGCGGCTGCGCCGCGTCCTCAGGAGTGCCTTCACCCCCCGGCGGGTGGAAGCCCTGCGACCCAGGATCACGGAGATCGCCGAGGCCCTCCTGAGGGAATGCCGCAAGAGCAACACGGTCGACCTGATGTCGGCCCTGGCGTTCCCGCTCCCCATCGCGGTCCTGTGCGAACTGATGGGGATCGAGGAGGCCGACCGGCCGGACATCCTCGGGCAGCTCGGGGTGGTGACGCGGTCCAGGTTCAACCCCGAGTTGAAGGCGGAACTGAAGGCGGCCGAGCAGTGGCTGCAGAAGCGCCTGGGAGAGATCGTCTCCCACAGGCGGGCCAACCCGTCCGACTGCTTCCTCAGTGACCTCATCACGGCGGAGGAAGCCCTCGACGACGCCGATCTGGTCGCGTCGATGTGGGTCCTGTTCTTCGCCGGCCACAAAACCACGGCGTTCCAGATCGGAAACTCCGTCCTCGACCTCCTCCTCCATCCCGACCAGTTGGAGGAGCTCCGCAGGAATCCGTCCCTGATCCCCGGCGCGGTCGAGGAACTCGTACGGTTCGACGGCTCGGTGGAGACCTCGACGTTCCGGTACGCGGCCGAGGAAGCCGACATCCGGGGAACCGTGATCCCCAAGGGCGCTCTCGTCCAGATCGCGATTTCCTCGGCGAACCGCGACCACGAGAAGTTCGAGTCCGCCGATGTCCTGGACGTCACGCGCGAGGGGCTCCAGGGGACGCACCTGGGTTTCGGGCACGGAACGCACTACTGCCTGGGAGCCCCGCTGGCGCGGCTCGAACTCGAGATCGCGCTCGCCTGCTTGCTCCGGGAGTTCCCCGAGATGGAGCTGGCCGACGAGGAGGAGAGCGGGGGCGCGTGGCTCAAGGGCCCCGTCGCGGCGTTCCGGGGGCTGGAGCGGCTCCACCTCGTCCTGGAGCCGTCTCGGCCGGCCGGGGATCTCGCCCTGCCGCCGACGGTCTCCGTGAAGTGAACGAACCCGACGGGCGGTGGATTGGCATGCTGAATTCCGGGAACACCTCCGGCCTGAACTTCGAGGACCTGTCCGCGGAGGAGTTGGCGGTCTCCGCCGTGGGCGCCGGTGAACACGTACGCACGGCCGGGGGCGACGCGCCCCCCGCCGGTGAACACCTACGCGTGGCAGAGGGTGACGCGCCCCCGGGCTCGGTCCACGTCCACGGAGCCCAGCCGAAGATCGACATGCATCACCACTATTGCGCGCCGGAATGGCGCGAGTGGGCTGCGCAGCACGGCTTGATCGATCCGGCACAGTTGCCCCGATGGGCGCACCTCGGCGCCGAGGACTCGGTCGACTTCATGGACCGCGCGGGGATCGAGACGGCCGTGCTCAAGCCCATGCTGCCGGCGCGCTACCATTCTTCGGCGCAGTTGCGCGAAGCCATCAACATCACCTTGCGCTCGATGATGCACGTGGCGCAGGCGCATCCGGCCAGGTTCTCGTTCTACGTCCCGCTGTTCCTGGACGACCTCGAAGCGTCCTCGTGGGCGGTGCGCCGCGGACTCGGGCAACTCGGTGCCGTCGGCGTGAACGTGACGGCCAACTACGGGGGTGTGTACCTCGGAGACCCCGCCTACGACCGCATCTTCGCCGAGCTGAACGACTTCTCGGCCGTGGTGGACACCCATCCGCACCATCTGCCGGGTGGCCGGCCCGGGGCGATGACGGTTCCGGGCATCCCCAACTTCATGTGCGACTTCCTGCTGGACACCACGCGGGCCGCCGTCAACATGATCAGCAAGAGGACGCTGGACCGCTTCCCCGACATCTCCGTCATCCTGCCCCACGCCGGCGGGTTCCTGCCGTACATCGCCCCTCGACTACAGGCCCTCGGACGGTTCTGTGACCCGCCGGTCGATCCCGCCGCCGTCGGCCACCACCTGCGGCGCTTCTTCTACGACACGGCAGGGCCCATGGCGCCGGCCGCGACGCTCCTCGCCCACGTGCCCGCCGACCGCATCCTCTTCGGCACCGACTGGCCGGCCGCGCCCGCGGACACGGTCATGGACCTGGCGCTCCCCGCTCTCGAGGCCGACCCGGCCTTCACCCCCGAGCAACTGAGTGGGATCTACCGCGAGAACGCCCTGCGTCTGATTCCGCAGTTGGCGACGGTCTGACCTCGACGCGGCCCCGACCGGCCCCCCGTACACGCCGAACCCCGCTCCGCGGCCGCGGAGCGGGGTTCGGCGTGTACGGGCGCGGGGCCTACGAACCGGTCATCGCGTCCCGCCAGGCGTGGGGCCGGAGCTCGCGGGAGCGGGGCGGCCGGGGAGGAAGAGGGAGCCGAAGGCCGCGCAAGCGGTGAAGAGGGCGGCGAAGAGGAAGGCTTGGGCGTAGCCGGCGGTGAGGGCCTGCACGCCGGGGCCGGAGTGGCGGCCGGCGGCGTGGGAGGCGATGGCGGCGAGGATCGCGAGGCCGAGTGCGCCGCCGATCTGGCGGGAGGTGTTGACCAGCCCGGAAGCCAGTCCTGCTTCGCGCCGGTCGATGCCGGTGGTGGCCGCGGCGGTGACGGGCAGCATGGACAGTCCCAGACCGAGGGCGCAGAGCACGAAGGGCGCGGCCACGTCGGTGGTGAAGGAGCCGCCCGCGGCGATGCGCGAGAGCCACAGGAACCCGAAGGTGCTGATGGCCATGCCGGTGACCAGCAGGGGGCGCGGGCCGGTGCGGCGCACGAGGCGGGTGGAGGTCCGGGCGCCGACGATGACCGCGAGGCAGCCGGGCAGGAACCACAGGCCGGTCTTCAGTGCGCTGAAGCCGAGGACCTGCTGCATGTAGAGCGAGAGCAGGAACCACATCGCGAACATCGCGGAGCCCAAACCGATCATGACCAGGTTGGCGATGGCCAACGTCCGGCGGCGCAGGACGGCGAGGGGGACCAGCGGGGACGCGACCTTCGATTCGATGACGACGAAGACGGCCAGGAGCAGGATGCCGAGAGCGAGGGCCGCCCAGACGTGGGGGGAGGCCCAGGACGAGCTCATCGTGGAGATGATCCCGTAGACCAGGGCGGTCAGGCCGACGGTGACCGACAGTGCGCCGGGCAGGTCCAGGCGGCTCAGGCCGCCGTGGCTGCCGCGCGCGGCGGGCGCGTAGAGGAGCGCGGCGGCGAGGATCGCGATCCCGATGGGAACGTTGACGAAGAACACCCAGCGCCAACCGGTGTACTCGGTGAGGAGCCCGCCGACCACCGCACCGGCCGCGCCGCCGACGCCGTTGACCGAGCTCCAGGCGCCCATCGCACGGGTGCGGGCGCGGGGCTCGGTGAAGGTCGTCATGATCAGCGTCAGGGTCGCGGGGGCGAGGACCGCGCCCCCGATGCCCTGGACCGCTCGGGCCGCGATCAGCGTCGCACCGTCGGCGGCGAGTCCGCAGACGAGCGACGCGGCGGTGAAGGTGGCGAGCCCTGCCAGGAAGGTGCGGCGGGCGCCGACCAGGTCGGCGGCCCGGCCGCCCAGGAGCAGCAGACCGGCGAACCCGAGGGTGTAGGCGTTGACGATCCACTGCTGCCCGGCCGGGCTCAGGCCGAGGGAGGCCTTCATGTCCGGGAGGGCGACGTTCACGATCGAGACGTCCAGCACGACCACGAACTGGGCCGCGCAGGCGATCACCAGGATCATCGCCGTCCGGCCGCCGCGGCGCGTCGACGGTCCTGGGTCGGTACTGAGGGCGGGCGGAGCACTTGACATGTGGTTCCTCAGGGGCAGGGACGGGCTCGGGTCGGAAACAACCCCAACCGGATGTCTGCCCCCGCACAGGACCGCCGTCACAGGCGTGCGGCAACCGGGTGACCGCCCGCCCGGGCCAGGCGGCGGCCGCCATCAGGGACGCCCGCGCCACCGCCCCGGAAGCCGGCGGCGTTCACCGGTTGGTACGGAGGACCGCTCAGGCGGTCATGGCGTCGCGGACCTTCGCGGTGTCCACGAACTGCTCGAACCGCACGATGCGTCCCGCGCGGACGATGAAGTGGTGGGCGACGCGTACGTCGACCGGCTTGCCCGTGGCCTTGTTGGTCGCGGTGTAGCGGGCCAGGACGACGACGTTCTCGCCTTCCGTGACGTAGGTGTCGTCGTGGGCGGTCCAGTCGTCCCACTGCGCGCCCAGACGCTCCATGACCGCTGTCGTGACGCCGGTGGGAGTGCGGTAGGTGCCGGCCAGCGGGAAGCCGGCCATCTCCGTCCACTCGACATCGTCGGCGAGGGTGGCGCGCAGGGCTTGGAGGTCTCCGGCCGCGGAGGCGAGGTACTGGCGGCGCACCACATCGGCGGGAGCCGTGGAGACGGCGGGGTCGGTACCGGTGTTCTGGTTCATCGACATCAGCCCCAGGTCATTTCGCCCTTGGCGACCTTCGCGCCGAGCTGGGCGGCGATCAGCATGCCCGCCTCCGGGTAGAGGGCGGTCATGGCGTCGGTCAGTGCCTGGCCGTCGGCGGCCCTGCCCAGCTCGGTCTCGAAGGCGGTGAGGTAGTCGCGGGTGTACGTGATGGGGGTGGCGTCGGTGGCGGTGTCGGGCAGCCGGTGGCCGGGGACGACCAGGACCGGGTCGAGTGCGGCCATCTCGTCCAGGGCCTTCACCCAGGCCGCGCGGAGCTCCGGGGTGGCGGTGTCGGCGACCCACACGTGCTCTTGCTGGAACGTCAGGACACCGGCGACGACGGCCCGGTGCTCCGCCTGCCACAGATAGTGCCGGTCGGGGAGCGCGGGAGAGGCGGCCTTGAGCTCGAAGCGGAAGCCTTCGAAATGGATGTCGCCGGTCAGGGGCTTCATCTCCACCAGGCGGGTCGGCCGGTTGACGCCGACGGGCTCCCAGGCGGCGAGCTTGCCCTGGTAAGCGGCAGTGATGTGCTCGATGACGACCGGGGTCGCCACGATCTGCGCGTCGGGAAAGGCGTCCGCGATGACCTCGGCGCCCCAGTAGTAGTCGGGGTCCGCGTGGCTGATGAAGACGGTGGTGAGCTTCTTGCCGGAGTCGAGGATCGCGGCGGCCAAGCGGTGTCCGTCGGCGCGGGTGAAGCCGGTGTCGATCAGGAACGCGTCGGTCTCACCCGTGATGAGGGTGGCGGTCTTGTTCTTCGAGCCGACGGGGAAGTCGAGGTCGATGACCTTGAAGTCGAGAGTGCTCATGATCAGGCCCTTCGTATGAGGTCGGTTCCGCACCGGGTCGAGGGCGGCCGGACCGGAGTGCCGGCGGCGGCTGCGTGAGCGACGGCGAGGACCGTCGCGGGGGGATCGTCGCGGGGGGATCGTCGCCACGTGCCGCACCGGCTTGCCCCGGCGGTCCGCGGGATCGTCGGCCCGCTCCACCAGGCCGGCCGTCTCCATCCGGTCCACGAGCCGCGTCATCCCACCCGTGGTCAGTACCCGCTCGTGCGCGATCGCCCCCAACGGCGGCCCCTTGCCACCCGCCCGGCCCACGATCAGCAGTACCTCGTACATCGGATGACTGATTGCGAACTCCGCCCCGATCGCACCGCCCAGCAGATGCTCCAGACGTCCCGCGACCCCCTGCACGTTGCGGAAGGTCAGATCATCGGGGCCATGCGATGGCGGTTCGGATGGGCGCGGAGTCGGGGCGAGGTGAGTTCCAGGGCCCTGTTGTCGCGTCCGGCACTCATGTGGTCGAGCCGGCGTTCGTACCAGTCGAGGAAGTCGGTGGCGGAGGGGGCGTTGGGGCCCCAGTGCCCGTCGCTGTTCCCCACGAGGACGCGGCCGGTGAGGGGACCGGTCACCGCGATGACGCACACGTCGGTGCAGCCCATTTCGACGACGTGGAGGAAGAGGCGGGAACCGGGAACGCCCCGCGGCTTCAGTGGTGCGGGCCCCGGGCCGCACGGACGCGACTCGTGTCGCTCTTCCCGAAGGAGTGACTGCGCAGCGGTTGGAACGGGATCGCGGCCGGCTTGCGGCGCAGGCGGGGTATGCGGGGATCCCTGCCCGTCACCGCTTGACGATCAGGTCGAGGACCGTGGCCAGGCGGGCTTTGACTGCCTCACGGTGGTGAAGGGCTTGTGGCTCCGACTCGGCGGTCGGTCGCACGCCCCGGTCCGCGAGGACGTAGAGCATGCGCAGCGTGCGCAGGCAGTTGGTGAGGTGCGCGGGAACCGGGGTCACGATGCGATCGGCTCCGAAGCAGGTGCCGATCGGGTCCAGCCACGCCGTCGCGTCGCGCTCGCTCATGTCGGGCCGGACGAGGATGCGGGCGACCGCCTTTGCCAGACGGTCGTCCTCCAGTTGGTCGAATACGTGATCGGTGTGCGCGGTCAGCCGGGCGGCGGCGAGGTCCAGCATCCGTACCGGTGCCACCTCGGGGTGGCACCCGAACCGGCCCAGCAGGTCCGCGCCGTGCGCAACCGCGTGGAGCCAGCCGAGCTTCTCGTCGTGGCCGCGGAGGTCCTTCTCGTTCGGGTACCAGCGCTCGAACGCGGCCACCCAGTCCGCCCTGAGATCCCCCTTGTCCAATAGCATGTCGAGCACGAGGGGGGCGAACGTGCGTGCCTGGACCTCCCCGTCGAAGAAGCGGGCGGCCATCTCGTCTCCCAGCGCCAGCCGCCGGGGTGTGTCGATCACTCCCCCGGCTATCCAGGTCGACAGGACGCCGTAGGCCGCTCCGTCCCGGATCAGGGGATCGGGATCCGCCAATGCGAGGGAGAGCCCTTGCACCAGTTCTTCCAAGGGGCGGTCGGCGGGCACGGCGCAGTCTGCGGCTTCGATGCCGTTCCAGTCGATCATGACGGGCAGACTAGCCCCCACCGCCGCGCTCCGCCGCGCATTTCGGTACCGCTGCCGGCACGGTGGCCGTCGCGGCCGGCATCGTCGTGCTCACCGCGGGCGCAAGGGTGGGAACCGCCCGGCCGGAAGCAGGAGCGCGAGGCCTCAGCAGGTGATCGCGAGTTCGTGGACCACCGGATTGGCCGCCCAGGGGAACGTGGTCACGCCGAAGGTGCCGCGGACGGTCGAGCCGCACGTGGCCGTGCCGACGAGACCGCGTACCTCGAGGTTCGCGGAGGTGAAGACGACCGGTTTGACCTGCGTCTGGGGCGCGGCGGCGCCGACGACCTCCGCGGACAAGGTGGTGAACAGCTCCTGCGCGGCGGGCAGCGGGCTGCCCGGGGAGGGCGGGCCGGCAAGTCCGACCGTTCCGTAGATCTCGACGGTGGTACCGGTGATCTCGGCGCACACCCGTGTGGCCAGGCCCGCCTGGAGGCGCGAGTCCCCGCAGGAGGTGACGGTCCCGATCGTGTCGGCCTGCAGGGCGGCCGCGTGGGCCGGGGTGATCGCGTAGGCGGCAAGGCTTGCGGCACTGGCCGCGAGCAGGGCTAAGCGCTTCATCGTGGGTCATCCCTTTTCGTGACGGAGCACCATGTACGGGCTACTGCCCGGTGCTTATGGCATGTGATATTTCACATGCCATCAGAACGCAGGGTGTTCCCGATCTGAATCCACCATGGCCGCGTCATGCCGGCTTGGTGGCGCCGGACCACACGTGAACGCGGATCGCCTCGCGACCGCACCGGCGCTGACCGACCAGGACCCGCGGTCAGCGCCGTCCACTGCGGGAACGCCTCAGCCCTGGCAGAGGCCGCGGGCGTAGTCGTACGTCGCGGTGGCCTGCGAGTACCGCCACTGCGGGTCCAGGAGGTCGCTCTTCAGCTGTCCGGCCGCGGCCGGGCTCTCGACGACGTACCCGAAGTCCTGCAGCCAGGACGGGTACAGGTTCTTGGAGCCGATGTAGAAGGCCGATCCGTCGACAGAGACGAGCTTGTGGTGCTGGGCGTACGGTTTGCCGTCCGCCCAGGTCGGCTGGTCGGAAGCGCGGAACGTGGCCAGCTGGAGGTTCTGGCACATGGCCGCGCGCGCTTGGGCGCCGTCCCCGGTCAAGGCGGTCACCCGGCCGCGCAGGGCGTCGCTCACCTCGGAGAGCGACTTGATCTGCGAGTAGCCGCCGCTGCCGATCGTGCCGCGGTTCGCCGGGTCACTCACGACGATGCGGACCTTCACGCCGGAGGCGAGCTTCGCGGCGAGTGCGTCGTAGAGGCGTACGTCGTAGCGGGGCAACGGCGGGCACGTGGAGTGCACGTCCTGCTGGGAGATCTCTATGTGCGAGGTCGCGCTGGAGACGAGGGCGCGCAGGGCGCTCTCCTCCGGGTTGACGGTGTCGTAGTCCCGGTCGGCGTTGGTGTTGTCGTGCACTCCGATCCCGCACTTGGTGTCGTCGGCCGTGGGCAGGACCGGGCGGAAGGAGGAGGCGGCGTCGTTCTGGAGGATGCCCACGCCCAGCCCGCCGACGGCGATCGCGGGCACGTTCCCCCCGCCCGGGGGAGCGGCGGGCCGGGGCAGGGAGGGCATGCAGTCCGCGCCGGGTGAGGCGGCGAACCAGACCGCGCTCCACTTGTTCTTGTTGCGGCAGGTCCAGTCCCACAGGGAGTCGAGGTAGCGGCCCGCGGAGCCCGCGGCGGGCCCGGACAGTGCGAGGTCGACGTCGCTCACCGGGTGGGAGGTCTCGAGGTAGTCGTCCTTCCAGCTGTTGATGCCGCCGGTGATGACCGAACTGCCGTCCACCACGACGAGTTTGGAGTGGTTCCAGGAGAACGCGGTCTTCGAGGTGGTCATCGAGGCCACGTTGAGGGTGATGTTGCCCGCGGCGGCCGGGCCCAGCCTCGCGAGCAGTTCATCCCGGTAGGACGCCGGGATCACCGTGGAGTGGTAGAGGGGCGCGGCGCCCACCATGATGCGCACCTTCAGCCGGTTGCCCTTCTGTGCCGACTCCCTGAGGCCCGCGACGATCGCGTCCTGGTAGCCGCCGTTGGGGAAGGGTGCCAGCGTGGAGATGTCCACCGTCTGCCGGGCGTCGGCGATGTCCTGGCGCATCTTGTCCAGGAGCCGGCGCGATCCGGGCCGGTCGGCGCACGCGGGATCGCCCCAGCAGCCGGGCGTCTGGAGCAGCCAGTCGGAGGCCCCGGGGCTGGACGAGCCGAGCCGGTTGCCGGAGGTGCGTTCCCAGACCGATCCCTCCAGGCCCGGCGAGACCTGACGCAGGGTCTGCTCGATCGAGTCGAGGTGCGGAGTCGGCGCGTCCGCGGCGGAGGCGGGGGTGGTGGCGCCGAGGAGGGAGAAGCCGAGGGCGAGGGCCGATGTGGAGACGAGGGCGGCCGTCGTACGGATGCTGCGTGCCAATGTGGTTCCTTGACTGAGGGGGGTGGCTCTGGCCGGAGCGTGGTCGACCAACGCTCCGACCATGATCAACTCGTGCAAGTTACCAGCGCGTAGGCGCCTGTTCACCCACCTCGGGCGAGTTCCGGCCACACGCGCCGGGACGCCCGTCGGCACATACCGGCGCCGGTGCGGGAGGCTGGGGAAGGGGCGCACGCGCCGGTCGTTCCTGACCGGACACCGGGCCGACGGTGATGCCCGTCAGGCGGGGCTCCGCTCCGGTTCCGGCTCGAAGAGGGGCGTCGGCGCGTGGCGGGGGATCAGCAGCGGGGTGGCCAGCAGGAGCACGCCGGCCAGGCCGATGGCCGTACGCGGACCGAGCAGGGCGCCCAGTACGCCCCAGAGGGCCGTCAGGAGCGCGGTCGAGGCCCTGGCCGTCACCGCCCAGGCGGACAGCGTGCGGGCGACGCGGTCGGTCGCGGTGCGCTCGAGGCGGTAGGTGGCCGAGACGGGATTGAACACCCCGCAACAGAAGATGAGCCCGAGTTCGACACCCATGACCAGCAGCAGCCCGCCGGCGCCCGCCCCCACGAAGGCGAGGCCGACCGGCCAGAGCGCGCGCAGCACCCCGGACACGACGAGGACGTGGTGCCGCCCGAACCGGGTGACGAGCGGCCGGGCCAGCCGCGAACCGAGCAGCCCGCCGATCGAGGGGACCGCGAAGGCCAGGCCGTACTGCCACGGCGGGAACCCGAGCGGTCCGAGCATCAGGACGGCCAGGAGCGGCTGGGTGGCCATCACCAGACCGTTGAACACGGTGGTGTTGAAGAACAGTGGACGCAGGGTGGCGTCGGCCAAGACGAAGCGCC
The DNA here is from genome assembly GCF_042736715.1 of Streptomyces sp. NPDC060049. Classification (NCBI taxonomy): domain Bacteria; kingdom Bacillati; phylum Actinomycetota; class Actinomycetes; order Kitasatosporales; family Streptomycetaceae; genus Streptomyces; species Streptomyces sp. NPDC060049. Next base: position 442,883 of record NZ_JBHWVV010000005.1, read on the forward strand.
AGCCGTCGAGCAGATCCCCTGCCTTCATGCGCGCCGCCTCCCGGCGCCCGGGTGGCGGCTCGTGGCCGCTGCCGGTCGCCCGGATGCCGAGGGCCGAGAGCAGGTAGCTGACCGCGTCGGCCACCACCGTCGCCACCGGGCCGAGCAACGCGATCGCGGCGCCGCCCAGCGGCGGCCCGACGATCGTGGTCATCCAGGCCGTCGACTCGAACCGGGCGTTGGCGACGAGCAGGTCCTCGGCCGGCAGCAGCGTCTTCACGTAGGCCCCGGACGCGGCACGGAAGGTGATGTCGGCCGCCGCGACGACGACCGTGACCAGCAGGAGCTGGAGGAAGGTGAGCGCGCCGAGGGCGAACGCGGCGGGGATCGTCAACAGGGCGGCGCACCGCACCAGGTCCATCGTGATCAGCACCGGCCGCTTGTGTCGGAATTCCACCCACGGTCCGAGCGGCACCGCCACGGCGGCGCCCACGGCGGCCCCCACGGAGGCGAGGGCGGCGACATGGGCCGGTCCGGCGTCCAGCACCTCGATGGCGATCAGCGGGAACGCGCCGAAGGCGAGCCACGTGCCCAGCGCGCTGGTCCCGTACGCCGCCCAGAGCCATCCGAACCGTCGCCCCAGCCGGTGTCCGCTCCGCACGTCCGCCCCCTCCCCCACCCCACAACCCATCCGCTACAGGCGTCATCGAATCGCGCGGCATCGTCGATGGTCAAACAACCGTGAGGTCCTTCCTGCACAACCATCGGTTGTGCGGGTACGGTCTCGGCATGGACCTCAACGCCGTCCGCACCTTCGTCGCCGCCGCCGACGCGGGGCAGTTCCAGGTAGCCGCAGCCGAGCTGGGCGTCACCCAGCAGGCCGTCTCCAAACGCGTCGCCGCGCTCGAGCGCGACCTCGGCGTGCGGCTGTTCACCCGTACCGCGCGCGGCGCCGAGCTCACCATCGACGGGCAGGCCTTCCTCCCGCACGCGCGCGAGCTGCTGCGCGTGGCCGAGCGCGCGGCCGAGTCCGTGCACGCCGGGCGCCGGCCCCTGCGCGTCGACGTGATCGCTTCGCGCAGCGCGCAGTCGGCGCTGATGCGCGGCTTCCACCGCGCACACCCCGAGATCGACCTCGACGTGGTGATGCTCTTCGACATCGACAGCGCCGTCGCCGCCATCCGGTCCGGTGCGATCGACGCGTCCTTCCGCGCCGTGGCCGCGCCCGGACATCCCCTGGCCGAGGACATCACGTCCGTCCGGGTACTCGACGAGAAGCTCCAGCTCCTCACCGGCCCCGCTCACGCGCTGGCGGGCGCCCGGTCGGTGACGGTCGCACAACTCGTGGGGCACCGGATCTGGATGCCCGGCCTCGCCCCCGGCACCGAGTGGGCCGCCTACTACCACGACCTCGTCGCCGCATTCGGCCTCACCATCGAGGCGACCGGCCCCAACTTCGGCTCCGACGCGCTCCTCGACACCGTCGCCGACACCCCTGCCCTGGCCACCTTCATGGGCGCGGACTCCCGCCTCGTATGGCCCGCCGGCCACGGCCTGCGCCGCATCCCGGTGACCGACCCGACGCCCGTCTACCCCCACTCGCTCCTCTGGCACCGCGACAATCCCCACCCGGCGCTGGCCACCCTCCGCGCCCACCTCGCGACCACAGCGGGCGGCCACGACGCCCTCGGGACCTGGGCGCCGGACTGGGTCGTTCGATGAGGTGCGTCAGTGCCGGTCGAAGACGTAGCCGTGCTCGGCGTCGGCCGCCTCAACACCTCGCGGGCCCGGCCCGGCCCCCCGCCTCCCGCACCCGCTCCGGCGGATCCGGATCGCTCGGGCGGCCTGGAGTGCGTGCGCCAATGCCGTGCTCTAGCGTCGGAAGGGCGAGGGTGACCGATGCGCCGAGCCGGTCGCCCCTTGGAGTGCCTGCTCCGCGCCGCCCCCGCCCGTGGTCCGGCGCATCGCGGATCGCGTGACCGACCGAGAGAGCAGGTGTGTCCGCATGCGCTCGTCAGCTCGTCGTATCCCCAGCCTCCTTGCCGGCCTGGCCCTCGCCGTCGGCGGCCTCGTCCTCGCCGCCCCGGCCGCCCAAGCGGACAGCCAGGCCTGCGAGCAACACGTAACGCAAAAGAACGCGCAGGTCACCGACGCCGTCCGGCAGGCGTGCTACCAGGGTCAGATCGGCAACCAGACCAGCTGCACCGGCAGCCTCGACGCGGCCGGCATCTCCAAGGACGTCGCTGCCCAGGCATGCCGGATGGCTCCGAAGTAGCAGCCGCGAGACCCCCGGCACCGGCGGGTGTGTCCCGGCAGGAGTACGGACGAACGTGCCGGCTCCTTCACCGAGGTGCGGCCTCCCCCGGAGGGAGGCACTCTGAAGGGACGTGTCCGGACGCGGGCACCCCGCCGGGCGGACCGAGCTGCCCGGCCGACCTGCCCATCCTCGGCGGACGAACAGTGGAGGCGAGCGGCCCATGGCATCCCGCGACGCGCTGCTCGTAGTCGACACAGCGGGTGTCGTCGTCGCGTGGAGCCAGGAGGCCGAGTCCCTGTTCGGCCACGAAGCGTTCCAAGCCCTCGGCCGTCCCGTCGCGGAGCTGTTGGCAGAGTCATGGCCACTGGCCGACGCCGATACGGATACCGCTGCCACTGCCGACGCCCATGTCGGCGGTCGTTTTGACCGGACCTCCGCGGCTTCGGGACTCGTGGTGCGGCCCATGACGCTGGAGGACGGCGACTCGGGCTGGAGCGTGGACCGGCTCCTGCCGGACGACGAGGAGGCCGGCGCGGACGACGCGGACGACGCGGACGACGCGGACGGGCAGGGGGAGGCACTGCTGCACGCGTTGTTCACCCAGTCACCGATCGGCATGCAGGTGCTGGACCCGCAGCTGCGCGTCCTGCGCGTGAACACCGCGGCCTCAGGAATGAACGGTCTCAACTCCGCGCGTCTGCTCGGGCTCCGCCTCAACCAGATGTTCCGCCTGTCCGACCCCGACGAGACGGAGGCGATGGTGCGGGACGTGCTCGCCACGGGCGAGCCCGCGCTGAACCGGCTCGTGCGCGCGTGTCCGCCCAGCGACCCGGAGCGCGAACACGTCTACTCCGTCTCCGTGTTCCGGCTCGAGGACGCCGACGGCCGGGTGCTGGGCGCCTCCACGGCGGTGGTCGACGTCACCTCCCGCGAGCGGTCCCTGGCCCGCGAACGGGTCCTCAACACCGCGCGGGAGCGCGTCGGGCAGTCCCTCGACCTGGACGCCACGTGCGCCGCACTCGTCGATGTCCTCGTACCCGCCTTCGCCGACGCCGCGGAGGTGGACCTGCTGGACCCCGTGGTCCACGGCCAGGACTTCCCCCCGGCGCCGGTCGGACCCGGCGTACCCCTGCGGCGCATGGCCTTCGCCGCGGCGGACGGTCAACGGAACTCCCTGAGCGTGGACACCGGTTCGTTCCGCTTTCCGGCCGCGTGGCTGCAGTCCCTCACCGATCTGCGGCCCCATCTGGTCACCTACCACCCGGACGTCGCCGACGCCGACCCGCAGGCGTCGCGGACCACACGCCGATCGGGCGCGCATTCCGCCATCGTCACGCCGCTGACCCTTCGCAACGGCGTCTGCGGGACGCTCAGCCTCTACCGTTCTCCTCCCCGCCAACCGTTCGTGGACGAGGACCTCGGGCTCGCCCTGGAGATGTCCGCGCGCACCGCGCTGCACATCGACAACGCCCGTCGCTACACACGAGAACACACCATCGCCCTGACCCTGCAACGCCGCCTCCTGCCCTCGCACCCGGAACCGCAGTCCGCTGCGGAGAGCGCCCATTTCCACCAGTCGGTCGAGGCCGGCGGCGGCTGGTTCGACATGTTCCCGCTCTCCGGCGCACGGATCGCGCTGACCGTCGGCCGCGTCGTCGGCACCGGCATCCACGCAGCGATGGCCATGGGCCAGCTGCGGACCGCCATCCACACCTTGGCCTCCCTCGATCTGGAACCGGACGAACTCCTCGCCCGTCTCGACGACACGGTCGGCCGGCTCGCGTCCGAACGCGCCGGCCTGCCGTCCGGTGACCCCCTGCGGAACCGGCGGCTGCTCGTCCACTGCCTCTACGGGGTCTACGATCCCCTCGACCTGAGCTGCGCCTTCGCCGTCGCCGGCAACCCGCGACCGGTCATCGCCCATCCCGGCGGGACCACCGAGTCACTCGACGTCCCCGTCGCCCCGCCCCTGGGCAGCGGCGAGGAATCCCCGTTCGCTTGTGCGCGATTGCACCTGCCCGAGCGGAGCGTCATCGCTCTCCACACCGACGCGTTCCTCCGCGCGGGCGGTGACGACGGCCCGACCGGCCAGGGCCGTCTCAGAGAGGTCCTCGCCGACAGCGGGCGATCGCTGGACGACCTGTGCGACGAGGCCGTACGCACGGTCCCCGGCTCTCCCCCGGCAGTCGACGCGATCCTGCTCCTGGTGCGGACCCAGGCACTTGCTCCCGGCCGGGTCTGCACCTGGGAGCTACCGCCGGATCCCGCTGCCATCGCGACCGCCCGAGCACGCACGCGGCGCCAGCTTGCCGCATGGGGTCTCGACGAGCTCTCGCTCACCACCGAGCTCATCGTCAGTGAGCTGGCCACCAACGCCGTGCGTTACGGAACCCCTCCGCTCACGCTCCGCCTGATCAACGGCGACCGCACGCTCGCCTTCGAGGTCAGCGACTCCAGCCCCGTCTCGCCCCACCTGCGCCATGCGCAGACCAGTGACGAGGGCGGCCGCGGCCTGTTCATCTGTGCCGAACTCACCCAGGCCTGGGGCGTCCGCTTCGGAGAGAACAGCAAGACCATCTGGACGGAACAAGCACTCCCCCCACGGGGCCTGGGCGACGCATGAGCCTCGATCGTGCGGCCGGAGCCTTCACCCGAAAGGGAAGCCTGCGGCTGGTGTAAGTCGAGTCTCGCCCGGCACCCGCCGACCGTGGTCTAGGTTCGGGCCGTGAGCTCCTTGGACCGTCCCTCCGACCAGAGCGCCGCCCGCCTCCTGCTGCCGTATCCGGCGTCAGAGGTGGGCGGCCTCCCCGATGGCCTGCCCGTCGCGGTGTGGGACGGCGCCGGCAGCCCGCCGGGCGCCGAGAGCCTCGCCGGGGTGGAGTTCTTCGTCATCCCCTACGGCTACGCGGATGCCGCGGTACCGGTGTGCGCGAGCATGCCGCGACTTCGAGTGGTCCAGTCCCTGTCAGCGGGGGTGGAGGACCTCGTAGAGCAGGTTCCCGGCGGTGTCGTTCTGTGCAACGCCAGGGGCGTTCACGACGCCGGCACCGCCGAACTGGCTGTCACACTGACTCTCGCGTCGCTTCGAGGCCTCCCCGGTTTCGTCCGCGCCCAGGACGCGCAGGAGTGGCGAAGCGACCGCCGCCCCGCGCTGGCCGACCGTACCGTCATGCTCGTCGGGTACGGCTCCATCGCCTCAGCGATCGAGGATCGGATCCTCCCGTTCGAGTGCGATGTCCTACGAGTCGCCCGGAGGGCCCGCTCTGCTCCGCGCGGCCTCGTCCACGGACTGGACGAACTGCCGGCACTCCTGCCCCGGTCCGACGTGGTGATCCTCACCGTCCCGCTCACCGAGGAGACGCGCGGCCTCGTCGACGCACGCTTCCTCGCCCTCATGCAGGACCACAGCCTGCTGGTGAACGTCTCCAGGGGCCCCGTGGTGGACACCGGGGCACTGCTCGCCGAACTCACCGCCGGCAGGCTGAACGCGGCCCTCGACGTCACCCACCCGGAGCCCCTGCCGGCCGGTCATCCACTGTGGCGGGCCCCGAACACGCTGATCAGCCCCCACGTCGGAGGCAACAGCTCCGCCTTCCTGCCGCGGGCACTACGGCTGATCCGCACCCAGGTCCTCCACCACCTCGCAGGGGAGCCCCTGGAGAACGTCGTACGACACCGCAAGCCCTGACACCCGCACCGGTCACCCGCCAAGACCGTCCGCCGTCCCCCGGACTCATCGGTGCGATCCACACCGCACCCTGACCCCAAGGGCTCGCCCATGACCGCACATCACACTCAGGAGCCGACCGAGAGCGCCCGGCAGGAGGAGAGCCGCGGCGAGCCCCGGTGGCCGATGGCCGCGGCCGTCGTAGCCGCGATGGTGCTGACCCTGCTGCTCCCCGACGACCTGCGGCTGGCACCCCGCTGGGTGTTCCCCGCCATCGAAGGGCTGCTCCTGTTGGCGCTGATCGCCGGGGACCCGGGCCGGATCGACAGGCGCTCCAACGTCATGCGCACCATTTCGATCACCCTGGTCGGCGCCCTGTCACTCAGCGCCGTCTGGTCGACCGCCCGCCTGGTCGACGACATCGTCCACGGCGGGAAGGAAACCGACTCCGCCGCGAGCCTGCTGCAGACCGGCGGCACGGTGTGGGCCTGCACCGTCCTGGCCTTCTCCCTGCTGTACTTCGAGCTCGACAGCGGTGGGTCCGCGGCCCGGGCCCACCACATGCCCCCCAGCCCCGCCCTCGCCTTCCCCCTGCAGCTCAACCCCGGCCTGAGCAGCGCCGACTGGCGGCCCCGCTTCATCGACTACCTCTACCTCGGACTCACCAACGCCACCGCTTTCAGCCCCACCGACGTCATGCCGCTGGCCCCCTGGGCCAAGATCGCCATGAGCGTCCAGGCCCTCCTCTCCCTGCTCATCCTCGGACTGGTGGTCGCCCGCGCCGTCAACGTCCTCGCGTAACGGCCGGGCGGGTTCGGCTCGTTCGGGCCGGAGTGTGCGTGCGCAGCCCCGAACGCGGGCGGCGCGCAGGTCTGTTCCCCCCTGTTCGCCCCCCCTGTTCACCCCCTCGGCATCCGAGCCGGTCGACAGAGATCTACGCGCGGAGAAAATATGCCCGCATAGCGGACCACTGTTCACGCGGGGGCTACTCACGGGTACTCCGATGCTGCTAGAAGTGTCGGGCCCAACCAACTCACAAGTCCCGGCCACCGCCGGCACGCCCGTCAACGGTCGCATCGCGATCGGCCAGAGCGTGCCGTGGAGGCAGCCACGGCGCCGACCGTCCGCCAGGACCCGGCGGTGCAAGGGCTCGGCGTCCCAGCCGAGCGCACAGCAACAATCCGCTTCGCACGCCTATCGCGAAGGCGTCGCTCACTGCTAGAAGAGTGACGCTTCAACAACTCCTGTTCCCCACAACACTCCAAGGAGTTACCTGTCATGCGCACGACAATCACGAGAAGAGTTCTGCCCGTCCTGCTGGCCCTCGCGGCCGCCACCCTGGGACTCACCCAGCAGGCCTCCGCCGCCACGGCGGCCGGAGAGCGCTACGTCGCTCTCGGTGACTCCTACTCCTCAGGGGTCGGCGCCGGAAGCTACCTGTCCGACAGCGGCAACTGCCAGCGCAGCAGCAAGGCCTACCCGTCCCTGTGGGCGGCGGCCAACGCCCCGGCCTCGTTCTCCTTCACCGCCTGTTCGGGGGCGACGACCGGTACGGTCAAGAGCGGCCAGCTGACCCCGCTCAACAGTTCCACCACGCTCGTCAGCGTCACCGCCGGCGGCAACGACGTCGGGTTCGCGAACGTCATGCAGACCTGCGTCCTGCAGAGCGAGGCCACCTGTGTCAACGCGGTGAACAACGCCATCGCGCAGATCAACAACACCCTGCCGGGAAGCCTCTCGTCCCTCTACGGCACCATCCGCAGCAAGGCGCCGCAGGCTCACGTCGTCGTCCTCGGCTACCCGCGCTTCTACCAACTGAACGGCGGTTGCGTCGCCGGCCTGAGCGAGACCGAGCGCGCGGCGATCAACCGGGGCAGCGACGCCCTCAACGGCATGCTCGCCAAGCAGGCCGCCAACGCCGGATTCTCGTACTCCAGCGTCGTGGACGAGTTCACGGGCCACGAGATCTGCTCGGGCAACGCCTGGCTGCACAGCGTCTCCGTGCCCGTCTCCAACAGCTACCACCCCACGGCCGCGGGCCACTCCGGCGGATACCTCCCGGCCTTCCGCTCCGCCGTGTGACCTTCCGAGCGCCGCATCCCAGGGCCTTCCGCGCCCATGAGTCGACGCGGGTAGACCGAGGGGTCCACCGCTCGGCACCTCGCACACCAGCGCACCCGTCCCCCGCAGAAATCCGCACCAGGAGGAAAGCCCATGACGTTCCCCGAGGCATCCCCCACTCCCCGGGCCGGCCACGCGGCCACCAACCGCCCACGAGGAAACGCACTCCGCTCCGTCCTCACCGCTCTCGCCCTCGTCCTCGGCGCGCTCTTCGCCCCCGGCGTCGGTGTCGTCGGCGGTGCCACCGCCGCCCACGCGGCCACCAAGATCAGCCACGCCACCGCGACCTCGATGTTCCGCGGCTCCGGGATCACCTGGTCATCGTCCGGCGGCTGCTCGAACCGCAACAATGCGACCTGTACGTCCTTCGACCAGCTCAACCTCGCCACGGCGCAGGGCGCCCAGACCCTCAAGAGCGCCAGTGGCTGCGCACTGAACATCACCGGCGGCACCGAGACCGGTCACGCCGGCGGCACCTACTCGCACTGGAACGGCTACAAGCTCGACTTCAGCAAGTACACGTGCGTCGGGAACTACATCAAGAACACGTTCACTTACATCGGGGTACGCGGTGACGGCGCCCCGCAGTGGAAGTCCGGCGCCGGCAACGTCTACGCCGACGAGGGCAACCACTGGGACGTGACGTTCTACAACTGCGGCGGCTGCTGAGCCGGAGCCCTCCGCGTGAAAATTGAGCGGTCTGTCCGGACCTCCGGTCCGGGCAGACCGTTCCGGACGTTCCCGTGCATCGGGAAAACACAAAGGCAAGGAGAGATCTCTCCTTGCCTCTCTCAATTTATAGCGCGCTGGGGGGCTTGCCGCAAGACCCCGGGCACGGCGCAGAATGATCAACTCATGCAGGGCGAACAAGGATGAGGACGTGCTCGACAAAGAGTTGGACAGGGTGGGAGACGCCGGGGATTCGACCGGTCACCGCAGCGCAACAGAGCACGGCAGCCTCGGAGGTAGCGCCATGACGGAGCAGTACGTGCGGGATCTCCACGAGGTGGACGAGACGCAGGTCGCGGTCGTCGGCGGGAAGGGTGCGCACCTGGGCCGGCTGTCGCGGATCGAAGGCATCCGCGTGCCGGATGGTTTCTGCGTGACGACGGACGCCTTCCGGCGGGTCATGGCGCAAGAGCCGTCGATCGACGATCTGCTCGATCAGCTGTCGCGCGTGAGCCCGGACGACCGGGAGGCGGTCCGCACGCTCAGCGCGCAGGTTCGTCGGACCATCGAAGGGATCGCCGTCCCGGGCGACCTCGCGGCGGCGATCACCCGCGCGCTCGCCCGGTCCGGCGAGCGAGCCGCCTACGCCGTCCGGTCCAGCGCGACGGCGGAGGACCTGCCGACGGCCTCCTTCGCCGGCCAGCAGGACACGTACCTGAACGTCGTGGGACCGGCGGCGATCCTCCAGCACGTCAGCCGGTGCTGGGCCTCGCTCTTCACCGAGCGGGCCGTGACCTACCGCCGGCACAACGGCATCGACCACCGTACGGTCCAGATGGCGGTGGTCGTGCAGCAGATGGTCTTCCCGCACGCGGCAGGCGTCCTGTTCACGGCCGACCCCGTCACGGGCAACCGCAAGGTCGCCACCGTGGACGCCGGCTTCGGCCTCGGCGAGGCCCTGGTCTCCGGCCTGGTGAACCCGGACGTCTTCACGGTGCGGCACGGCGAAGTCGTCGCCAAGACGATCGCCGCCAAAGAGCGTGCCGTCCACGCCCTGCCGGCCGGCGGTACGCACGAAGTGGCGATCGACCCGCGGCAGCAGGAGCAGCCTGCGCTGACGGATGCGCAGGTCGTGCGGCTCGTGCGGCTCGGACGGCGGATCGAAGCGCACTTCGGTTGCCCGCAGGACATCGAATGGTGCCTGGTCGATGACGACTTCCGGATCGTTCAGAGCCGGCCGATCACGACGCTGTTCCCCGTCCCCGTCTCCGAAAACGGCGACCAGGACAACCACGTCTACGTCTCCGTTGGCCACGGGCAGATGATGACCGACCCCATGAGGCCCCTGGGGTTCTCCATGTGGCAGCTGACGGCCATGGTGCCGATGCACGAGGCGGGCGGGAGGCTGTTCGTCGACGTGACCCGGCGCCTGGCCTCGCCCGCGAGCCGCGACGGCCTCCTGGACCTGCTGGGGAGAGGCGATCCGCTGATCAGGGACGCTCTGGAGACCGTCCTCGACCGCGGCGATTTCGTCCCGTCGCTCCCGGACACGGGTCCCGGCGGGCCGCCGGCCGGGGGTGCGCCCGCCCCGGTGGAGACCGATCCGGCCATCGTCACCGAGCTGGTCGAGCGCAGCCGGGTGTCCATCGCCGCCTTGGAGCGCGACATCCGGACGAAGAGCGGACCGGCGCTGTTCGACTTCCTACTGGAGGCCTTCGAGGAGCACAAGCGAGTCCTCGGTGATCCGCTGAGCCATCAGGTGATCTCGGCGGGGATGGAGGCGACGTGGTGGCTCAACGACAAGCTGCTGGAGTGGCTGGGCGAGAAGAACGCGGCTGACACGCTCACGCTGTCCGCCCCCGGCAACGTCACCTCGGAGATGGGACTGGCTCTGCTCGACGTCGCGGACGTGATCCGCCCGTGGCCAGAGGTGGTGGCGTTCCTCCAGGGCGTCGAGGACGAGGGCTTCCTGGACGAGCTGGCGAAGCTCGAGGGCGGGGCCGAAGCGCGCGATGCCGTGGAGGCCTACCTCGACCGGTACGGCATGCGTTGCGTAGGCGAGATCGACATCACGAGGCCGCGTTGGCGCGAGCGTCCCAGCACGCTCCTGCCCGTGATCCTCGACAACGTCAGGAACTTCGAACCGGGGGCCGCCGAGCGGCGCTTCGAGCAAGGACGGCGGAAGGCGCGGGAGAAGGAAGGGGAGGTGCTGTCCCGCTTGCGGGCCCTGCCGGACGGGGACCGGAAGGCCGAGGAGGCCGCGCGGATGATCGACCGGGTCCGAACCTTCATCGGGTACCGGGAGTACCCGAAGTACGGCATCGTCAGCCGCTACTTCGTCTACAAGCAGGCCTTGCTGGAGGAGGCCGGGCGCCTCGTGCAGGCCGACGTGCTCCCCGAGAAGGAGGACGTCTTCTACCTCACGTTCCAGGAACTGCACGATGTCGTGCGCTCGCGCCGGGTGGACGGCCGGCTCATCGAGCAGCGCAAGGACGCGTTCCGGTCGTACCACGCGCTCACGCCGCCCCGGGTGCTCACCTCGGATGGTGAGGCCGTCACCGGGGCGTACCGGCGCGACGACGTGCCGGCCGGCGCCCTGATCGGCCTGCCGGTCTCCGCCGGGACCATCGAGGGAAGGGCCCGCGTCATCCACGACCTGGCGCAGGCCGACCTCGAAGAGGGCGACATCCTGGTCACGACCTTCACGGATCCCAGCTGGTCGCCGCTGTTCGTGGCGATCGCGGGCCTGGTGACCGAGGTGGGCGGTCTGATGACCCATGGCGCGGTGATCGCCCGGGAGTACGGTCTGCCGGCCGTCGTGGGCGTGGAGCAGGCCACCCGGCGGATCCGGGACGGGCAGCGGATCCGTGTGCACGGAACCGACGGGTACGTCGAGATCCTGTCGTGACCGACCGGACGGCGGCGCCGCCGCGCCCCGGGGCGGTCACCGGGCGCGCGGCCATCCCGTACGACGTCGGGAGGCACGCGGCCCACGCCGGGACGGCGAGGGCGCGGCGAGTCCGAACACCACGGTGATCTGCGCGCCGCCACGGGGCCCGCGGGCGACGCGCACCGAGCCGCCGGTGACGGACCCGGCCCTGCGGGCGATGTCGAGGCCGAGCCCCGAGGAGCCGGTGCTGCTCCCCCGGGAAAGGGCCCGGTCCGGTTCGGGGATGCCGGGACCGGCGTCCTCCACGACCAGCTCCACGGCCTGGGCGGTGCGGGCGACGCGGACGCCGAACGGGGTGCCGGGCGGGGTGTGCCGGAAGACGTTGCCGATGAGGGCGTCCACCACGGCGGCGACGTCGTCGTCGGACAGGCCGACGGCGGCGGGCTCCTGCGTGAGGTCGAGGGAGCAGGGGCGATTCTGCTGCTCCGCCAGGACCGCCCAGAAGGCGGTCCGGCGGCGCACGACGTCCGCCGCCTCGCAGCGGGGTCCGGCCGGTCCGGCACTCGTGGCGTGGTGGCCCGCGCCCGCCTCCGGGCCGAGCATGCCCTGGCCCATCGGGCTCACGGCGAGCGGGGTGCGGGCCGCGGTGATGATGGCCTGGAGTTCCGTTTCCAGAGCGCACACGGCGGCCTCGACCCTGGCCGACTCCGGTGAGCCGGCCATGCGTTCCGAAGCCAGGTGCAGGGCGGTCAGTGGCGTACGCAGCCGGTGGGACAGGTCGGCGACCAGTTCGCGTTCGACGGCGAGCAGCTCGGTCATCCGGTGGGCCATGGTGTTGAAGGCGATGCCCGCTTCGCGCAGTTCCCTGGGCCCCATGGGGTCCACGCGGGCGTCCAGATTGCCCCGACCCAGGGCCTGGGAGGCGTGGGCGAGCCTCCTGGAGGACCTGACGACCTTCCCTCCGAGGCGGTCGGCGACCAGTACGGAACCGCCGACCAGTCCCACGGCGAGGAGGAGCATGACCGCCCAGGAGGCTTTGACCCCGCGGGTCAGCTCCTGTTCGGGGACGAAGTTCTCGATGACGGCGACCCGGTCGCCGGGCAGTACCACCGGCTGCAGGCATATCCAGCCGCCGGGGATCTCCTGCGAGATGGACTCGCGGCCCTGCTCGGCCCGTTCGAGCAGCGCCGCGGGGGCCCGGGAGCTGCCGAGGGCGGGGGCGTCCGGCAGGTGGACGACCACGTACTCGGCCGCGTCCAGGCTGGCGGCGGATTCCCGCAGGGCGGACGGATCCGTGGTCAGAGTCAGTACGGGGGCCAGTGCGGCGGCCCGCTGCTCGGCGGCGGTGACGCTCTGGTCCTTGACCAGCGACATCACCAGCGCGGCCAGCGGTATGAGGAACGAGAGGGCGACCATGGAGGTGACGGCGAGCGCCACTCCGGCCAGGGAGCGTCTCATCGCGGCGCCACCAGCTTGATGCCGACACCGCGGACGGTCAGCAGGTAGCGCGGGGCCGCCGCGCGTTCGCCGAGCTTGCGGCGCAGGGACGACAGGTGCACGTCGACGGTCTGGTCGTCCACGTACGGCTCGCGCCAGACCTCGGTCAGCAGCCGCCGTTTGGAGACGACCTGGCCGGTGTGGTGGGCGAGGAACGCCAGGAGGTCGAACTCGCGGCGGGTGAGCCGGAGCTCGCGGCCGGACAGGTACGCGGTGCGCGCGCCGGGGTCCACCGCGAGCTCGCCCACGGTGGTGGGGCGCAACGGTTCGGCCGCTCCTGCCCTCCGCGGCCCCTCGCCGGCGTGCGCGGCTCGGGCGGGCGGAAGGTGGCTGGTGCGCCTCAGGACGGCGGAGAGGCGTGCGATGAGCTGTCCCCCGGAGAAGGGCTTGACCAGGTAGTCGTCGGCGCCCGCGTTGAGGAGCTTGATGATTTCCGTTTCGTCGTCGCGGGCGGTGGCCACCAGGACGGGAACGGAGGAAATGCCCCGGATCATGCGCAGTGCGTCTCCCCCGTCCAGATCGGGCAGCCCCAGGTCGAGGACGACCGCGTCGACGGGCGTCTGCGTGACCTCGCGCAGGGCGCCGAATCCGTCGCCCACGCTGCGTACGGCGTACCCGTGCTCCGCCAGGACTTCGATCAGTGACTGGCGGATGCTGGGGTCGTCTTCCACGACCAGGACGCTGGGCATGGGCACACCTTAGGTGAACGCTCGTTCTAGTGGTTGCCGAAGGCCGGACCCTTGTCGGTGAGGCGCAGGTGGACGGGGCGGTCGGAGACCGGGATGGTGCAGCCTTCCTCCGAGCTGCAGCTCGCGTACCCGAGGAGAACCGTCGCGTCCCCGTTGCCGTCCACGCGGACGGGCAGGGTGGTGGTGACGGGGCCGTCCGGGTAGACGGGCACCGGGGCGTCGACGCCCGGCACGCTGATCGTCCGTACGTCCGCGGCGGCCGTCAGCTTCCCGTCCGCCCGCAGGACCCCGGTGACGTCCATGGCGGTCGGCCGGCCGACGCCCTCGATTCCGCTGGGCGGCAGATCGGTGCTGTAGAGGTGGAACCCCTTCTCCTCGGGGGTGAAGACCGCGGTCAGGGTGCCCCGCGGCGGATGCCAGTCGGAGACCGACAGGGTGACGGTGACCCCGTTCTCGGTGAAGCTCGTCGTGGGCGCGGAACCGGTCTTGGCGGGCGGCTCGCCGCATGCCGCGAGCGCGGCCAGGGAAAGGAGGGCGGCCGCGAGGCGGGTCTTGCGGGAGTGCCTCACATGCTCGGAAACGTTCATCTGTGCCTCTGCATCAGGGGAAATGAGGAGAACTCGGGTCACAGCACTAGACGGTTGTGGTGAAGTCCGCGCTCCACAACTGGAGCCGGTACACCATGTCGTTCCACACGCCGGTGGCCAGCAGGACGCCGACGAGGACGAGCATCCCGCCGCCGATCCGCAGGACCCACTGGTAGTGGCGTTTGACCAGGCCGAAGGCGCCCAGCGCCCGGCGGAAGGCCAGGGCGGCGAGGACGAACGGCAGGCCCAGCCCGAGGCAGTAGGACGCCATCAGCAGGGCCCCACGGGCCGCGCTCGCCTCGCTCCAGGCGAGCGCCTGTACGGCGGCCAGCGTCGGGCCGATGCACGGGGTCCACCCGACCGCGAACACCGCCCCCAGCAAGGGGGCGCCCGCCGGCCCGAGCACGGGCCGCCGGTGGCTGCGGAACTCCCGCTGTGTGAAGCCCGGCAGGAAGCCCATGAAGGACAGCCCCATCAGCACGGTGAAGACGCCGAGCACCTGCGTGACCACCGTCTGGTGGGCCAGCAGGGTGCGGCCGAAGTAGCCGAACAGGGCGCCTCCGGAGACGAGGACGGCCGTGAAGCCCAGGACGAACAGCACCGCGCCGACCGCCATGCGGCTGCGCTGCCCGCCACGGGCGTCCGCCAGGTCGGAGACCGACAGGCTGGTCACGTAGCTGAGGTAGCCCGGCACGAGCGGCAGTACGCACGGCGAGAGGAAGGAGACGAGGCCCGCGCAGAACGCCACGGGGGCGGCGACGGCCAGCGTTCCGTGGAGGAGGGAGGGCGCGGCGTCCGCGGCGGCGAACGTCACGCCGGCGAGCGTCACGCCGGTGAACGTCGTCATGAGTCTTCCTCCGCCACCCGCGTGAGCAGGGGGGCCAGCTCCTCGTCGGTGACGGCGCCCCCGATGCTGACGGCGATCCGGCCGCGGCGGTCGATCACCAGGGTCGAGGGGATGGTCTGCGGGTTGAGGAGCGCGGGAGGGAAGCGGAGCAGGAGCTCCCCGGTGGGGTCGTGGAGGCTGGGGAATCCCAGGCCGTGCGCGCGGACGAAGGACTGCGCCGCCGCGCGGTCCCGGTCACGGGTGTTGATCCCGAGGAACCGGACGCCCTGGGCCCGGGTCTGCCCGCTGAGCCTCTCGAGGTCGTCCGCCTCCGCCCGGCAGGGCCCGCACCACGATCCCCAGACGTTGAGGACGACGACCTGGCCCCGGAACCCGCTCAGGCTGACCGGCGCTCCGTCCAGGTCCGCGCCCGCCAGCGCAGGCGCGGCCGGCCGGGAGCCGGAGTCCATGACCGTGGCCGCGGACCCCGCCCGGACGGCGGCACCCGCCGGGCCGGGCGGCGCCCCGCGTCCGCCGTCGTCCGAGGCGGAGCCCGCGGCGGCGTAGAGACAGCCGGCGACCGCCACCGCGAGGCCGGCTCCGGCCAGGGCGGTGGATCGCGGAACGGGTCGTCTCATGACGCCCACTGGCGGAGGAAGGTGTTGATGCCGTCCGAGGTCAGGGCTGGATTGCCGGTGGCGTGGGTGTCGGTGCGCACGGTGCCCGACGGCGAGACGACGACCAGGACGGGCATCTTGTAAGTGCCGCCCGACGGGCTGTACTTGCGCAGGAGCGCGGAGTTGGCGGAGCTGTCGCCGCCGATGTCCACCTTGACCAGGTGGTACGAGGCTCCGAGGATCGACGCCGTCTGCGGCTGGGCGAACACCTTGTCGGCCGCCTTGCAGTTGCCGCACCAGTTGGCGCCGAAGTCGAGCAGCACCATCCGCCCGTCGGCGTTGGCCGCGCGCAGCGCCGCGTCGATCTGCTTCTGCGCGTCGGCCGAACTGTCGTAGCCGGGCCCGGGTATCCGGGCCGGGGCGGGCGCGGCGGACGTACGGGAGGGCTTGGGGGCGGGCTTGGCGGTCTGGGCGCGCGAGGGGGTCGGCGAGGCAGCGGCCGGGGTGCCGGCGGACGCCGAGGGCGTGGCCGAAGCGGTCGGGGACGCCTCCGCGGACGCGGACTCCGCCCCGGCCGCCAGGGCCCCCGTCGACTGCTCCGCCGCGGACGGCGAGGCGGCGCCCGCGGGCTGGGAGGACGGGCCGCACGCGGCGGTCAGCCCGGCGGCGACGACGGCCGCGGCCACCAGGGGCAGCCGTACGCCCAGGGGCGTGACGGGGCGGGGGCGCGCCGCGAGTCGGGCGGCACGGGCGGAGCGGTGTATGCGAGAAGTCATGGCGAAGACACCCCAAGGCACGGTTCGGAGTACGGGAAGGCGAAGCGCCTTCCGGATCGGTGAAGCCGATGGCGCGACGGCTCGATGGGACGCCGGGGCAGTCGTGCCCGGGCGCCGAAGGCCGCTCGGCTGACGTGAGCATAGGACCGCTGGGGGCCGCCGGAACCGTGCGGAGGAGATCTTGAGGTTCCCCTAAGGAACAGCTCACCTTCCGCTTCACCGGACCTCGGGCGACGAGCGCGTGCGGGGGGAGGAGCGAAACCCGCACTGGTGCTGCGGCCGGGAAGGCTTGACGACCCGGTGGACTACCCGCGTCACAGCACTAGGGATCAGGGGTTGAGCAGTCGGCCGGGACGGTCGCGGCGGGCGGCCGGGTCGTCAGAAGGACGTCTCGCGGACGCTGGCCTTCGCCGCGGGGGTGATCGTCGCCGTGATGACCGAGCGGTGGTCCGCGGTGGTGAACGTGACGGTCAGGGTGTCGTCCGCGGTCTGTGAGGTGCTGGCCTTGTATCCGCGGCTGGGTACCGCGGAGATCAGGCACACGCCGCGGCTGCCGTAGCGCACGGTGACCTTGCCGCCCTGCGAGGGGACGGTGTGCAGGCCCGGTCCGCCCTCGTCGCAGTCGACGGGTGGTTTGGGTGCTGTGGCCCGGGGGGTTCCGGTCGGGGCCTTCACGGGGGTGGGCGTAGAAGCCGGGGGCGACGGTCGCCCGGTCGCCGAGGGCGAGCCGTCGGGGGTGGCGCTCGGGGACTGCGGGCTCGGTGACTGGCCCTGCGCCGCCTGCCAGGCCGGCGGCGTGTCGAAGACCATGGGGGCGGACCGTGCGACGGGAGGCGTATGCCTGGTCGAGCCCACCACGAACTGGACGGTGACGAGCACGGCGGTCACGCTGGTGGCCGTGCACGACAGCCATATGAGCAGGTAGCGCGGAATTCGGGGCACGGCCCCATAGTGGCCGACGCGCGGGGCGGCCCGTCACCGCCTCCCCCGTAACGGACACGGCCGGCCTGGCACCTGGGCCCGGATCCGTGGGCGAACGCCGACGTCCTCCTGGCCCGCATACGGGCCGGAGGACGTGTGCCGCGCTGGGGGGCGCTGGGCGGGGCGGGGGGTGTCTCCCTACTTCGGCGTTCCGAAGTCCTGCGTCCACCAGGGGCCGCCGTCGCCCTTGTGGAAGCCTATGCCGATCTCCCGGAACCCGCAGTTGAGGATGTTGGCCTTGTGGCCGGGGCTGTTCATCCACGCGTTCATGACCGCGGCGGCGTCCGCCTGACCGCGGGCTATGTTCTCGCCCAGGCGGGACCAGCCGTACCCGGCGGCTTCCACGCGGGTGGTCATGGTGGACCCGTCGGGTCCGGTGTGGGACATGACGCCGCTGCGGGCCATGGTGTCGCTGTACGCGCGTGCCGCGGCGCTCAGCTTGGCGTTCGCGGTCAGCGGGCCGCACCCGGCCGCGGCCCGCTCCTTGTTGACCAGGGCGAGGACCGCGGACTCCGCCCCGGTCTCACCGGAGGAGCCGCCCGAACCACCGGAACCGCCGCCGGCGGTCGCGGCGGGCGTACGGGCGGGCCTGGGTGCCTGGGTCGAAGCCGGTGCGGCCGGGCGGCTCTCCGCCGCCGGCTTCGCGGGCGCGGCGGACGCCGTGGCGTCGGCGGCGGGCGTCGCGGACGGCATCACCCCGGTCGCGGACGCTGCGTCGGCGGAGAGCGTGGGGGCGGGGGGAGACGTAGACGCCGTCGCCTCCTCGCCACCGGAGCCCGCCGCGCCGGACCTCGGTTCGCTCGCGCGCACGCCGTCGTCGGAGTCGGCCACCGCGACCCCGACCGCCACCACCGCGGCCGCCGCGGTGAGGGACAGCACGATGCGCGTGCGCACCGTCTTCTTCCGGCGCGCCTCGACGCGGGGCGGGGTTCCGGGAGTTCGGCTGCGGCTCATGCCTGTGGCACCTCTCAGCGAGAAGGGGAAGGACGCTCCCCCGAGCCTAGGGTCGTGACCAGCGAAAACGACTGCCCGGAGGCGTTCTTCAGAGTCCCTTAAGGAAGCCCGCAGGGTCGGCACAGGATCGAGCCGCGGTCGCGGCGGCCCGTGCCTGGTGCTGTGACCGGGAAGGTCCACCGGGTCGCGGCGCCCGGCACGGCACTAGGCCGGGTTGGCGGGATCGTGGGTGATCAGGTCTCCCGGCTGGCACTGGAGGACATCGCAGATCCTCGACAGGGTCGAGAAGCGGATGGCCTTGGCCCGCCCGTTCTTGAGCACGGACAGGTTGACGACCGTGATGCCTACCTGCGCGGACAGTTCGGTGAGCGTCATGCCGCGCTCGGCGAGGAGCCGGTCGAGGTGGATCCGGATCGTGTGGAGCTCCTCTGCGGGCATCAGATGGTCCCTTCGAGGTCCTCTCGCATGCGCACGCCTTCGCGCATGATGTGCCCCATGATCACCCCGGCGAGGCCGGCGAACACGAGCACCTGCGGCCCGGAGACCGTCGGCCCAGAGCCGACGACGGGCGCCATGCTCCCCACGAGCCAGGACTGCGACCAGCCGACGACGAGACCGGCCAGCGGCGTGCCCACGGCGACGAACCAGCCGAGAACGGAGAGCCGTCGCGACACCGCGTCGGTGAACGGCCCCTGGAACAGTACGGCCTTGAGCAGTCGGGAGAAGAGCAGCAGGGCGAGGGAACCGAACAGCAGCCAGGGCAGTTCGCCCCCGAGGTCGGCAGCGCGCTGGCCCACGGAGGGACCGTCCTGGCAGAGGCGCGTGGCGCTGCTGGACGCTTCCACGCCCGCGCCGATCGGCAGGCTGTCCGGCGCCAGTGAGGCGTTGCGCCAGAAGTCCGTCTGCACGCAGACCGCCCCGTCGTCGAACATGTGCGTGATCCCCGTGCCGATGAAGGCGAGCCCGCAGAGCACCGCCAGTACGAGGGTCAAAGAGGCCAGGGTCTTCGTGAGTCGCGTCGTCACCACATGCCTTCCCATCGATTATCGATATGTCGGAGACTAGAGGAGCATATCGATATTCGACAAGTCCATGGCCCCGCGGTTGCCTCGGCCGGCGACGTCCGGGTGGAGGAGCGGGAGAACCCGAAGATCGTCGAGCCCACCGACGCGATCGTCCGGCTGACAGCGACTTGTATCTGCGGGTCGGACCTGTGGCCCTACCGAGGGATCGAGCCCGCCGACCACACGGCCATGGGTCACGAGTACATGGGCGGGTCGAGGAAATCGGCTCCGACGTGAAGAACGTCGAGGTGGGCGACTTCATCGTCGGATCCTTCGTCATCTCCGACAACACCTGCGAGATCTGCCGCTCGGGCTCCCAGTCCGACTGCGTGCACAGGGAATTCGTCGCACAGACGGTCGGCACCCGAGCCGAGAAGGCCCGCATCCCCCACGCGGACGGCACCCTGGTGGCCACGCCGGAGCAGCCGGCCCCCGAGCTGCTCCCGTCGCTACTGGCCGCCTCGGACGCCCTCGGCACCGGCTGGTACGGCGCCGTCGCCGCCGAGGCCGGCCCCGGCAAGACGGTCGCAGTCGTCGCACCCCCACGTGTCATCAGCTTCAGCGCCTCGACCGGCGGCACAGTGCGCGCCAGTTCCCGGATTCCGAACACCAGCCCCCCGACTACCGCAGCAGCCAGCCCCATGGCCGCGAAAGCGAGGTACGCCCACAAGGTCGCCGCCTGCCCCATCAGCCAGCCCTCCCGGACTCGCCGTTCCAACAGTTTTCACCCTGTAGAGCACAAGACGCGGGAGAACGTCCAAGCCTGCGGAACACTGGGTTACAGACCTGGGCCCAGGAGTACCCGGAGGCCGCCAAGCCGTACTTCGAGGAGCCCTGGACGCCGTGCGCGCCCCGATCCGCGCACCGCGCTGGACCGGCCGGCGGGGCAGTGGGCGTGCCAAGAGACGGTGCTCAGGACGTCGCGGCTGCCCCACGAGGCCGCGCACCGTAGCGCCCTGTCTGCGCCGTGGGGGTGTGCCCGGCGTACGGCGCCTGGGTGATCCCGTTCGTCATGGGCGCGTCACGGAACCACCACAGCGGCGTACGGCGGGAACCTGCTCGGGCCAGGAAGCCGTGTTCCGGCACGCGTGTGCCGGTGTGGGACCGGTCGTGAACCTCGAGGAGCACCAATGCAGTGCACAGCAGGCATCGGCCGGACCGCGGCGGCTCTGGCGACGGCACTGGCGGCCGCGGCTCTGATGACAGGCTGTACGCCGACCAGCTACGACGGCGGGGCGGCCGACCCGTCGACGCCGCCTGCGGCCTCGCGGCCGACCGAGCCGACGCCCACCGGCGGCGACAAGGGCGGAACGACCAGCGGCGGCGGGAGCGGAGGCTCCACGGGCGGCGCGTCGTCCACGGGCGGCTCCTCCTCCGGCGGCACCGGCGGCGTGACGAAGAAGCCCTGCGCGGTCGACGACATCAAGGTCTCCGAGGCGCACCAGGCCGACGTCCGTCCGCCGGGCACAGGAACCGGAGCCGCCGTCGTCTCCGTCACCAACACCTCCGCGTCCTCCTGCAAGGTGTACGGGCATCCGACGGTCGCGGCGGCGGGCAACGGCTCACCGGAGAAGAATCATCCGCTGGCCACCACCCACGCCGGCCCCGCCGCGGCCAACGTGCTGCTGGCCCCGGGCGCCCGCGCGTGGACGAAGCTCACGTTCGTCCAGGTCCAGGGCGAGGCGGACGGCTACTGCGAGTCCGGCGCGACCCCGGCCACCTACCCGACGCTGGTCATTGGCGTACTCGGCGCCGGGAAGCACCAGATCGCCATGGACGACGGGGTGTTCGCCTTCTGCGACGACCGGGTGACCGTCACCGCCTGGTCCTCCGTCAAGCCGTCTTAGGGCACAAGACAGGCCCTCGTACCCGCAACGGTCTCTGCCGTGACGGTTGGAGGTCCGCCCGTGGCACCGTAAAGGCCGGCGGCACTGGGTGATCGCCCGCCACAGTGTCCGCCGACCTGTCCGAACACCGACCTGTCCGAACGCCGACCGCCGACCGCCGAACTCCGAACGCCTGATACGCCGCCTCGCCCACCGCCGCCGTTGCAGTGCTAGCGCCCGCGGCCCGTGGCCGAGGCGAAGCCCAGCCAGGTGTGGCGGTTACCCCACCAGCACCAGCCCACTTTCGGGGCGTTGCGCCGCTCGCGGCCGTCCCGCCCCGTGCCGTTGCTGATCCAGATCGCCGGGGTGCGGGCGTCCAGGGCACCGTTGGGCTTGCGCAGCCGAGAGCCGATGGTCATGAAACAGCGGTTGCGCTCGAGGACCGCCGGCTGCTGCAGCACCCAGTGGATACCTTCGGTGAGCAGCAACGGGGTGCGGTCTTCCTTAGTGAGGGCGGGCAATGCCTCGTCGGGGCTCCAGTTGGCCATCCGGTCGCCGCGGTCGAGGCCGGTAACGAGGTAGAGCGGGACATCGGGCACCTCAACGGTGCAGGGCGCGAAGCGGTCGACATCAGGCATGTCGGTGACGACGAAGCCGGACTTGCCGTCGTGGCGGAGCAGCGGTGCGAGGGCGGAGGCGGGTGCGCGGTCCGGGTGGACGGCAAGCAGTGCGTCGCCGTCTTGGCGGCCGGCGTCCTCGGCGAAGGCGCGCAGCTCATCGGCGGGTATCCCAGCGATCTCGTGCACCCCAAGCCGGATCAGGTGATCTGCCTGGGTGGCAAGCGGTGGCAGAGGGGGCACGGTGGCGGTCGACGAAGTCTCGGGCAAGGTACTCCTCGTTTCGCGGTTTTGGGCCAGTAGACCTCGGGCCAACGAGGCGGCCTGCCGGAATGTTCCCGGCACCGCGACGCCCACGGCAGACCGAGTCCCCGCGACGGGCTAACGGCCGGCACCCGCCCTTGTGCACATCCGACTCACGGCTGGTCAAAAATCCGAGTCCGTGAGACTGCCGGGCGCTCGCCCCGCGCTCGCGACGTGGGCGCCCTATTCGGAGTCATGCGGGGAGTCGGAGTGCCGGTCTACATGGGTGTGGCGTGCCGCGGCTGGTTTGCCGTGGCACGCCGTTCGGTGGGGTGGTGGGTGGCAGGGTCACATTCCTTGTGGGTGTGGCTGCCTAGTGGGGGTCAGTGGCCGTGGTGGCGGCCGCGGCGGCCCCAGGACTCGGTGTCGAGGATGTTGCCGCGGTTGTCGCGGAGGGTGGCGGTGTCGCGCTCGTCCCAGATCTGGTGGCGGCGGTCCTGGTAGACGTCACGGCGGGTGTCGCGGCCCTTGCCGGTGTGGACCTTGACGCTGGAGCGTCCCTCGAGGCGGAAGCCGTTGAAGCGGTAGCGGTTGCCCTGCTTGTCGGTGAGGGTGAAGCCGCGCAGGTCCACGCTGTGGCGGCCGGTGTTCTTCACCTCGACCCATTCGCTGTTCAGGGCGCGGTTGTCGCGCCCGCGGCCGGCGTTCTCGACGTCACCGATGACGATGGAGGAGTGCGTGCCGCGGTGGTCGCGCCGGTGGTCGTCGGCGGCGGCCGGCACCGCCGCGGCGCCGATCAGGGCTCCGACGGCCAGGAGGCCGGCGAGGGTGCGGCGGGTGGCGAGAGAAGCAGACATACGGAAGGCTCCTTCAACAGGCGGTCCGGCCCGGCCTCGTGCAAGCCGGGCGGACTTCGAACAGTTCCCGGCGTCCTGCCGAGGAGCCACACTCTGGACCCGAACCACACCCGAAAGCAACGAAATCGCTCCGTGTTGCCCAACCTGGACATCTCGGTAACTCTCCCTTGTAGAGGGCATGCGTCAAGGTCGCATTGACCCTCGGACACGTCAGTTCCGCCGCATACCCATAAGGCTCATGGACCGCAGCACTCTTCTTCGCGGGCGCCCAACTCCTCTGCCACCCACAGCCCCTGCGCCGAACGGGTTCAAGGCTCCGTAACAGCCGCTCCTGCCCTTGTTTCGAACACCTAGGGGCAACGGGATCTGACGTACCCCACGACGTCTCACGCGGCGTTACGGGCTCCGTAGCCGACGACGTAACCGCTACAAGCAGGCCCGTCTAGAGGGCTAGAGGGTGTCCTGCGGCGTGAACGCCTTGTGGGCGGTGGTCAGGAAGTGGCGGATGGTGTCGTGTTCGGCCGGGGTGAGAGCACCAAGAGTCGAGGCCAGGGTGTCGATCGCCGGGCCGAAGAACTCCCTACCGAGGCGGATCGCCCCGGGACGCACCCGCAGTAGGACGCGGCGGCGGTCGTGGGCGTCGCGGACCCGCTCCACATGACCGAGGCGTTCGAGCCGGTCGATCGCGGCCGTGGTTCCGGCGGAGTTCAGGCCGAGCCTGACGCCGAGGAGCCCGGCCGTGGCCGGTTCGCCGGCGCGGGCCGCGTCCAGCAGGCAGATCAGGGCCCTCACATCGGTGGGGTGCATGCCATGGGCGGCGGCGAACTCCGCCTGGCGCAACCCGAATTCGACGGTCACGGTGCGCAGCAGGTGTACGAGTTCAAGGTTGTCGTCCACAGTTACCTCCGACTAGTCTCTCGCTGAGCGAGATTATCGCCTAGCGAGGCATTGGAGACCCCGTGTCCCGGACGTCCTTCCGCGCCGCCTACGACGCGATGCTCGGCCGCTGGCCCGGCACCGCAGAAGCCGTCGAGGTGCCCACCCCCTACGGAGCCACCCGGGTCAACAGCTGCGGTCCGGCCGGCTCGCCGCCGGTGGTACTCCTGCCCGGCGGAGGAGCCACCTCGACCGTGTGGGGGGCCTGCGCGGCCGCCGGGCTCGCCGGGAGCCGGCGGGTGCACGCGGTGGACCTGATGGGAGATTCCGGCTTCAGCGTGCCGGAGCCCGCGCGGCCGCTACGGGCGGTCGCGGACCTCACGAGCTGGGTCGACGCCGTCCTCGACGGGCTCGGTTGCGGCCCGGTGACCCTGGTCGGACACTCCTACGGGGCGTGGATCGCCGCCCACTGGGCCCCCGCGCGGGCCGAACGGCTGCAGCGCCTGGTCCTGCTCGACCCCACCCGCGTCTTCACCGGGCTCCGGCTCCCCTACGTCCTGCGGGCATTGCCCGTGCTGGTCCGGCCCACCCCGCAGCGGATGCGGTCCTTCCTCACCTGGGAGAACGGCGGCCCGGTACCCGACCCGCTGTGGCTGCGGCTCCAGGAGGAAGGCGCCGACTTTCCGGCGGCCCGGCCGGTCACCGGCCCGCGCCCGGACCTTGCCGAGCCGGCGGAGCTGCCGCATGACCGGATCGACGTGCTCTTCGCCGCGCACGCCCGCTGCCACGACGCCACCCGCGCGGCCCGAGCCGCACGGGTGGCACTGCCGGGCGCGCGAGTGGACATCATTCCCGGCACACACCACGCCCTGCCGCTGACAGCCGCCCAAGAGATCGCGCGCCGCCTGACCGTCTAGTGCAGTGCCCGGGAAGGTTGGCGGTGAGGATCGCGGTGCGGCGGCAGCCACGTCGACTTGGGGCACACAGTCAGGCGTACCGGCCCGGACCGCGAGGCCGCCTGGACGATCCCCTGCACATCGAGTGGCGCGGCGACGGACCGACCTCTGGAGCACCGACCCCGGCCGGGCATGAGCGCAGCAGTGCGAACAGCCACCCGATGAGGTGGCGGGCCGCGGGAGCCACAGGGGCTTTTCATGCGCTGGGTACACGGTTCGGTGTTTCAGGCACCCGCACTGCGTACCATCGCATCACACTGTTCACCCCGAGATGGCGAGGACCTATGACTACAGCAAGCAACAACGCGGCGCGCATCAAGGCCGATTACGCGCAGCAGATCTCCGGCGATCTCTCAGCGAACCGGACTGCGCAGGAGCAGGCGCGGGTCGAACTGCAGCGACTGCAGGAGGAACTGATCCAGATGGAAGAGAACGAGCAGGTTCTCCTGAAGATGCAGGAGGCTCTGGGTATCGCGGCTGAGTCTGTGACTCCTCAGGTCGCGAAGCGCGTTGCGAGGCGTACATCGGTACCTGCCGCGCGCAGTGCTTCCCCGAAGAGCGAGAAGACCGCAGCACTCAAGTCGGAAGCCGGTACGGTCTCCCAGACGCGGGAGGCCGCTGCGAAGGCCCGGACTCCGAAGAAGACCGAAGGTCCTTCCTGGCTTGAGCTGGTCACCGATGTCATCACCCAGCAGACAGAACCGAAGTCCGCAGCCGAGGTCACAGACATGCTGAGCGCGGCCCACCCCGCGCGCAAGGTGCAGGCAGCAGTCATCCGCAACACCCTCGAACAGGGCGTCGCGCGCGGGCTCCTCGAGCGCTCCAAGCAGGGACGCTCCGTCTACTACAACTCGACCAGCTCAACCGCGGCAGGCCCTCACCCCGAGCCTTCGAAGACGGTCTAGTAGGACACCTCGCGACCCAACCGTCTACCCATGCCCTGCCAGCAGGCCAGTGCCGCACCGGGCAATGTTCGCCCTGTCCTGCATACGGTAGGTCCATGAGTGGTGGTGGCCGGCCGGACCTGGACGAGATCGAGGCATGCTCTGCTGCGTGGTCGAGGGACGTGTGAGCCGGATGCAGCTGAGCGGTGGGCCCAACGCCGGGTTGTAGACGACACGCTTGAAGGGGACGAACTGTCCTGGTGGGCGCGGCGACGCTCGGTGCGTCGGCGAGTGCCCGTGCCCGGCCCGCCGGACGGGCTCGACTCCACGGTCCCGGAGAAGGCCTTGGCCTGGGAGCGGCAGGCTCGGATGCCGACCCGGGAGCGGGTGATCGGCACGATGGAGGCCCGGCACGCCGGAGACCGCGACCGCGACTGCGACCGCCGCGGGCCAGGTTCCAACAGCGGACGCCGCAGCCTCTCGCGTGAGACGTCCGCGTGCGTCAGCGACGAGACGCTGGGGTGCGGGACGCGACGCGAACCTGCGTACTCCGTGGCCATCGGCATCTACCACTCGGAGGCGAAGGCAGGCGGCATGCTCACGTTTCCCACAGGTCGCACGGGCGCCTCTTTCGTTCCCAGCCTTGACCGTCGGCGCGTTCCCGCGGCCCCGGAATGCACCGACCTTGCCTGATACCGGCAGGCAACCGTCCCCGCCCTCATCGAGCGCGCCGCCGGCCGCAGGCAATGCGCGAATGCCGCCACCTCCCGGCGGGGAGGTGGCGGCATTCAGAGCGTCAGCACTCGCGCAGGCCCGGCGCGGGGTCGACCGACGTGTGGACGTCCACGGCCGCGACGTTGCCCCACTGGCCGTTGTCCAGCTGGGTCCAGTACCAGACGTTGTTGCCGCCGGCGTGCTGGTCACCGCGGCCCCAGCACTGGAACCAGCTGGGGCTCGTGTTCAGCGGCCCCCGCACCGCGGAGTTGTACCGGCGGTGCTCGTAGCCCTTGGCGCCGACCCGGTTGCCGCACCACAGCTTGCCGTCGGCCCGGACGCCGCATTCGGCGGCCGCGCTCTTCCCGGCGACGGGCGTCGCCGCGGCGGGCCCGGTCACGGTGGCCATGCCGCCCGCCAGTGCGGCGGCGGCGAGACCCAGGATGATCTTCTTGCGTGCGGACATGCTTCCTCCTCGAAAGGGCTCCCTCGGGAGCCGGGTGATGGGTGCGCGTGGTCAGTGGTGCGGGTGGTCGTGGTCAGGGGTGCGGGTGGTAGTGGTCAGTGGTGCGGGTGGTCAGGGGCGCGGGTGGATGCTCAGGGGCAGGTGCGTACGCCGTCCAGCCAAGCGGCGCCCTTGATGTAGATGTTGGTGATCCACGCCCCGTACTCGGGCAAGTAGGACCAGGCGTCGTTGGTGTAGCCCTCCGCCGTCACCGGTTCGGCGTGCTTCTGGCATTCGACGCGCACCGTGGTCGGGCCGGGGAACCGGTGCACCCGCGGGCTCGTCGTGGACGGCTCCTTGTGGGTCCACACATCGGTGCCCCAGGTGCTGAACGTGCCGGGAGCCGCCGCCGCGGCGATGCGTACCGCTCCCGCGTAGTCCCCGCCCAGCCGTACGTCGCTGACGGTGATCCGGGTGCCCGATTCCCGGGCTTCGACCATCTTCCCCGCGCCCAGATAGACCGCGATGTGGTGGACCGAGCCCCCCGACCCCCAAGCGAGCAAGTCCCCCGGCAGCAGCGGCGTGGTCCCCTGGGCGGCAGTGAAACGCTGCTCCACCTGCGGCGCGTGGAACTGGTGGTACGCGTTGCCGGGCAGCGGGTCGCCGCCGGCGGCGCGGGCGTAGGCGTACCGGACCAGTCCCGAGCAGTCGAAGCCCAGCCGCTCCGGGTCATGTGCGCTGTCCGGGTCGCTCGGGTCGACCTGACCGTACGTCGGCCCCGGCTGCGGCCCGTGACCGCCGCCCCAGGTGTACCAGACGCCGATCTGTTCGCATGCGGCCCGTACGGCTCCCTGCGCCACCGCGGAGGCCCCGGGGGCGAGCACGTCGCACGATCCCCCCGCCTTCGGTGCCGGTGCCGGTGCCGCGGCCGCCGGGGTGCCGCAAGTACCTCCCCACACGGCCAGGAAGGTCACCGCCGCCACCGCCGCCCCCACCGTTCTCCTCATCGCCATGTCCGTCCCCGTCCCCGTCGCGGTGTCCCGCGGGTCGTCGCGCTCGTCGTGGTGTACGTCGGCGGTGCCCGTCGTCTGGAGCACGGGCCGGTTGTCCGCCGGGCACTCCGAGACTGTGCCCCGCCACCCCTCCGTGTCGAGGAAGCACGGGTCGCCCAACGCAACGGGAAACGGGAAACTCCCGGGAAACCCCCTCCCACCAGGCCGTTTGAGTAACCGTCAATAAGCCACTCGGTAGCCGTGGCACCGGTGCTTTACGACGTCTGCCTGCGCGGTGCCGTACTGCACGGCCCGGATGGGGCCCAGCCCCTCGCAGTCCGGTCGCCCTTTTCGTGGCTCCGCGATGGGGCCTCCGACCTTCCGGTCCGGCATGACCTCCCCCTCCTATTGCGGTTGATATTCCGGAGGATGGCGTCACCGGGCCTGGCCCGGAGGCATCGGAGGGGACCCCCGATGAAGGGCTTGAGCACTCCGCGAACTCTTCGCCAACCGAAGGCCAAGCACGGAACAGTGCTCGTCGTGGTCGACCCAGCCGGTCTCGATCGGGGTCCTGCCACTGGCGGCCGCGAGGGACACGGGCTCCCCAGTCGCCCACCTGCCCGGCCTGACGACGCGGCGGAGCGCCGACCTCTGTCCCGGCGAGGCCGAAACGGACGCGAAGGACGCGTTCAGCGCGTCTCCTCCGGCCCTCCGACTACCCGTCACCTCTGTAGATCGCCCGCGGCCATCGGCGCGATTCGCGGTCGAGTCCTTGTGCCTGCAACCGCGCTCGCCCCCGCCACCCCAGGTGGTCGGCCCGGCGCTTCTGCTCTACGCCCAGCCCGTCAGCCGCACCGCCCGACTCCGCCGCGACCGGTCATCCGGACCGGCGGCCGGTCCGGGCTGGTCCTGAGCCACACCGCAGGTCGGCCCATCTCCGCACCAGCCGTGACCATCCGACTGAACGAGCCCGGCAGGCACGCCCGCCCCGCGACACCAGTCTGATCGAACTCGCCGCGGGGCTGATCGCCCTCGCCCTCGCACGGCTCCTCGGCTGCAACTTCACGCGGGCCGGAAAACTGGGCGACCCGAGCAGCACCTCCGCACGCGCCTGCGCTATGCCGCCGGCTCGGTCCACGGCTAGAGCCTCCCCTTTGGTCTCTTCTGGATAATCCATCTCGGATCGATTTGTTCTACGCTGGCAGATATGACCGCCATGACGCCCGCGCGCACCGAACCGGATCTGTCGTTCCTCCTGGACCACACCAGTCACGTCCTGCGGAGCATGATGTCCGCCGCCCTCGCCGAGATCGGCCTGACCGCCCGCATGCACTGCGTGCTCGTCCACGCCCTGGAGGAGGAGCGCACCCAGATCCAGCTCGCCGAGATCGGCGACATGGACAAGACCACGATGGTGGTGACGGTGGACGCCCTGGAGGAGGCGGGTCTGGCCGAGCGCCGCCCCTCCAGCAAGGACCGGCGTGCCCGGATCATCGCCGTCACCGATGAGGGTGCCCGCGTCGCCGGGCAGAGTC
Source organism: Streptomyces sp. NPDC060049 (assembly GCF_042736715.1). NCBI lineage: Bacteria > Bacillati > Actinomycetota > Actinomycetes > Kitasatosporales > Streptomycetaceae > Streptomyces > Streptomyces sp. NPDC060049. The sequence continues at coordinate 472,402 of NZ_JBHWVV010000005.1, forward strand.
AGAAGATCGTCGACCGCGTGCATCACGACGCCCTGGCCGCGCTCCCCGAGGGGGACAGGGAAGGCCTTCTCCGGGCCCTGAAGAGCCTGGTCGGCGACGGCTTGGCGACCCCCGTCGAGGCCCCGCGCACCGCCCGCCGGGCCCGCCAGTCCAGATGAGCGGGGAGTCGGGCCCGCAAGTGCGCATGCGGGACCGCAAGTGGGACCGCAAGTGAGACCGCAAAATATAGTCTGCAACAAAACCATCTGTTACGGTCTCTCCTGTCACCCCAACCGACAGGAGAGACCGCATGTTTGCCGCATCCGCCTCCGCGCCGCCGTCACCCGCTTCTCCCGCCGCCCCGCGATCACGCCGACTCGCCCTCGGAGTCATCGCCACCGGGATGCTGATGATCATCCTCGACGGCTCCATCGTGACCGTGGCGATGCCGGCCATCCAGAACGACCTGGGGTTCACCCCGGCCGGCCTCAGCTGGGTCGTCAACGCCTACCTCATCGCGTTCGGCAGCCTGCTCCTGCTGGCCGGCCGGCTCGGCGACCTGATCGGTCGCAGGCGCATGTTCCTGGCCGGCACCGCCGTCTTCACCGCCGCCTCGCTGCTGGCCGGCGTGGCCACCTCCCCCGCCGTACTGATCGCCGCCCGCTTCCTCCAGGGCATCGGCAGCGCGATGGCTTCCGCCGTCAGCCTGGGCATCCTCGTCACGCTGTTCACCGAGCCCGGGGAGCGGGCCCGGGCCATTGCCGTCTTCAGCTTCACCGGCGCGGCGGGCGCATCGATCGGACAGGTCCTCGGCGGCGTACTCACCGACGCGCTCAACTGGCACTGGATCTTCTTTATCAATCTGCCGATCGGCGTCGCCGCCCTCGTGATCGCCGTCCGCGTCCTGCCCGGTGATGTCGGTTTGGGCCTCAAAGCGGGCGCGGACGCCGTCGGCGCGGTCCTGGTCACCGCCGGCCTGATGCTCGGCATCTACACCGTCGTCAAGGTCGAGGCGTACGGCTGGACCTCGGGCCGCACCCTCGGCTCCGGCGCCCTCGCCGCCGTACTGCTCGCCGCGTTCCTCGTCCGCCAGGCCACCGCGAAGAACCCGTTGATGCCACTGCGGATCTTCCAGTCGCGCAGCGTCTCGGCCGCCAACCTGGTCCAGATCCTGATGGTCGCCGCGCTCTTCTCCTTCCAGATCCTCGTCGCCCTGTACCTCCAGAAGGTGCTCGGATACGGCGCAGCCGAGACCGGCCTCGCGATGCTCCCGGCAGCCGCCGTCATCGGCGCCGTCTCCCTGGGAGCCTCCGCACCTCTCAACGCCCGCTTCGGTGAGCGCAACGTCCTGCTGGCGGGCATCGTGCTCCTCATCGGTGCCCTCACCCTCCTCACCCGCGTCCCCGTGCAAGCCAGTTACGCCGTCGACCTCCTCCCCGTCATGCTGCTCGCCGCGGGCTTCGGCCTCGCGCTGCCGGCGCTGACCACACTCGGTATGTCCGGCGCGAGCGAGGAGGACGCCGGTCTCGCGTCCGGCCTCTTCAACACCACCCAGCAGATAGGCATGGCCCTGGGCGTCGCGGTCCTGTCCACCCTGGCCGCCTCGCGCACCGAGAGCCTCGCGGCGGGCGGCCGCACGACGGCCGAAGCGTTGACCGGTGGCTACCGGCTCGCCTTCACGGTCGGCGCGGGGCTCCTGGCGATCGCCTTCGCCGTCGCCTTTACGATGCTGCGCCGCCCCGAGCGCCAGGCCGCTCAGGAGCCGGTCACCGACGCGCCGGCTCCCGCCCGCGCCACAGCCGTCTGAGCCGCTCTCTCACCCACCCCACCTCGACCGCCGAAAGGCTGATCCCCATGACCGAGAACACCGCCACCCAGACCACTACCGACATCACCAGGAACGACGGTCCGGCCCCCCACGTGCTCACAGACCAGGAGCTCTCCCAGCTGCTGCGCCGGCAGCGGTTCGGCGTACTCGCGAGCGTCAGGAGCACCGGCCACCCGCACCTGTCGACCGTCCTCTACGACTGGAACGCCGAGGAGCGCGTCCTGCGCGTCTCCTCCACCGCCGACCGCCTCAAGGTCCGCCGGCTGCGCCGAGACCCGCACACCTCACTGCACGTCAGCGGTCCGGACGTCTGGTCGTTCGCCGTGGCGGAGGGCGAGGCGGAGATCGTCGACCCGGCCGACGGGGCGGCCCCCGGCGAGCAGCCGCTGCCCGACCGGCGCGTGGTGATCCTGATCCGGGTCTCCCGCCTGTACGGAACCGCTTTGGAGATCCCCGCCCAGGACTGAGGACCCGGTGCCTACGCCCGATCGCGGAGGGGTCGATGTAGCGCAGGGCGTGGTGAGGCGTGGGCGGCGCGCCCGCCCCACCACCAGGTGGCGGCCGGCGTGCCTATCGAGCCAGGGCGATCGTTGGGTCCTCCGCGTCCCTCAGCTCGCGCTTGAGGATCTTGCCGGTGGCGTTGGTGGGCAGGACGTTGCGGAATTCCACGAGGCGGGGGTACTTGTAGCCCGCCATCTCGTCCTTGCACCAGGCGATCAGCTCTTCCTCGGTGAGCGTCGAGCCTGAGGTGCGGACCATGCACGCCTTGATCTCCTCGCCGTGGCGGTCGTGCGGCACGCCGGTGACGGCCGCCGTGCGCACGGCGGGATGGGTGAGCAGCACCTCCTCGACCTCCCGCGGGTACACGTTGAAGCCACCACGGATGATCATGTCCTTCGCCCGGTCCACGATGCAGAACCAGCCGTCGGCGTCCCGGCGGGCCAGGTCACCGGTGCGGACCCAGCCGTTGTGCATCACCTCGGCCGTCGCCTCGGGTCGGTTGTAGTAGCCCTTCATGACGTTGTGGCCGCGGACGACGATCTCGCCGATCGCGTCGGCGCCCTGGACCGGTGCCCGGTCCTTGTCGACCAGGTCCACCTCGACGCCCCAGACGGGGCGCCCGATGGAGCCCGGACGCACCTCCTCGCCGGGCGGCACGAAGGTGGCCGCCGGGCTGGCCTCCGAGAGGCCGTACCCCTCCATGATGGTGACTCCGAAACGCTCTCCGAACCGGCGGTGGATCTCGACCGGCAGCGCCGAGGCTCCCGACCCGGCCGTCCGCAGGTTCTTGGCGCTCAGCGACAGGTCGACATCGGGCGCATCCTCTTCGAAGGGCCCAGTACATCGTGGGAACACCGGCGAAGAACGTGACGGCATGGCGTTGCATCAGGGCCAGGGCGGACGTGTACAAGGGTGAAGCCCGAATCCGCCGCCGGAAGCCGTCAGCCGCCGACAGCGCGAGCGACGAGATCACCCAGGGCGTCCACGAAGCGGGCGTCGGGCGTCTCCTGCTCCCGGATCAGCCGGAAGAGCAGCGGCGCGGCCAACAGCGTGGCCGCGGCCCGGCCGCCGTGTGACCTCTACGCCACGTCCCCCGTGAGACCCGCCGGGCCCTGGCCCCCTTCCGTCTCGCCGGTTTCCTCCATGGCGCCAGAGCCCGGCGACCCTCCGGTCGACTGCCTGCCCTCAGTTCCCTCGGTCGGCGCTGTCGGCGCGCCCTGACCGCGCTCGACTCCCTCGGCCCCCTGAGTTCCCTCGATGCTCACGGAGCCGCCCTTGCTCTTGAGCTCGATCTTGTGGCGCCCGCCTCCGGACATCTTGGGAACGCGCACCGTGAGCAGGCCCTCGCTCAGGTCCGCCTCGCACTGCTCCGCGTTCACCGCGCCGGGCAGGCTCGTGCGGTAGGAGAACGTACCTGTCCTGCGGGAGAGAACCTTGCCGCGGTGCTCCTCGGTGATCTCGCCGCTGATGCTCAGGGCTTTGTCATCGAGCTCGATGTTCACGTTCTCGCCGGGGACGCCCGGCAGCTCCATCCGGACCACGTACGCGTCTTCGGTCTCCTCTTCCTCGGCCATCGGCAGCCACTGTCCGCCGCCGGTGGCAGGAACCGTCGTCTGCTCCCGGAGCCGGCCCATCGCACCCCACATGTTCTCGAAGTCCCGGAACGGGTCCCACGACGGCCGCACACGCTCGGGCAGACCGCTTCCGCGCCGCATTGGCAGCACCATCGTCAACACCTCCATGCCGCGACCGGGAGAAGGCCGAGATCCAGTCGGCAGGACTGCTTTCCCCTCCCGGTGTCCGTCGCCTTTCCGGACCGACGCCGGCTAAACCAGCAACGGGGAGGCGCAGACGGTTCGGGAGATCGGTCCAGGTTCGGGGAGCTGGTGCTGAGCTCAGGCTTCGACGTAGGCCACGATCGTGATCGTCCGCAGGGCGGTCACGTAGTAGATGACCCGTACCCCGTCGATCTCGTCCGCGTAGTCGCGCAGCAGGGTGCCGGGGACTTCGGTGCCGAGCTCGGGGTTGACGCTGATGGCGACGATCGCGCGGTCCAGGCGGTGGGTTTCGCTCGCTGTGAGCTTGGTCAGCTGGGTGAGCGCGGGCTCCACCATGACGGCGCGCGAGCGGCGTGCGGCGTGGTCAGGCGACACGGGGCTGCTCGTCCGCGAGGCGGGCGAGGTGGGTGTCGCGGGCGGTCTCCCACGGCACACCGGTCTCCGGCACTGGATAACCGTTCGCGGCGATGTCCTCGAGCACCGAGGCGAGGACGTCGACCTTCGCGCGCTGCTCTGCCGCATAGGCGAGGGCGGACGCGGCGGCGTGCTCGTCGAGGGGCTGTCGATCGGGCACGGGCGCGGTGACCGGCTGGCTCATCCGGGGCTCCTGGGCTGTCTCTGGCGTGTGCATCCACGGTATCGCCGCGCGGGGTCGATGGAGGCCGATACGGACGAAGACCCGCGTCCAGGCAATCAGCCGCGGACGCGGACGGCGCCCCGCCGGAGGTCGGTGATCCGTCGGGTGCGGCGGCGGAGCGGGACGGTTCAGGCCAACGACGTCAACGGCCTGGTCAGCGGGTCGGCAGCTGCGGCGGGCCGGTGGGGCCGACCGGTGGTAGGCGGTGTGCTGTGAGTTGTTCCTCGGCGGCTAGGAGCGCGGCGGGTGCGTTGCGCTGTCCCATGAGTACGCACAGGGTGTAGGCGGCGTCGTCGAGTTCCGCGCGTTGGGCCGCGTCGTGCGGTGCTGCGAGTGTGCGGCGTCGGGCGGCACGGAGGTGATTGAGGTGCTTGCGCAGGACCTGGGGTGGCGGGCGCAGCCCCAGGGGGGTGGTGGCGGACGGGTTCTGGGCTCGGTTGATCTCGGTGCGCAGGAGGGCTTCGAGCCGCGGGTCGGCCGGGGCGTGGGCGTGGGTGGCGATCAGGTTCTCGGCGAGGTCCCGGGTGGTGGCCGCCGCGGCGTGGGCCGCGTTCGTGAGGATCCGGCGGGCGGTGTCGGCCGTGCAGGGCACCAGCGCCATCACCACGCCGGTCGCCCGCGAGAAGGCGGAACGGGCAGCCAGGTCGTCCAGCCCGGCCGGGGCCGTTCCGGTCGCCGTCCGCTCGGCGCGGTGGCCCGGCGCGGGCGTCTCGTTCACGCGTGCGCTCCTTTTGCTCGCTGTCGCTGGAGCCGCTGTCTAGCACCTCCAAAGGCGCCTCCACCGAAACAGGGATTGTGAATCCTCCGATCCGGCGGTTCTGGATGCGCCTCCTTGACGTCCTGGTGCCGCCCCTGTCCTTACCGGTGGCGCCCGCCCGGCCCGAGCGGGGGGGGCCGGGCCTGCCCTGAGCGGGTGGGGCCGGGCCGGTCGGCTCTTACCCGCGCTCGGCGGGCGATGCCGTCAGGGCGGAGGAGCGGAACTCCACGGGAGATGCTCGCCCAAGCCGCACGGGCGACCAAGGACACCCGGCTCCTGGAGGTGACCTCCTCCTGTCACCCGCGGACCCTCCGCCAGATGCGGTGGACCAACACCCTGATCAAAAACCTCTCTCCGCAGATCCTGACGAGCCTGTGACCACTGCCGTTCCGGTCACGGCTAAACCTCGGGAAGGGACGGATCGGGCGTCCAGGGAGATGGTGCGGTGATCGCCCAACGTTCGTGGTCGCGCCAGGCCCCGTCGATGAAGAGATAGGCCGGCGAGAGGCCTTCGTAGCGGAAGCCCAGGCGCTGGACCAAAGCCAAGGACCCCTTGTTCGCCGACTGGACGTTCGCCTCCAGACGGTGGAGCCGAAGGTCGTCGAAGGCGTGCTTCAGGATGGCGGTGAGCCCCTCCGTCATGTAACCCCGCCCCGCGGACGGGGCGAACGCCGCGTAGCCCAGGGACGCGCCCTGGTAACGGCCCCGGATCATCGAGTTGATGTTGACCGTGCCGGCAGCCGCACCGGTCCCCCGGACGCGGATCAAGTAGCCCCGGTTGGTGCCGTCGTCAAAGCGGCGCATCCAGTCCTGGAACTCCTCCGCGGTCGTGGGCAGTTGCATCCACGGCGAATGGAGCTCGGCACTGGCCCGCACGAGCGAGCAGAACTCATCCTGGTCGGCGAGCGTGAGCGGACACAGTTCGACCCGTGACGGCGTATTTGTCATGGCTTCATGCTAGAACCCCTACCGAAGGGCCACACTGTCGGCCGGAGAGACGTTCTCGCGATCGGGGTCGGTCAGGACGACATGACGAAGCGCAGGGCGTAGCCGGAAGCGGTCGTCCAGTGGGTGACGCGGGCGAAGTCGTTGTAGTACAGCGTGTCGACCCCGGGCAAAGCGACGTTGATCGGCATGGTCGCGTTGCGGCCGGCCTCGGGGCCCTGGAGTGCGACGGTCATCGCCTTCGCCTGGGCCTCGTCCATCGGGCCGTTGAGGATCATTGCGGCGTATGCCTGCCGGCCCGGCGCAAGGGTGGTCAGGGGTTCATCGGGGTTGGCGCTGTCCTTGATCTCGGTGACCGAGGCATTGGCGTCATCGAGTTGTACCAGGGGGTAGCGGTAGACGCTGCACTCCTTGTCGCTGGTGTTGGTGACGGTGAGGAGGATGTGTCTGACGCTCCTGCCCTTCTCGTCCTGGCTCGTGGCGGCGAGCGAAACGTCGGCCTGGGTGCAGGCGGCGGCGCTGCCGTTGCCGTCGGTCCTGCTCGTACCGGGGGCCGGCTTCGCCGGAGGCGTTCCGCTCCCGGGAGGCGCCGGACTCGTCGGGCTGGTGGTGCCCGACTGGTCCGAGGTCGCGTTGTCGTTCGTACCGTCGCCCGGGTTCGGCGAGCACGCCGTGGACGCGAGCAGCGCGGCGACCGTCACGACCCCGAAGGCGCAGGCCTCCCAGCCTCTACGGCTCTTACGGACAGCAGCTTTCATGGTGTTCCCCCGTCATCGGCCATATACGGCCGCTATCGGCTCTCGGATGTCGGATGTCGGATGTCGGATGTCAGGACGTTGACCGCGTCGCGCCTGCGAGCAATCGGCGCGAATGGATCAGATCGGTACCGTGGTCCCGGATATGGGCGCCATAGCCAGTCTGCGATACCGGTCGCCTTCATCCGGCCTCCCTCACAAGCCTGTTGCCGATTGAGTGCAGGGAGGCCACGCTTCCGTCAGACGACGGCGTCCTGGCTGCTCAGGGGATCACCGAGTCGGTTCTACACCAGTGCCGCGAGCGACCCGAGAGGACGTACTCGTCCGCTCGCCCGGGCTACTGCCGCTGTCCGGGCGGGGCCCGGTAGGACCGGGAGCCCCGCCCGGACGCCCGGGTAGTCAGCCTGCCTAGACCCGCTCGAAGCGCCGGACCTCCTCGGACGCAGGCGGCTCCGTGGACGCCGGAGCGGTGGACGCCGGATCGCCCGTACCGGACAGGCGGTTGCCCATCCGCTGGCACACGTGGCCGGCCCACCGGCGCCAGCCGGCGATCTTCGGGGACCAGTAGTCCCGGACCAGTCCGCCCAGCCGCTGGGCGACCGGCGGGCCGACGACCACCAGGACGACACCGATCAGCACAGCCGTAGGGGTCGGGTTCTCGACGGCCAGGGACAGGGCCGTCTCGATCATGCTCTTCAACTTGATCTCCGTGTCGATGGACGGGCGCCGCGCGCCCGATCCGGAGATCAGGCAGCCGGCGCCCAGGAAGGGTGAGGGGCATCGAGCTGGAGAGCCAGTTCAGGTCCTCGGGGGACCTCGGGTGAGGCCATCCGGATCACACCGCAGGGCGAACACGCCAGCGGCGGCGCGTGGTCGACGTACGCGTACGCCACTGGCGACAACCACCGCTGGATGACGACGAGGAGGTCGGCCCGCCACACCTCCAACATGCCTGCGAGAACCGCCAGCCGGTCGGCGTAGGAGCGGGCGATGACCGCAGCTCCCCCGAGCGACTGGCAGAGGGCGGCGAACGAAGGGGCATCCACCACCGGACTCCGCAACCCCGCCGCGCAGACGTACGCACCGAAGACCTGCGGAGGGTCGGGCTCCCTCACCAGCGGGGTGTTCCCGTACCGTCGGCGCAGTTCGCGGACCCTGTCCACGGAGGGGACCACTCCCAAGGCCTCGCCCAAGAGCCGGGCCACAGAGGAGCGGTCGCAGCGCGGCTCCACACCGCCGAACTTGCGAGCCACATCCATGATGTGGTTAAGGAAGGAGTGGTGGGACCACACCACTCCTACGCGCGTCTTCGCTTCGACGACCTCGACCCGCTCACCTTGGTGGAGCGCATGGTCAAAGGCCTGGACGAACCGGTCGTCGGAGTACGAACCGCCGAGCAGCGCCGCTTCGGCGACCACAGGGGAAGCAGCGCGGCGCACGAGCTCCGCGGCTACGACCTCGTCCCACTGCTCCCACGCCGACATGCGTCCCAGGGTACCGGCGCGCCAGGACGACGGGGGGCGTGTTCGCGAGTTGGTCGCTCTGACCAGGCAGCGGCGGACGTGGGTGGGGGTGACCCCCTCGGGGCTGGGGGGTCAACTGTAGTGAGCGGGTCGGCCGTTGCACCTAGCGTCTGACGGGTGAGACACATACGACTGGCACCCGCGACCGCAACGCCCCGCACCCACCGCCCCGAGGAGGCATCGTGATGACCGCCGCCTCGGCTGTGCGCCGCGCCTCCGCCGTGCGCCGCGCCTCGGCCGTGCGCCGCGCCTCCGCCGTGGGCCTCGCCCTCGCCGTCTGCCTCGGGGTCGCCCCCGCCACGGCCACTGCGGTCCCCGGCGCGCCGAAGTCCGCCTCCGGACTCGACCGTTACTACGACCAGCGACTGGGCTGGGGCAGCTGCGTCAAAGGCCCGGACGACACCATGGGCCGTGGTCTGGACGCGGGCGGCGTGCAGTGCGCGGACGTCACCGTGCCGCTCGACTACACCGCCCCCCGGGGACGTACGATCACCGTCGCGATTTCCCGGCTCAAAGCCACCGACACCCGCCACCGCATCGGTTCGATCCTGCTCAACAACGGAGGTCCCGGCGGCACCGCCCTCGAATCCCCGCCGGAGTTCCACGCCTGGATGAAGGAGACGGGACCGCGGTACGACATCGTCGGTTTCGACCCGCGCTTCGTCGGCCGCAGCACCCCGCTGGACTGCGGCTGGCCCGTCGGCACCAGTCTCTCCTCGGCCGGTCTCGACCGGGCGGCCTTCGAGCGCCAGGTCGTCCTCCAGAAGGACCTTGCCGCCAAGTGCCGTGCCACCGACGCCGCCGTGCTCCCGCACGTCAGCACCCGCAACACGGCCCGCGACATGGACGTCATCCGCGGCGCGCTCGGCGAGCGGAAGATCTCCTACTTCGGCTACTCGTACGGCACTTACCTGGGCACCGTCTACACCCAGATGTTCCCGGGCCGCACCGACCGCATGGTCCTGGACGGCGCCATCGATCCGCGCAAGTTCGGCCCCCGGATGCTCCAGGAGGCCGTCGGGGAGAACGAGCAGGCGCTCGCCGACTGGGCCGCGTGGGCCGCCGTCCGCGACGACACCTACGGCCTCGGCCGTACCCGCGACCAGGTCGTCGCCACGATCGACCGCCTCATCGAGGAATCCGCGCGCCGCCCGCTCACCGTCGGCACCGGCCCGGACACCTTCCACCTCGACGACAGCCTGATCCCGTTCGTCCTCGTTGCCGGACTCGACAGCGACACCGACTCGTCCCGGGCGGCCCTCGGTGAGCAGGTGTCCGTACTGAACCGGGCGGCGGCGGGACAGCCGACCCGGCTGTCGCCGCAGTTCTCCGGGATCCTGCGCCTCGCGACGACCGGCGAGCAGTCGCACCACGGCAGCGTGCAGTCCGCGGTCATCTGCGGGGACGCAGCCGCCCCGCGCGACCCCGAGGTCTACTGGCGCGACATCCAGCGAAGCCGTGCCGCGTACCCCCGCCTCGGCCCGCTGGTGAACAACATCGGCCCGTGCGCCTTCTGGGACCGGCCCCGCGAGGAGCCCACCGAGGTGAAGCGCGACGCCAAGGTGCTGATCGTGTCCGCCACCGGAGACCCGCGCACCACGCACACGGGGGCCGTTGCCCTGCACGGCCTGCTGCCGAGCTCCAAGCTGCTCACCCTCGAGGGCGCCAACCGGCACGCGGTCTACGGCCTCTACGAGAACGCCTGCGTCGACAACAAGGTCAACCGGTACCTGGCCACCGGCAAGCTGCCCGCCACCGACCAGACCTGCTCCAAGCAGGCCGGCTGAGGGAGAAGCCGCCGAACGTCCGGAAGCGGATGGACCTCGTGGCTCAGGGCGTCTCCTTCGCGTCTGGCCGGCGCTCCGCGCGGAGTGTGCTCTCGACCGCGTCGGCCAGGTAGGTGACGCGGTCGTGATCGTGCAGGCCGCGGGTGACGTAGGCGAGCGAGTAGTCGTGGGCGGGCGAATGCCAGGCGCAGCTGCCCCCGATGCCTCCCATGCCGATGTCGCCGCTTTCGTCGATCTGGAATCCGAGGGACCAGCGGACGTGATCGCGCAGGAAGCCGTCGGTGCCGGAGGCGGCGGTGTTGAAGAGTTCGGACCGCAGTTCCGCGCCCAGGAGCCGTGCGATGTGACCGTCGGGTCGGCTGAGGTCGTCGTAGAGGCTCGCGAGTGAGGTGGCGTCGGTGATGAGGCCGACCGCGCCGAACGGAGTCACGTGCCATGACGGGCTGTGCAGGGTCTCGGTATCGAGGAGGCCGGCGGGGCGCAGCAGAGCGGCGCGGCCCACTTCGTGTGCGAGGTAGGGGTCGGTCCATACGGTGCCCATGGGTTCGGGCACGGCGACCAGGGGGAGTTCGTGCGGGTGGACGCCGAATCTGAGGCGTGCGCCGAGTACGCGGGACAGGGCTTCCGTGCGTTCGCGGACCGAGGGGGCGCCGGCCGCGGCGAGGACTCCGTCGACGAGGTGGCCGTAGGTGGAGGCGTGCTCCGCGATGTCCTGGCCCGGCACGGTCAGCGGTTCCATGGTTTCGAGGTCGTGCACGAGTGCGGCGTGGTCGCGGGGGTCGAGTCCGGCCGCGGCGGGTGAGAAGGTGTGCTTGCCGGAACGGTGGCTGAGGATCATGCGCAGGGTCGTGGGATGGTCAGGTACGTCGCGGTAGGCGGGCCAGCGTGCGGTGACGGGGTCGTCGAGCCCGATGTAGCCGTCGGCTACGGCCCGGAGGGCGGCAAGCGCGACCAGCGGCTTTCCGGTGGAGAAGACCTGGACGAGGGTGTCCGCGCTCCAGGGAACCAGTTGTCCGGGATCGGCGCTGCCGCCGTGCACGACGAGGGAGGGCGTCCCGTGGCGCCAGAGCGCCAGTGAGCCGCCGGGCTCGCGGCGCGTGTCGATGAGTTCCTGGAAGCGCGCGATGACCGCCTCCCAGTCCCGGCTGGAGTGTTCGACGCGCACGGCTGCGGGCATGGTGTGTCCTTCGTCTGTGAGGACGGCACAGGCCGTCAAAGATCTGCGCGCCCGTCCCGGCAAGGGCACGAGCGTCCTCAGGATGTGCCCGAGCGACACCGTAGATCAACGACTGCGGCGAGGCGCCGGCCGGGTGGCCGGCGGTGGCCGCACGCGTCCTCGGAGCCATGACGGCTGGTCATCGCCCGCTTCGCGGAGCGGCGTTGTCAGTGGTGGCGGCTAGGTTCGGGGGTGTTGCAAGGGCCGCTTCCCGACAGGAGGACGATGACCGAGAGCAGTGTTCAGCCCACGCTGAGGGTGGTGCTGACAGACGTGAACGAGCGCGTGGTGGAGGCGTGGCGGGCGGCGTTCGCGGACACCCCCGGCATCGAGATCCGCAGGGGCTCGATCCTCGACGAGGACGTCGACGCCTGGGTCACCCCGACGAACTCCCGCGGCCGGATGGACGGCGGGGTCGACGCCGTCATCAAGCGTCACCTCGGACCCGGCATCCAGCTCCGTGTGCAGCGCGCGATCCGGGACCGGTTCGCCGGTCCCCTGCCGGTGGGCAGCGCGGTCTGCGTCGCGTCGGGGGCGGGCGTCCCCCGGTACCTGATATCGACGCCGACCATGGTGCGGTCCTCGCAGAACGTGAGTGCCACGCTGAACGTGGCGCTGGCCTGCGCCGCCGCCTTCCAGGCCGTCCACCGGCAGAACCGGCAGGCGCCGGGCAGCATCCGCTCCGTGGCTCTCGTCGGGATGGGTGCGCAGACCGGTCGGGTCCCGGCCCGGGTGTGCGCCAACCTGATGTGGACCGGCTACACCCTCTTCCACGACCACTGGTTCGAGGACGACGCCGAGTTGCGCGCCACGATCACCGCGCAGCTCAACGGCATCGAGGACGCCCCCGTCGAGGAGCGGGTACGCATAGTGCCGCCGAAGGCCGCTGAGCCCGCCCCGGCCGGCCCTCCCGCCGGCCCTCCGGTCGACCACGTCCATCCCTCGACCGCGACGACCGAAAGCCCCTCCCCCATGACTGACGCGATCAACGGCGCGACGCCCGCCCAGCCCGACGCGAGCGACCCCCTGGCTCTCTCCGAACTCTTCACCGGCGGCGGTGAGCCCTGGCTGCCGCTCCTGAAGCCCGTCATCGAGGCGCAGCCGGACGCCGCCCGGTTCATCGGCAAGGGCCGCGGCCCCGAGGTCGTCCCGGTCCGTGAGCTGACCTTCCAGGCTCTCAAGCCCCACCCGCCGCACAAGTGGAAGGTCGTCGCGTTCGGCCAGAACCCCTACCCGCGGCCGGAGAGCGCGACCGGCATAGCCATGTTCGACAACGCCTTCAACGACTGGAAGGACAGCCAGTTCGGCAGGGTCGTCAGCATCCGCTGCATCATCAAGGCGGCGGCGATGTGGAAGTACGGCATAGCCAAGAAGACACCCGTCGCCGACGTCCGCGCGCTGCTCGAGGAGCAGGACACGGTCCAGCCGCCGGAGTGGTTCCAGGCGATGCTCACGCAGGGCGTGCTGCTGCTGAACGCCTCGCTCACCGCCGGCGGCGACGGAGCGATGGGGACCGACCGGCACACCGCCTTCTGGCGGCCCGTCGCGGAACGGATCGTGGAGGAGATCCTCAAGGCCAAGCAGGACGCCCAGGAGGACGACCGCGGGGTCGTGTTCGCCTGGTGGGGGGCGCACGCGCGCAACCTGAAGAGGGTCGTCCTGCGGCTCCAGGAGAAGTACCCGGACGTCGAGGTCCGGCACATCGACCACGCGAACCCGGCAGCACAGGGCGACATCTTCTGCGACGGCGACCACTTCGCCATGGTGAACGACGCCCTCGCGTCACTGGGCAGCGACGGGATCGACTGGCTGCCGAGCAAGGGATGGAACGAGGGAGCGGTCGGCGCGGGCAGTACGGACGGAGCTGTCGCGGCACGCATGGGCGACTTCATCCAGTCGACCATGAACCTGCACCAGCTGTACCTGGAGCGGCTCACCAGCGTCAAGGACGAGGGCCTGGTCCTCCCCTCGATCACCGGCGTGTTCGATACCCCGCTGATGGACTTCCAGGATGCCGTCGCACCGGTCACCCAGGCGCTGTCCGGACTCGCCGGCCACATCGACCGCTCACACGAATTCGGCAAGCGGCGGGCGGACGAGACGTCCGGCAGCCTGTCCGCCGACGCCATCGCCGCGCTCTACCTCTACACCTGCGAGTCCGCCTTCTACCGCGAGATCAACGCCGTCCTCCGCTCCCCGGACCGCACCAGGGTCACGCCGTACCTGCCGTACCTGCGGCTGCTGTTCTCGGCGGTCTCGGGGCTGCCCGCGCACACGCGGCCGCTGTGGCGCGGTGTGTCTCTGGACCTGCGGGCGCAGTACCCGATGGGTCGGACGGTGACCTGGTGGGGCGTCTCCTCGTGCACCTCCGAGCTGAGCGTGGCCCGGTCCTTCCTCGGCAACCGTGGCAAGCGGACGCTCTTCGAGGTGACGGCCGCCCAGGCGGTCGGCATCAAGAGCTTCTCCGCCTTCACCGGGGAGGAGGAGTACATCCTCACTCCGGGCACGCAGCTGAAGGTGACGGACGTGAAGAGCGAGCGCGGCGGGCTGTGCACGGTGAAGCTGACCGAGGTGGACGCCGCTCCTTTGGTGTCCTGACCCGTTCGGCAGGGACACGAGCGGGCCCCGGCGCCGTAACCGGACCGGTCCGGCCCATGTCAGGGGGTGTCGGAGGTCCAGCCGGGGTCGCGCCCGCTCAGCCCGGCTGCCCGGTCCAGCAGCGGGGCGTCGTCCGGTACGGGAACGACGGGCCCGAAAATGCCGTTCCCGCGGTCGCCCTCCTCAGCCGCGGCCAGGAGGAATGCGTGCGAGGCGCGCAGCGCGGCCTGGTCGGGTTCGTACACCTGGCCGGTGGCCCGGGCCAGATCCCAGCCGTGCACCACCAGTTCGTCGGCGGCCACCAAACCCGCGACGTCGCCCGGAAGGTCCACTCCGCCCGCACGGGTCATGCCGGTCCATGCGGCCGGATCCGTCCAGGCTTCACCCAGTTCGCCGAGGACGCGGGGCAGGTCCTCGCGCCAGCCGTCGGGCAGGGACGGCACGGCGGCGTCGGGGGCCGTGTCCGTCGTGCGGCCCAGGTCCTTGCGGGCGGCGTCGCGGAAAGCGACGGCGAGGCCGGCGAGGTGGCCCAGCAGGTTGCTGACGGCGTAGTCGGGGCAGGGCGTCCGGTCGGCGAGCCGGGCATCCGGGACACCCGACACGAGACGGGCCACGATCCGGGCTTGCGGTGCGAGATCGAAAGTCGGCGTACCGGTCATCAGCTGCTCCTCCGAGACGATGGATCTGAAAGGTAGACCGGCGGCGGAGCCCGTACTCATCGCGACATGTTTGCCCGGCTCCATCTGGAGGCATCTCTAAAATTAGAAGACTCTCTAAGTTTCAGGGAGAGGAGTGCACGTGCGGACAGCCAACGGGGGGTTGCGCGAGCAGCACAAGGCCCGGAGACGGGCGCGGATCCTCGACGCCACGCGCGAGCTCCTTCGGGAGGGTCCGGAGTCCGCGATCAGTACCGAGCGGATCGCCGAACGCGCGGAGGTCTCCCCGGCCACCGTGTACAACCTGATCGGACCGCGCGAAAAGATCTGGGAAGCGCTCGCCGACGGCTTCATGGACGAACTCGAGGGCCGCTTGGCGACGCTGGGAGACGGTGGCCCCCGGGAGGTCGTCAGATCGACGGTCCTGCTCTTCGTCGGCGATCCGGTCGTGTCCCGTCGCATGGTGCGCGGCTGGGAGGAGAGCGGCCTCGTACTCGACCGCGGTCCGCTCGTCCGGCTCCGCCAGGCGATGGCCGACGCACGCACACGAGGCCTCCTGCGCGCCGACGTCGAGACCGATGCCCTGGCCGCCGTGGTCAGCGCCTCGTGCGTGGGCGCGCTGCATCAGTGGGTCGCCGAACTGATCGATGACGACCGGTTCCTCTCACGTGCCCTCTTCGCACTGGACGTCGCCCTCGCCGCAGCGGCCGCGGATGCCTACCGCGACCAGCTGCTGGCCCCGCTGCGAACCCGGGGCGCGGCATGACGGCCGACGCACTGCCACGGCCCCGGATCTTCGTGGGCCACGGCGGGATCCGGCTCGCGGCGGACGTGTGGGGCGAGTCGTCCTCTCCCCCGCTCGTCCTGCTGCACGGCGGCGGGCAGACACGGCACGCCTGGGACCGGACCGCCCCTCGGCTGGCCGCGCTGGGGTGGCGGGTCATCGCCCCCGACCTGCGGGGGCACGGCACCAGCGCATGGTCGGCCGATGGGGAGTACGCCCTCGAACTGTTCGCCGAAGACGTCCGGGCGATCGTCGCCGAGCTCGGCGGCCGACCGGCGCTCATCGGTGCCTCGCTCGGAGGCCTGGGTTCGCTGCTCGCCGCAGGAGAGGCCCCGGCGGCGGCGATCCGCGCCCTGGTGCTCGTCGACGTCGCCCACAGGCCGGATCCCCGGGGGTTTCGCCGGATCGTCGCGTTCATGCGCGGCCATCCGGACGGCTTCGCCGACCTCGGGGAGGCGGCCGCGGCGGTGGCCGCCCACCTGCCGCACCGCCCGCGTCCGTCCGACCCCGAGGGGATGCGGCCCAACCTGCGGCGCCACGGCGACCGCTGGGTGTGGCACTGGGATCCCCGGATGCTGGACGGCTTCCAGGGCCGGATGGACCCGCCGGGCATGGCGGAGCGTCTCCTCGACGCCGCGCGCCGCGCCGACGTGCCGATCCTGCTCGTCCGCGGCGGGATCAGCGACGTGGTGCGCGAAGACGTGGCCGAGCAGTTCTGCGACGGTGTTCCCCGGGCACGACGCGTCGATGTGGCCGGCGCGGGGCACATGGTGGCCGGAGATGGCAACGAGCACTTCCTCGATGCGATCGTCCCGTTCCTGGGAGGGGTCGAGTGAGCGAACCTGCGCACCGCCGGACGGGACCGGGGGCGGTTCGTACGATGAGAAGATGGCGGAGCAGCGCCGCAGGCGGGACCGGTCCCGCAACCCCTTCGAAGGCCCGGGCGCCGGCTGAGGGCTCCATCGTGACGGGACTGGCTCCCCCGGGTTGAGGCCGACCGGTTGCAGCCGGCGAACTCCTGGGCGGCCTTCCTACCGGCTGACGGTCGCCGGCGGCGGGGTCCAGCGGCTGTTGGGCGGGATGGTGCTGCTGACGCCGAAGTCGTTCTTGAGCTGCTCGGGGATGGCGTAGTGCATGACGCGGCCTCGGGTGAGGGAGGACAGTTCCAGGCTGGTGGTCAGGTGTCCGATGCGGTCCAGGGCCCAGGCCGCCAGGGGTGAGTGGTCCTCGATGGTTTCGAGCACTCCCAGCAGGGTGGGGGCGGCCTTGACGACGGTGTCCCAGGGGGTCCGGGGGACCTGCAGCCAGTCGGCGCAGGTGTCTCCGATCAGGTAGCGGATCAGGGCGGAGACGATCGGGTCGAAGAAGGTGCCGGGCACGACTTCTTCGTAGAGGTCGATGAGCCGGCGGGTGAGCTGGGCGCCCTCCTCGCTGGGGCCCATGTGGCGGGTCATGTACAGGTCGGAGAACTCGCGGGCTCCCCGCAGGTCCTTCGGGGCGTGGTCCTGGTCGATGCCGAGCATGGCGCCGACCACCCGCCAGGCGTAGTAGTAGGCGTCGGCGCCTTCGGTGCTCATGTGGATGCCGAGGCGGTGCAGAGCGTCCAGCACCTGGAGGGAGAACATCATCTGCCCGCCGATCATGTCCTCCTGACAGATCGGCGTACCCAAGGCGGCGGTGTCCCAGCGGTTCTCGCGCTTGAGGTGGTGGCGGATGGAGGCGTGCAGCAGGCGGACCTTCTGGGCGGCGGGGATGAAGCGACTGCCGGCCTCGAAGGCGTCGGGCTGCATGAGGTAGACGGTGAACTGGCCCGTCTCGGCCATCCGCTTGGACGGGTATTTCAGCGAGTGGGTGGCCGACAGGAGCTTGGCCACGTGCGGCACGACGTAGCAGGCGGGCATCGAAGCGAACGACAGCGCGGTGGAGATGTGCACGTTGTTGTCGATGAAGAACAGCCGGGCCTTCTCCATCTCCCCCCAGTCCACCCAGGCGGGCGGCGTGCCGGTCTCGTGCAGGTACTCCCGGGCCACCTCCGGCAGCCCCTCGGGAAGGTCCTGCCCGACGGTGGAGACGTACCGCATGAGCGTGTTGAACTTGCCGACCTCGCCTCCTTCGAACAGTGCCGCCACGGTCGCGTCGGCGAGTTCGTCCCCGTGGGTGCGCAGGGCGTTCATGGACGCTTGGGTGTAGGTCATCGTGGTACTCCCGGTGGGGGGTCAGTGCGTGCGGGTGGCCGAGAGCGTCGCCAGGGCCGACAGCGCGCGGCGCGCTTCGGGGGGCAGGTCTGCGTCGGCCAGGGCGTCGTGCGCGTCACGCAGACGGACGGTGATCATGTCTTCGACGCGGGCGACGGCTCCGGTGCGGTGAGCGATCTCCCGGGCCCGTTCCACCTGCTGCTCGCTGACGTTCGCCTGCCCGAGCAGGCGGTGCAGCTCGCCGCGTTCCGCCTGGGTGGCGGACGCGAAGGCGTGGGCCATCAGAGCGGTGGGCCGGTTCCCGGCCAGGTCGTCGGCCGCATCCTTGCCGGTCTGCGCGGGATCGCCGAACAGGCCCAGCAGGTCGTCGCGCAGCTGGAACGCTTCGCCCAGCGGCAGGCCGTAGTGGCTGTACGTCCGCAACAGCCGCGGTGGGGCGCCGGCGAGGAGGCCGCCGATCCGCAGGGGGTGTTCGACGGTGTATTTGGCGGTCTTGTAGCGGATCACCTTCACCGATGCGTCCGGGTCCGGCGCGGAGCCGGTGCGCAAGACCTCCAGGCACTCACCGGCCACCAGTTCGCGGGCCAGAACCGCCCACATGGGCCGCGCCTTGTTCAGGAAAGCGCCCGGCAGGCCGGAGGTGGTGAACAGCTGCCCGGCCATCGACATCAGCAGGTCACCCACCAGCATGGCCAGGGCCCGTGCGCCCGCCTTGGGCCGCGCGTGATCGGTGAGGACCTCGCGCAGGGCGATGTGCCCGGTGGGTCGGCCGTGCCGGGTACGACTGTGGTCGATGAGGTCGTCGTGGACTATGGCGGCGGCGTGGACGAGCTCGATCGCGCCGGCGGCCCGTACCAGCGCCTCGCTGTCGGGCTGGCCGGCCCCGCGCCAGCCCCAGTAGCAGAACGCCGCCCGGAGGCGCTTGCCGTGCACGGTCGCGGCATGCAGCTGCTCCGCGACCGGTGCCAGACAGACGTCGATGTCGGCCAGCGCCTGTGCCTCCGCCGTGACGAATTCACTGAGGACCTGGTCGACGCGTTCCTTCAGTAGGGCGTGCAGGGCCTGCTCTTCTCGTTCATTCACCGCCGCCCTCCGGCTGGGTGCGGGCCGTGACGGTGCGGGCCAGGACCTCCATGTGAGCCGGCGCCGTGGGCGCGTGCCGGTCGAGGAACAGACGGCCGCGTGCCTTGGTCTCCTCCTGGCCGTCGGCCAGAACCTCGCCCAGGTCGGCGCGGCGCAGCAGACCGCTCACGCCGCCCACCGCGCTGCTCAGCCCGCTGAACGCCAGATCGGCGAGCCCGGCCACCAGGGCCACCGCGTCCTCGGTCAGTCCCGGCTTGCGGCCGTCATGGTGTGTCACAGCATGTCTCCTGCACGGCAAGGCCCGCCCCGGCTCCGGCCGGGCGGCGCGGAGCGGCGCGCGGCGTTGATTCGGTACGACGCGGTTCGAGTCTGGCCACCGAACACACCGCGGGCAGCCCGGATGCACCATCGAGTGATCTTTCGCCAAAGATGCCCAGGTCCAGCAGACGGAACCTGGTACAGAGCCCAGATCTGACAACGCGCTTCCACGCCCGCCGCGAGACTCTTCGATCTCGTCGTCGGTACGTCGACCGGCGGCATCATCGGCATCGGGCTGGCAGCAGGGCTGAGCGCGCGGGTGGGATGCGCCGCCGCAGGGAGGCGACCGCGGCCGCTGTGGCCATCGCTGTTCGACGCCGATTACCTCACTGTCGAACACGCGAAAATCTATGGCGGCTGGAGTAGACATTGGATCGTGGCGTGGTTATGGTTTCTCTCGTAACGCAGAGAGACCGCAGGGCCTGGCAGACACGAACTGCCGGGCGAGCAGTACGCGCAGCGCAGTTCGCAGGACGGTGCGGTGGTGAGTGTCGAAGCCAGGGTTGTTGCAGGACGGCGACGGGACTGGCGACCGGACCGGGTGGCCCGCAGTGATCAGGGGCCGCCGTGAGCAGTACCTCGGTGAAGGCGTCGGCTGCGGGCGCGCGCACCGGGAAGTCCGGCAGTGGGGTTCCAAGTCAGAGCAGACGCACGATGGGCGACGGGGCTGGCTGCCGGAAGCGTGGCGCCGACACGGGCCACGGAGCAGTACACGCGGTTCGCAGTGTCAGTGGTTCCCCAGCAGTACGCAGTCCCCCCACTGCGGAAGCAGTTGATTCACCGAGGGAAGAACGGAGGAGCCCCGCGCCATCAGGATCGCCCGGACGGAAGCTGTGAGTCCGGGTACCGCAGGACATCGATAGTGAGGTGGTCTCCGGTCGAGCAACCGCGATCCCCGCGCCCCCGACAGCTCGTGAGTCGGGACCGCGGACACAGAAGGCCGGCGCAGTACCAGGGTCGGCAGATGGTGTAGCAAGTTCCTTCGGGGCCTTGGTGCCGTACGGCACCAAGGCCCCTCCACGCGTCTCCGCAGAGAGGCGCAGAAGACAGCCACCTGAGACGAGAAACGGCCTAGCCGGCCTGCTTCACGCAGGTCTGATCCTTCGTGGGTAGTTTGCCGGTGGCCAGGTACCTGTTGACCTCGTCGTCCACGCAGGTGTTGCCGTAGCGCCCGAAGAGGGCGTGCCGGTTGGCGCCCTCAAGGGTGAGCATCCTGGAGCTCGGCAGCAGGTCGTGCAGTGCGACGCTGCCCTCGTATGTGGTGCGCGGGTCGCCGGTGGCGGCCACGATCAGCGCCGAGACGTCTCGGCGTATCCGGGTGGGCTCTTCGCGCGGCCGGTCCCAGAAAGCACAGGGGCCGATGTTGTTGGCCAGCGGTCCGAACAGGGGGTGCGCGGCCCGGCTGCGCTCTATGTCTCTCCAGTAGAGCTGGGGATCGCGCGGGGCGGCCACGTCCCCGCAGATGATCGCGAGCTGCACGCCCGAGGGCTCGGGCCCACCGCGCACCATGTATCGGAGCGTCGCGGCGAACGTCGGCGACAGGGTGGTCGGTGGTGCTCCCCGCGCGGCCATGTGCAGTACGGACAGCATCTCGCCGAGGAACGCCCGGCTCGGATCGGTGTCGTCCGCGACGCCCGTGAAGAGGAGGACCGGCACGTGACTGTCGTCGATCCGGAAGGCGTCGGCGCCGACTCCGACGGTGAGCGGGCTGCGCGCGGACGCCGCGACAACGCGGTCGACGGTGGCGAGCACCTCGGCGCGGGTGCGGCCGAGGCCGTAGGTGTCGTGGCGCTCCGCCGCCCAGGCGGCCCAGTCGGAGAGCGCCTTCTCGTTCGCGCGTTCGGAACCCTTCAGCAGTCGGGGGCGGTAGGCGCCCGGGCCGATCGCCCCGTCGAGCACCACCCGGTCGTAGCGGCCGGGGAACATCTGCGTGTAGACCATGCCCAGGTAAGTGCCGTACGAGTAGCCCAGGTAGGAGATCTTCCGTTCGCCGAGCGCGCCCCGGATGACGTCCATGTCGCGGGCCGTGTTGCGGGTGCTGATGTGCGGGAGCACCGAGGCGCCGGCGGCACGGCACTTGTCGGCCAGACTCTTCTGCAGGCTGACCTGGCGGTCGAAGCCCGCCCGGCTCGTTCCGGCCGAGAACCAGGCGACGCCGACGGGCCAGCCGCAGTCCAGTGGGGTGCTGCGGCCGACGAAGCGCGGATCGAAGCCGATGATGTCGTAGCGCGCGCCGATGTCCTTCATCGCCTTGCGGACGTCCGGCGGTGACGAGACCGAAGGCCCGCCCGGCCCGCCGTTGTTCAGCAGGATCGAGCCGATGCGGTGGCGGGTGTCGGTGGCCTTGAGCCGGGACACCGCCACGGTGATCGTGCGCCCTGCCGGGTCGGCGTAGTCCAGCGGCACGGTGAGGTCCGCGCACTGCACACCGGCCTGGTCCAGATCACGGCCCGCCGTGTCGACGGGGCCCTCGGCGCAGCTGCCCCAGCCGAGGTGCTGCCGGTAGTACCGGTCGAGCCCGGTCCCGGAGCCGGCCACGGCCGGGACATCGGCGGCGGCTGCCAGGGCGGGGGAAGTGGTGAGGCAGGCTGCGAGGACGAGGCTCACGGCGGAGGCGCGGCGCGCGGCGGAGCTGAGGGTGTTCACGAGTCTCCTCGGGCTGCTGGGTACGGTCGGCGACGCACAAGGCGGTGCCCAAGGCCGAGGCCCAGGCTGCGCCCAAGGCGTCGCGCGAGTCGGTTCCGGCAAGGGCGGTGCGGGGGCCTGGTCGAGGGCGAGGGCGACGCCGCGGCCGCCCTGCGCGCGCGGCCCCCGTCCGGCGCTCGTGCCGGAGCCGCGGGGGGAGTTCACCGGGCCGACGGCATCCCGCCCGTCGACTGCTTCGTGTGATCGCATGCCCCGAGGCTAGGAAGCCGACATGGTCCGGCACATCGCCTCCGTGGACGAGGCCCCTGGTCCCACCCGCCTCTCCGCCCGGGACCGACGACCCGGTCGGGCCTCCTCCTCCGGGAGGAGGCCCGCGCCGTCGGCAGTCGTCTCGACCTGGGCGGTGCGCCCGCCCCCAGCCCCTCCCGTACTGCGTCGACGGAAGCGCCGACGACCCCGACCGGGACGGCTGGGGCTGGGAGAACAACCGGTCCTGCGTCGTCCGCGGCAGCTCCGCGGATCGCTGACGCCCCCCGGCCGCGCCGACCAGGTGCTCTCCCGCGCGGTCGAGGCGGGAGAGCACTTCGGTCGGTACGTCGCGGAGCGGGGGAACCCGCCGAGTACCGGGGGCCACCCGTCAGGCCGCGAACGCGGCTGCGCGCACGGAGTGCGTCACGCCGATGGCCGGGGCGCCGGGTCGCGCCCGGAGGCTTGGCCGGGCGGCGCCGGTGGGCGGTAAGGTCGATCACCCGCGACGACCAGCACAGGACAGGAGTGGCGTGTGAAGCGGCCGACCATGGCGGACATCGCGCTACGCGCCGGCGTGTCCAAGGTGGCGGTCTCGTACGCGCTGAACGATCTGCCCGGAGTCTCCGACGCGACCCGCGCGGCGATCAAGGGCATCGCCGAGGAGCTGGGGTGGCGCCCCAGCAGTGCCGCGCGGGCTCTGACCGGCGGCCGGGCTCAGGCCGTCGGTCTCACCGTGCGCCGCCCTGCCCGGACGTTGGGCGTGGAGCCCTTCTTCATGGAGTTCATCAGCGGGGTGGAGAGTGTCCTCTCGGAGCACTCGTACGCGCTGATGCTGCAGATGGTCGCTACTCAGGACAGCGAGATCGAGCTGTGCCGCCGGTGGTGGGGCGAACGGAGGGTCGACGGGGTCTTCCTGATCGACCTGCAGGCCCAGGACGCGCGCCTGGCCGCGGTCGAGTCCCTCGGCCTCCCGGCGGTGGTCGTCGGGCCGCCTTCGGCGTCCGGCTCGCTGCCCGCGATCTGGTCGGACGACGGAGAGAGCGTCCACGAGATCGTCCGCTATCTCGCGGCCCTGGGCCATGGCCGCATCGCCCGGGTCGCGGGCCCGGCGGACCTCGCCCACACGATGATCCGTGACGAGGCGTTGAGCGACGCCTGCCGGCAGGCCGGGGTTCCCGAGGCCACCGTGGTCCACACCGACTACACGGGGGACGCGGGGGCTCGTGCCGCCCGCTCGCTCCTCATCGCCCCGCAACGGCCGACGGCCATCGTCTTCGACAACAACATCATGGCGGTGGCCGCTCTTTCCGTGGCGCAGGAGCTGGGGCTCTCCATCCCCGCGGACCTGTCGATCGTCGCCTGGGACGAGTCTGCGCTGACCCAGGTGGTCCGGCCCGTGCTGTCGGCTCTCACCCGGGACATCCCGGCGTACGGGGCGCGGGCGGCGACCGCGCTGCTGTCCCTCATCGCGGGCGAGGAGGTCGACGACATCCGAGAGGGATACGCTCGCCTCGTTCCCCGCGGCAGCACCTGCCCGCCGCCGGCCGAGTAGGCGCGGACCGCTCCGCCGGCCGCCCTCCCCCTCGGATGCCGGACGTCACGCTACTCGGTGGCTCCCTGGGCGAAGCCGTTGTATATCCAGCGCTGGAGGAGCAGAAAGATGATCAGCGTCGGCAGGATGACGAGGATCGCTCCGGCGGAGATGGCTTCCCAGTGCGCCCCGAAGGGCCCCTTGAAGCGGAAGAGCGCGGGGGAGATCGTCCCGAGGTCCTCGGAGTGCATGTGGAGGAAGGGGACAACGAGGAGGCTAGTTTGTCGCCTCGTATACGCATCCCGCCCCTTGCCAGGCGAATTGGAGCCGCACATCATGAAGGACGTCACCCAGCTGGCCGAGGGCTGGAGCCTGCGCCACGAGGACGCGCTGCTTCCGGCCGGCGTCCCCGGCTGCGTCCACACCGATCTGCTCGACGCGGGGGTCATTCCCGACCCCTTCATCGGCCACAACGAGACGGAAGTCGCCTGGGTGGGCCGGCAGGCGTGGTCCTACGTCACGGAACTCCCCCTCCACCGCGGGCACGAGCGCGCCGAGCTCGTCTTCGAGGGCCTGGACACCGCCGCCGAGGTGATCCTCGACGGCGAGAGCCTCGGTACGACGCGCAATATGCACCGCACCCACCGCTTCGACGTCACCGGGCGGGCCGGTCGGCTGGAGGTCCGGTTCACCTCTGCCTACGGTGAGGCGGACCGCGTCCGCGCCCTCACCGGTGAGCGCCCGAACGTGTACCCGGAGCCCTTCCAGTACATCCGCAAGATGGCCTGCGCCTTCGGCTGGGACTGGGGGCCGACCGTCGTGACAGCCGGTATGTGGCGTCCCGTCCGTCTGGAGCGCTGGTCGACCGCACGGCTCGACTCGGTGCGCCCGCTGGTCACCGTCGAGGGGACGAGCGGCAGCGTCGAACTGCGGGTCAAGGTCGCGCGTACCGCCGACGGCGCGGGCCGCACGCTGGTCCTGCGCGCCGCCACCGCGGGCGCGACGGCCGAGGTCTCCTTCGAAGGGGACGAGGCCGTGCTGCGTCTGGAGGTCCCCGAGCCGCAGTTGTGGTGGCCTCGCGGCTACGGCGACCCGGCCTTGTACGGGCTCGACGTCGTCCTGCTGGACGGGGAGGGCCGCCCGCTGGACAGCTGGGAGCGCCGTATCGGCTTCCGGACGGTCGAGGTCGACCGCGCCGCGGACGAACACGGCACGGGCTTCGCCTTCGTCGTCAACGGCGTGCGGATCTTCGCGCGCGGAGTCAACTGGATCCCCGACGACGTACTGCCGTCCCGCATGACACCCGAGCGCTACCGGACCCGGCTGGCCCAGGCGGCCGCCGCCAACATCGACCTGGTGCGCGTATGGGGCGGCGGCATCTACGAGGACGACTCCTTCTACGACGCCTGTGACGAGCTCGGCCTCATGGTCTGGCAGGACTTCCTCTTCGCCTGCGCCGCCTACCCGGAGGAACAGCCGCTGCGGGGCGAGGTCGAGGCGGAGGCGCGTGACAACGTTGTCCGCCTGATGCCGCATCCCAGTCTCGTCCTGTGGAACGGAAACAACGAGAATCTCTGGGGCTTCCGCGACTGGGCCTGGGAGGGGCCCCTCGCCGGTGACTCATGGGGGGAGGGCTACTACCTCGGCACTCTGCCGCGGATCGTCGCGGAGCTGGATCCGACCCGTCCGTACACGGCGGGCAGCCCGTGGTCCGGTTCGTGGGACCACCATCCCAACGACCCGCGCCACGGAACCCACCACGCGTGGGAGGTGTGGAACCGGCAGGACTACGCCGAGTACCGGGCGAGTGTGCCGCGCTTCGTCGCCGAGTTCGGCTGGCAGGCCCCGCCCGCCCTCGCGACGCTGCGGCGGGCCCTGCCCGGTGAGGAGCTCGCCCCCGACTCGCCCGGCATGCTGCACCACCAGAAGGCCGAGGACGGCAACGGCAAGCTGAACCGGGGCATCGCCCGCCACTTCCCGCTTCCCGAGGGCGACTTCGACCGCTGGCACTACCTCGCCCAGGTGGTCCAGGCCCGAGCCGTCGCCGCGGGGATCGAGCACTGGCGGGCGAACTGGCCGGTGTGCACCGGCACGGTGGTCTGGCAGTTGAACGACTGCTGGCCGGTGAGTTCCTGGGCTGCCATCGACGGTGACGGACGCGTCAAGCCCCTCTACCACGAACTGCGCCGGGTCTACGCGGACCGGCTGCTGAGCCTGGTGCCCGGCGAGGACGGCCCGTCACTCGTGGTCGACAACCAGTCCGGCGTCACCTGGCGCACGGCGGTCACCGTGCGCCGGATCGCCGCGGACGGGCGCGTCCTGCGGGAGGCCGTCCTCGAAGTCGAGGCCGCCCCGCGGTCGGTGGCCAAGCCCGCCCTTCCGGACGGGTTGGCGCCGACGTCGGGATCGCGCGAAGAGTTCCTCGTCGCGGACGCCGACGGTCTTCGCGCGGTCCACTTCCCGGTCGCGGACAAGGAGTTCGCCTATCCGGCGGCCGAGTACGACATCCGGGTCGAGGCCTCCGCCGACGACGGCGCGGTGACCGTGGTGGTCACGGCCCTGACCTTGGTACGGGACCTCCTCCTGCAGCCCGACCGCCTGGCCCCCGGGGCGCGCGCGGACCGCGGTCTGCTCACCCTGCTCCCCGGCGAGGAGGCGCGGATCCGGGTCACGGGCTGGGCGGGCGCCGACGGGGCCGCCGTACGGAGCGCCGTGTTCAGCGTGGAACCGGTGTGAACCTTCCGCCCGCCGCGTCACCATCAACGACGTCCTCGTCGCGGCCAGGACCGCGTACCCCGGCCGCGAGCGGCGGGCCACCGAGACCGAGGATCACGCTCGGCGTGCGCCCACAGCAGCGTGTCGAAGATCCCGAGGGAACTCCTCAGCGGGGTACGGGCGGTGAGAGCCCGCCGGGCCTACCTGTCTCCGCGGGTCGCCGACCGGGGCATCGCGGGACTGCGCGCCCACCGGGCGGCACATCCCCGGCGCTCCCTGCAGCGGCTCACGGAGCGGGAGCGCGAGGTGCTGGCGGGACTCGGGGCGGGGCTGTCCAACGCGGAGCTCGCGGGCCGGCTCCACCTGGTCGAGAGGACAGTGAGGGCACACGTCAGCGCAGTACTCGCGAAGTCGGGCGCCCGCGACCGGGTGGAGGCGGCCATCGCGGCGGACGAGGCCGGCCTGGTCGCACCGCGCCCCGCTGACCGGGTGCCAGGGGTGCGCCGAGCGCCGGCACGCCTCGCCGGGCGGCGCCCGGGGCATCTGCCGGTGGTGCTACGGCGCGCGCCCGCCGGTCTGCGGCCACGTCACGTGCCGGCCCCGGCCCCGGGCCCGGCCCCGGCCCCGGGCCCGGCCCCGGGCCGGGGCCGGGAGAACGCTCGGGAGGCGGTCAACGCGTCGACGAGCTGGGCGAACTCGGTACGTTGCCGGTCGGTCAGGGTCGCGTAGAGCGGCGCCTGCATCTCGTCGGTCAGTTGCTCGGCACGCTGCCGTCGGGGCACCTGGGCCGCGGCAACGGCACGTGGCTCCTGCCAGCCGTAGTGGGTTGCCTGCTCGACCCCGAGATTGATGACCATGGCCGCTTGGGCGCTCAGCCCACACAGGCGCACCGCCGCCAGATGGCACGCGCCACGGTGTTCGCGCAGCACGTGTACGCGCTGCATGGCCGCGCCGACCGGGTCGTTGCCGGCGTTGGGCTGCGCGCGCCAGCCGGCGAACAGGGGCAGTGCGTCGGCGTCGGCGGCGTCGATCAGCTGCTGCGCCAGGTGGTTGAAGTGCTCCACGTCGACGTCGCCGGGGATGTGGGCACGACCCCACGTCCGCACGGCCCCCGCGTAGCAGGCGGCGGCTTCCTCCGCCGGCATCACGGACCGTCCCGCCAGCCAGCCCGCGGTGACGAGGTGGGGGCCGAGGAAACCCTGTACCGCTTGGACCACCGACGCGGGTGCCTCGCCGAGCACCCCGAACCGTCCGCGGCAGTAGAAGCCGCGCCCGGGGGCGAACCCCGCGGTCAGACCCGTATGGGCGGTCGCCTCGTCGGACATGAACTCGTCACCGAAGTCGTGGAGGGGCCGGGCCACCGCAGAGATGCAGTCGAAGATTTCCATGTACCGAAAGGTCGCCCCACCCGACCCGACAGGTCAAGGAGATGATTCCTGAGGGAACCCATTAGGTAATCTATCGAGTCATGCTGGATATCCGCCGTCTGCACATGCTCAAGACCGTCGCCGCCCGCGGTTCCATCGCCGCGGCGGCCCAGTCCCTGGCACTGTCCGCCGGTGCCGTGTCCCAGCAGCTGGCCGCGCTGCGTCACGACGTGGGCGTCGATCTGCTGCGCCCCGACGGGCGAACCGTCGCACTGACGGAGGCGGGCCAGGTGCTCGTCGAACACGCCGACCGGATCCTCGCCGCCGTCGAGGAAGCCGAATGCGCCATGGCAGCGGTCAAAGTCACGGTCGGGGCCACCGCCACGCTCGCCGCATTGCCGTCCACGGTCGCCGGGATCGTGGCCCCCGCGCTCACCGCACTGGGCTCACGCCACCCGCAGCTCACCGTGACCTGCCTTGTCAGCGACCAGGCGCAACTGCGGGAGCTGACCCTCGGCGCCGTCGATGTCGTGCTGGGACAGCGGTATCACCACCTGCCCGATGCGACACCCCGGGGCATCGAGGTCTCACCGCTGCTCGATGACCCGCTGCTCGTCGTCACCGCGGCCGACGTAGCCGGCGAGCGGCCGGTCGCCCTGCGGGAACTGGCCACGCACCATCTCGCCGTGCCGCCGCCGACCACCGACTGCGGACAGGCCATCCTGAACGCCTGCCGGCAAGCCGGCTTCACGCCCACGCCCCGCTACGTCACCGCCGACATCGGCGCCCAGCTCACCCTCGCGCGGGCCGGCCTCGCCACCGCGCTCGTCCCCCGAACGGCCATCGACCCGACCACACCCGGAATCCGCACGGTGCCCATCGAGGACCGCCCGATCCTGCGCGTGCTCTTCGCCGCGACCCGCCACACCGAAACCGCGAACCCGACGACAGCGGCCGTCGTCGCAGCGCTGCGTACAGCCTCCCAGCGGACCGCAGTTGTCCGGTAAAAGCCTTCTGAGCCGTCTCGGAGCGTGGGGGGTGGTGGCGCCGGCCCGTCCCGGACACGGGTGGTGCGGCTCTCGTTCGCGTGACCGCTCACTCCTCCGGCACGGCAACTGCGGCTAGCTTCCCTTCCTCGTTGCTCTGGACCGAGATGCCGATCCCGAACTCCTCCTCCAGGAAACGCAGAAGAGCGACGCCAACGGACTCTCCGGTTCGCGTATCGAAGCGCTGGAGAAAATCAGGCATCCGCCCGATGGAAAGATGTGGAAGACCTGGCTCCGACGAAAAGACCACTGCACCCTTGTCCGCGCATGTGACGCGCGTAAAGCCCGCCTCACTCGCGTGGACGGCCACGGCCCGCGTTCCAGCGGATATACGGCTCAGTGATTCATCGCTCGCCGCATGCGAATACCATGATTCAACCAGATAAGCCCATGTTCCTGCATGTCCCGCGCGGATGATGGACTGCGGTCGAGGGAAGAAACCGGCTGTCGTCAGAAGAGTTGCCAGGCCATCGTCCTCGACGTCGACGAAGTCGAGGTCTCCGACCGTCTCGTCATCGTCAAGCATCATGATCTGGTCGGCCTCGCCCTTGGTCAGGTCGACGATAGCCGGTGCGGTGAAGCCAAGGTCGGCGAACATCTCGGAAGGCGACCGGTTCTCGACGAATACGATCGTATAGCCGGTGTCATAGGCGGTGGGAATCCACTGAAGGCCATCGTTCATCTCATCTCTCGTTTCTCGCCGGGGCTGCCTGGAGTCGTGGTTTCGACGAGGGAGCGACTGAATACGGGCGTGCGACGCTCCGGGAGACAGCCGCTGTGACCGCGTCCCGCCGCGGGCAGTCGACGGCAAACCGGCATCGACTCCCGGGCGCCGCCTCCACCCTCCTGCCGTCAGTGCGGCCTGTTGCGGAGCAACTGTCGGCGCAACCGCAGCCGGTGGTGGGCAGACCGGCCGCGACCGGGCCGATGAGAATCGTCGTACGTCGCATGAGCGGAGCGTAGACGCCGGCACTGACGGGCCCTTGCCGGTTACCAGTTGGGACAGAGAGTTGGGACGGAGTGCCCCGGCGGGGCGGGCGCCGGGCCGGGCTTGGAGCGCGCCGCCGGCAGTCAGGGCCGGCCCGGCTGCCAGCGGCCTGGGCCCGGGGTTGATGGATCAGGTGCGGAGGAGGCTGTTGGTTCCGTCGTGGCCGTCGGCTTGTTCCTCGTCGAACCAGTAGTCGCCTGCGGCCAGGTAACGGAAGGAGTGCACGCTCTTCGCCGGCATGCCGACGGTGACCGCGCGCGTGCCGTCGCTGCACGGCTCGAGGGGGTGGGCGCCCGGCTTCCAGTCGTTGAAGTCACCGACAACGCTGACGGGACCGGGCGGGACGTCGGCGGGCAGGACGAACGTGACCTGAGCCGAGTCCTTGAGCTTCTTGCGTTCGAGCATGGCGGAGGGCTCCCTGGAGGAGAGGTGGTTGTTTCGGCTCATCCTCCGGCCCGCATGCAGTGCAGGCACCCGCAGGCGGCCATCCGGGCCCCGGCTTCACCCGCCCGGCACAGGCCGCCTCCCACACACGCTTCATACTCGCCGACGGACACGGCGGTGGCGTACTCGTGCGCCTACCAGAGGGGCAGGATTTACCTCGGTCCGTTCGTCCGGTCTGCGGCCTGCCGCTGTCGATGTGCGGCTCGCTCCTCGATCATGCGGCGAAGGGCGGCGAGCGCGCCGCGCTGGGCGGCGTACGGCTGTTCGCCGTCCGCGGGGAGACCGGCGAGCAAACGCACGAGGCGCTGCGGCTGGGGCTGCC
Organism: Streptomyces sp. NPDC060049; assembly: GCF_042736715.1. Taxonomy (NCBI): domain Bacteria; kingdom Bacillati; phylum Actinomycetota; class Actinomycetes; order Kitasatosporales; family Streptomycetaceae; genus Streptomyces; species Streptomyces sp. NPDC060049. The sequence continues at coordinate 503,050 of NZ_JBHWVV010000005.1, forward strand.
GGCCCACGACCAGCACGCGGAGGCCCCCGCGCTCCAGGGCTCCGTGGAGGCCGAGGAGGCCGAGGAGGAGAACCGGGCAGGCCGAGTCCATGAACGGCACTCGGTGCACGTCGGTCAAAGCCGCCGTGGCCTCGGGCGCCAGGGCTTCGGGGGCTCGGCGGAGGGCAGGTTCCGCGGCCGCGTCGAGCTCGTCGGCGATGCTGATCACGACCGTGTTACCGGCGTGCTGGATCGCCGTCTCGAGTGAGGCCGTCATGGCGGTGCCCTTCCTGCTGCCAATCGGCCCGACGCGGGCGCCTCGCCGGGGTGGCGGGCATATCCGCAAATGTCGCGTCACATGCACACCTCCACATCCCCTGCGGCGCAGGCGACCCGAGGGCCCTGAGGGCACCGCTCAGGGCCCTCGCCCCTCACCCGAGCAGGCCCCGGACGGCGAGGTGGCCCTCCGCGCTCAGCCGTCGTCCGCGGCGAGGATCCGGTCCGCCGCGAGGTGCGGGCAGTCCCCCCGGTGCCAGGTCACCGACAACGACCCCTTCTCGATACCCACGGTCCGTGCCGTGCCGTCGACGGCACTAGCCCGACAAAAGGGACACACGAAGGTCTTGGGGCACAGAAGATCGAACACGGCCAAGCCCTTCCCGCGGCAATGCCCGGACACCGGTCATGCTCAGGATTACCAAACCTTGCACGCGCTGGCCGCACTACCGGCGAGTACTGCTCGGAACGTCACTTTTGGCGGAGCGAGCAGGGCGGGTGACCGGTTGATCAGGACTCCGTCGGGTGGTGGAGGCTCAGGCGGCGGTAGGCCGCGCGCGCACTGGCGATGCGGGCGACGGCCGTTCCGGTGCCCGCCGCCGCCAGGAGGCAACCGAGGCGGCCCAGGTCGTAGCCGGCGGCCCAGGTCAGTTCGCCCATGGGCGGCGTCGCGAAGCCGTTGAGGATCAGCCAGCAGACCAGGGCCGTACCCGGCGCCGCGACGAGCCTGGCTCCCGTACTGACCACGGCACACACTGCGGACAGGACGAGGAGGTCGATCGCGGGATCGCCTTGGCCGTTGAGGTAGTTGAGGGCGCTGACCAGGCATAGGGCCGCGACAGCCGCGGCCGCCCAGACCGAAGGGGTGGCGACGGGGCGGGGCACCGCCCGGACACCGGAACGCAGACGCCACCACTGCACCACGCGATTCCTCCTTCGCCCCGCCTCCTCCATGGGAGGCCTCGTTCATGATGCCCGAGCAGGGGAGGCGCCCGGACGCGCGGGCGGAAATCGTACGCGTCCCGCCTGCGCGCGCCCTCCCCCTACGGCTCCGCCGTGCCGTCCTTCGCAGCGGCCGGGCCGGGCATGCCGCGCGGAGCGGAGCCGGCCAGACGGGTCAAGAGCGGGCCCGCGAGAGCGAGGACGAAGACGTACGCGGTCACCAGCGGCCCGAGTGAGCCGTGCGTCGTCCCGACGAGCCCGACGATCACCAAAGAGAACTCGCCCCGGGCGATGAGCACGGTCCCGGCGCGCAGCCGACCGCGCCGCCCCACGAAGTCGCGTGCGGCCGCGAACCGTCCGGTGGCCACTTTGGTGGCGGCGGTGACCACCGCGAGCGCCAGAGCGGCGGGCAGGACCGGCAGGAGGTCGGCGGGATCGACGGACAGCCCGATGGCCGGGAAGAACACGGCGGCGAACAGGTCCCGTAGGGGGCTGAGCACGGCGCGAGTGCGGGTCGCGGTCTCCCCCGTGAGGGTGAGGCCGACGAGGAAGGCGCCCACCGCCGCCGAGGCGTGCACGGCCTCCGCCAGAGCAGCGACGATCAGGGTGAGGCCCAGTACCCGCAGGAGCAGCTGCTCGGCGTCCGGATGGGAGATGAGGCGGCCTACGTGATGGCCCCACCGGTAGGAGACGGTGAAGGCCACGGCGACGGCGCCCACGGCCACCAGCACGCCCAGCACCGCCTGCCACCACTGGCCGCCCGACGCGAGCACGGCGAGGACGGGCAAGTACAGGGCCATGGCGAAGTCCTCCAGGACCAGCACCGACAGGACCGCCGCTGTCTCCCGGTTGCCCAGCCGCCGCAGATCCTCGAGCAGACGGGCGACGATGCCGGAGGAGGAAATGTAGGTGGCGCCCGCCAGGGCGAAGATCCCGACGCCGTCCATTCCCAGCAGCCATCCGGCCACCGCTCCCGGGACGGCGTTGAGCCCCAGGTCCACCAAGGCTGACGGAACGTGCCGTCGCATGCCCACCGCGAACTCGGGGAGCGAGAACTCCAGGCCGAGGGTGAGCAGGAGGAGGACGACTCCGATGGCGGCGCCGGTCTCGACGAACTCACCGGCGGCCGGTACAGGGGCGAAACCGCCCTTGCCGACCGCGAGGCCGGCGACCAGGTAGAGCGGGATCGGCGAGAGGCCGAAACGGCGGGCCAGGGTCCCGAGCACGCTCAGAGCGGCCAGGATGAGGCCGAGTTCCAGCAGTAGTGCGACCGGCGTGTGCACGCGGCCTCAGCCCTGGATGATCTGTTCCACGCCCGCGATGCCCTCGTGGGTCCCGATCACCACCAAGACGTCCCCGCCACGAAGAACCTCTCGTGGTGTGGGCGAGGCGATCACGTCCTCACCCCGGACGACAGCGACGATCGACGCGCCCGTGCGGGTCCGCGCGCGCGTGTCCCCCAGCGGCACCCCGTCGTACGGGCTCCCCGCGCGCACCTCGACCTGCCCCGACAGCAGCCCCGGGACCTCCCGCGTCAGGTCGGCGAACCGCTCCGCGATCCGCGGGGCCCCGAGGATCTCCGCGACCGCGTCGGCCTCCTCGCCGTTGAGCTGAAGCACCGGCCGGCCCTCGTCCCGGTCCTCTTCCCCGTAGACGACCACGTCGAAGTCGCCGGTGCGCCTGGCCACCACGCCCACCCGGTCACCGCGGTGATTGGTGAACTCGTACCGCAGACCCACACCCGGCAGGAGTACCTCGGTGACATCCATCCCGCCATCATCGAGCGGCACCGTGGACCCGGCACGCGCGCGGACCCGCGCGGGGGATGCCGGAGCCGCCGCACGCCGCACGTCGGGGGCCGGAAGGTGCCGCGCACCGCTGCGAGGCGGGCGCGGTCAGGCGCGCGTCACCACTCCTGCTCCTGTGCGACGCACCGGCCACCTCCTGCCCGACGACCTCGCACCGGTACCCGACCCCGAGCCCCATGGGGAGCCTCCGGCACCCGGCCACTGCTGACGCGCGCCCTGGCCCGGGAGGCCGGGCGAGCCCGGCAGTTCCTCGCCGCCGGAGAGTGGCGACCTGCCGCAGCGGACGCCGAGGCAGCGGCGGCGGTCCTGGCCCGCCTCACCGCCCCGCTCCCGACCCGGCGGGCCGCGACGGCGCGGACAGCGGCCACGGACCGGGACCGGGACCGAAGGCTGCAGCGCATCCTGCGCACCACCCTCCACCACCTCGACGCCGGTGCCGTCAGCCCGCCTGCCGCCGCCCTCCTGGCCTCCGTCGCGCGCGCTTTGCTGCCCTGGTACGCCGCCCCCAACCCGCCGGCTGCCGCGGCGGCCCCGAGGTACGGGCCCATACCGGGGGCAGCGGGCTGCGTGGACGTGCCGCCGACCGGAGCGGGCGAAGCCCTGTTCCCCGGTCTGATCTCCCTGTTCACGGCGCTGGCCACCGACGGCACGCTGGAGAGCGGTCCGCTCACGCCCCCCGTCGAGCCCTGGCAGGTCGAGTACACAGGCCTGTTCCGACGCCACGGCAGGCCCTCTCCCGGGGTGTGGACGGCCGAGACCGTCGGGTGTCCGGGGTGCGGGGGTACGGCCGGCCCCTGGACGGTGACCTGCGACTGGCACCTGGCCACGCTGGGCTGCCCGTGTGGGGCGGTGACCCACGGACACGGCCTCGCCCTGTCCGAGGTGTGGCTCCTGCTGCCGGACGCGTGACCGAGGGCGCGGGGGGCTCGGATGACCCCGCCGACCTCGTCGCCGAGGACGGCCCGGCACTCGGCACTCGGCACGGCTACTTCGTGGTCTCCTCCAAGCGACGCCCGTCCTCGATGCGGATCACCTCCCGCTCACGCACCGACTCCCGGTACAGGCCACGCAACCGTCGTCTCCGTCGGACGGTCGTAGTCGATGCCGTCGACCCCCCAGCCGTACAGCTCGCGGATCTGCCCCATGAACCAGTCCGCGCCGCCCCGCGCGCGCTCCAGTCCGGCCTCGGGATCGGCCCACAGTGCCCGCACCTGGTCCTGGACCTCGTCGTCGAGCTCCCAGCCGTCGAGCCTGATCCGGCCCTGTCCGTCGAGCTCCAGCGGGGTCTCCCCCGTCAGTTGCGCCCACAAGTCCGCCGCCTGCTCCGCCGTGGTACGGAACCCGTCCGCGAGAACGGTCCGCAGGAACGCCGTGTACAGGGCGATCGACGGGATCGCGCTCGACGCCTGCGTGACGGCCGCGCCGGCGACCGCGGTGAACGCCCGGCCCTCGTCTCCCAGCTCCGCGTCCAGAAGCCCGGCGGTCCGCTCCAGGTCCTCCTTCGCGGCCCCGATCGTGCCCTGCCGGTAGATCGGCGCAGTCAGCTCCGAGCCGATGTAGGTCAGCGCCACGGTCGTGAAGCCGGTGGCCAGCAGGCCGCGCCCGGCCAGCGCCTCCACCCACAGCCGCCAGTCCGCGCCGCCCATCACCTGCTGCGTCGCGTATCGCTCCTCGTCATCGGCGGCGTCGAGGGATACGTGTCCGACCTTGGGGGCGTCACCGGAGAAGTCCAGGGCCGGCGCCTCGTACGGCCCGCCGAGCGGCTTGATCACCGAGTGGTAGACCGTGCCGGTGGCGGGGTCGGTGCGGCGCGGAGCCGCGAGGCTGTAGATCAGGTAGTCGACCTTGCCGTACCGCTCCTCCACCAGCGCCAGCACCTGCTCCTTGCCCGCTTCGGAGAACGCGTCGGTGTTGACGAACGCGAAGTCGTGACCGGCGTCGTGGGCCAGGGCGTCGACGGCCGCGGTGCGGTACCAGCCCGCCGTGGCGGTGCGCCGCTCGGTCTCCGCCCCCTCGAAGGCGACACCCACGCCCCGGATGCCGTGCCGGCGCAGCCCCGTCAGCAGCGTGGCCAGCCCGTACCCGGCGCTGTGGCCGAGGAGCAGGACCACCGGGCTACTGCCGTCGGCGCGCGCCGGGATCTGCTCCCACATGCGGTGCACGGTCTGGGCGGCGCCGTCCGGGTGGGAGTTGACGATCAGGAATCCGCGCTGCTTCGGGTCGATCTGGCGAAGGGTCACATTGCGTCCATTTCAGTTCGGTACGAACCGGGCGAGGAGCGCACGCGTTCGGTCCACCGTCTTGCGGCGCGCCGGTGTCCTCGTCCGGGATGACGGCGGTCAGGCCCCGTTCGGATCGGTCACCGGCTCGGCCAGGGCCAGGCCGTTGATGCCGAGACCCTGATCCGAATGCCGCTCCGGATGTCCGCCTTCGGGGATCGTACCGACGCCCTTGCCGGCGATCAGTGCCAGCGCCTGACGGAGAACGCGCTCGGTCGTTGTCGCCTTCGGCATTGACGATGATCATTCTGCACTGATGCCGGCCGTCGATGCGGAGCGCGGGCGCGAAAGCGGTGCCTCCGAGTCGATGACCGGCGGCGGCCGGGCGGCCGCCCCGGACCTCCGAAGGAGTCGGAGCGGCCCTGACACCCACGGCACCGGCGGCTCCGGCGGTCCCGGCCCATATGCACCCGCCGGAGCGGACATCGCGCAGCTGACAGCGGTGCCGACGCCGCCCGAGGGACGGGATCGGGTGGAACGCCCGCCAAACCTCCCGGAAGGTGTTTTCCCTCCTTCAGCCCATGCCCGTTGGCACTTTCGGAGCAGGGGCCCTCTCATGGACTCGGGCGGCCTCCCGATCCGGCCGCCATGGCAGAAGGGCACGCCCATGCACGAGATGCGCGCCGAGTCCGTCCCCGGCCGATCCGAAACACTCTGGCACGTCCTGGCCAGAGGGCAGAGCGTCACCAGCCTGTGCGGCTATCGTCCAGCTGCGGAGCGGATGGTCACCGCACTCATGGCCAAAGGAGCAGTGGAACGCTATTGCGACCGCTGCATGACCGCCTTCCGCGCCGCGATGGAAGACCGCGCACCGCACGCGGACGAGCCGCCCAGAGATTCGGCAGCCGCGTAACCGGCCACCTGCCGAATCGTTTCCGTGGACGTCGCGTCACCCGCACACCTCCGCGATCCCTGCGGCGGCGTACGCGACCCGAGGGCCCTGAGAGCACCGCTCAGGGCCCGAGCCCTCGCTCTCGGCCGACCCACCGGCGAACGCAGTTGCGCATCCCCGAGCCGGTGTGCGGATCCGACCGCCCCCGCGGACGGACGGATCCGCTCACCAGGGCCCGCTCGCCCGCGCGCGTAATGTTGCAGTGTGACCCGGCGGGCCTCCTGTGCCGCCTTTGCGGCGGTGACAGGCAGTGATCTGCATGGACGAAGGCGAATTCGGTGGGCTGCTGAGTTCACTGCTGCGGTCGGTGCACAGGATCAATACCGGCGAGCTGCCCGGCCTGGTGCACGGCGCCGCCCGGTCCTTGGGGCTGCTCGATGCGGTGATCTTCCTGGCCGACCTCCAGGAGGTCAGGCTCGTTCCGCTGACCGCAGACGACTTGCGCACCCCCGCCCCGACCGAGGGCCCCCGGCCCGGTCTGCCGGTGGACGGGACGCTCGCCGGCTGGGCCTACCGGACCGGATCCCTGCAGCTGACGTCGGGATCCGAGCTGATCATGTGGCTGCCGCTGGTGGACGGCGTCGAGCGGATCGGCGTACTGCGCCTGACCGCGCCGGCACTCGACGCGTCCACCCTGGAACAATGCACGGTCCTCGCGTCACTCGTCGCGCATCTGGTCGTCTCCAAGGCCGCGTTCAGCGACACCATCCAGCGCACCGTGCGCTCGAACCCGATGACCATCCAGGCCGAACTCGCCTGGGCGTTCATGCCGCCGCGCACGATCGGGACTCCGAGCGTCACCTCCAGCGCCGTCCTGGAACCCGCCTACGCGATCGGCGGGGACGCCTTCGACCACAGCCTGACCTTGCGCACCTTGCACGTGACCGTCATCGACGCCATGGGACACGACCTGGCCTCGGGTCTGTCCGCGGCCGTCGCCCTGGCCGGCTGCCGCTCCACCCGACGGGGCGGAGGCGACCTCGCCGACATCAGCGCGGCGGTGGACGACGCGCTGAACCGCTGGCTACCCGACCGGCTGCTGACGGCGGTCTTCGCCGACCTGGACCTGGAGACCGGTGCACTGACCTGGGTCAACTGCGGCCATCCCCCGCCGCTCCTCATCCGTCGGCACCGCGTGGTACCCGACGCGCTGCTCCGGCACGCGCAACTCCCCCTGGGAATCAGCTCGCACCACACACCACGGGTTCCGAGCGTCATCCAGCACGCCCAACTCGAGCCCGGCGACCGCGTCCTGATCCACACCGACGGCGTTACCGACGCCCGCGCCGCATCCGGGCAGCGCTTCGGCGAAGAACGCCTCATCGACACCGTCGTACGCGCCACCGCCGCCGGCGAAGCCTCCCCCGAAGCCCTGCGCCGCCTCGTGCGCACCATCCTCGACCACCATCAGGGCCGGCTCACCGACGACGCGACGATCCTGCTGGCCGAGTGGCACCCCCCAGCCCCAGCCCCCCACACCGCCTGACATCCCTTACGGGCACTGCCTGAGCATGTCCGGCGAAGGCGGCAGCGCGCATGAGTACGGCGTGCCGCGGCTGGTTTGCCGTGGCACGCCGTTCGGTGGGGTGGTGGGTGGCAGGGTCACATTCCTTGTGGGTGTGGCTGCCTAGTGGGGGTCAGTGGCCGTGGTGGCGTCCGCGGCGGCCCCAGGACTCGGTG
>NZ_JBHWVV010000006.1:0-441447 GCF_042736715.1 Streptomyces sp. NPDC060049
CCCGTTTCGGGGCGGGGCCGGCGGGGGCCGTTTCGCGTGCGGGGGACCTTGCGTCCGGGACCTCAGGCCGCCAGCCGGGCTTCTGCCGCCGCGTAGGTGATGCCGTGGTCCGCGAGGGTCTCGGCGGGGGTGCCGGGGCGGGACAGGAGGGAGAGGAGCAGGTGGAGGGTGGAGATGCTGCGTTCCTTGCGGCCCAGGGCGATGCGCAGCGACTGCTCCAGGACCTTCTTCGCGCCCGGGGTGAAGCGGGCGCGGCCGTGGCGTCCGCGGGCGGCGGGGGCCGAGAGCGCGCCCGCACCGTGGGTCTCCTCCACGCGGGCGACGATCGCGGTGAGGTCGATGCCGAGACCGGCCAGTGCCTCCTCGTCGGCCTTGGACATGCCGCCGCGGCGGCGGGCCGCCGCGAGGTCGGCGGCGATCGCCGCCCGGTCGGCGCCCAGCGGGTCGAGGGCGCCCAGCGCGAGCAGCGCGAGGAGCAGGTGTTCCTCGGTGACGGTCGCGGCGCCGGCCCGCCGGGCCTCCTCGACCGCGCCCGTCACGGTGGAGCGCGCGTCCTCTGTGAAGCGTTCGAACATCAGAGCCTCCCGTGCTTCTTGTGTACGGCCTGTCGGCTGACGCCCAGTTCGGCCGCGATGTCCTGCCAGGACCAGCCCTGCGCGCGGGCGCCGCGCACCTGAACGGCCTCCAGCTGTTCGAGCAGCCTGCGGAGGGCGGCCACGGCACGCAGGCCGACGCGCGGGTCCTGGTCACCGGCCCGCTCGGCGAGATCGGTAGCTTCCGTCATGCATGTCAATGTAGGTTGACAACGGGAGGGTGTCAACCCGCATTGACGTCGGTCGGTCCGGCTACACCGTGAGGACGACCTTGCCGAACAGATCGCCCGACTCCAGCTTCTCGAAGCCCTCGCGTGCCCGGTCCAGCGGCAGCGTCTCGTCGATCACCGGACGGACCCCGGTCGCCGCGCAGAAGGACAGCAGGTCCTCCAGCTCGTCCTTCGACCCCATCGTGGAGCCGACCACCTTGAGCTCCAGGAAGAAGATGCGGGTCAGCTCGGCGTGCGCCGGACGGTCCCCGCTCGTGGCGCCCGAGATGACCAGGGTGCCGCCGGGGCGCAGGGACTTGACCGAGTGCGACCAGGTGGCGGCGCCGACCGTCTCGATGACGGCGTCGACCCGCTGCGGGAGGCGCGCGCCCGGCTCGTAGGCCTCCACCGCGCCGAGCTCGACCGCGCGCTTGCGCTTGGCCTCGTCCCGGCTGGTGGCGAAGACGCGCAGCCCCGCGGCCTTGCCGAGGGCGATGGCCGCGGTGGCGACGCCGCCGCCCGCGCCCTGGACCAGTACGGAGTCGCCGGGGCGGACGCCGGCGTTGGTGAAGAGCATGCGGTAGGCGGTCAGCCACGCGGTGGGCAGGCAGGCGGCCTGTTCGAAGGAGAGCTCGGCGGGCTTGCGCAGGACGTTCCAGGCGGGGACGGTGACCTGCTCGGCGAAGGTGCCCTGGTAGCGCTCGGTCAGGATCGAGCGGGGCTCGTCGGGTCCGACCCCGTGGCCGGTCTGGCCGATGACGGAGTGCAGGACGACCTCGTTGCCGTCCTGATCGATCCCGGCGGCGTCACAGCCGAGGATCATGGGGAGCTTCTCCTCGCCGAGGCCGACTCCGCGCAGCGACCACAGGTCGTGGTGGTTCAGGGAGGCGGCCTTGACGTTCACGGTCACCCAGCCGGGACGGGCCTGCGGGGCTGGGCGCTCGCCCAGCTCAAGGCCTCGGAGCGGCTGGTCACGGTCGATTCGGGCGGCGTAGGCAGCGAACATGGGCAGACGCTACCGCTCAGTAGCCTCGCGGATCCAGCCCTGACGGGTACGCGAAAGGGCCCGGCCGGAGTTTTTCCGGCCGGGCCCCTCCCTGAGCTCGGCTGACCGCGGCGCGGTCAGGCCAGGCGTGCCACGCCGTCCGCCTTGGCGGCGGCCGCGACGGCCGCGGTGACGGCCTGCGCCACGCGCTCGTCGAACGGCGAGGGGATCACGTAGTCGGCGGCGAGCTCGTCACCCACGACGCCGGCGATGGCGTCGGCGGCGGCGATCTTCATGCCTTCGGTGATCCGGGTCGCGCGGACCTTCAGCGCACCCGCGAAGATGCCCGGGAACGCCAGCACGTTGTTGATCTGGTTCGGGAAGTCCGAGCGGCCCGTGGCCACGACCGCCGCGTACTTGTGCGCGACGTCGGGGTGGACCTCCGGGTTCGGGTTGGCCATGGCGAAGACGAAGCAGTCCTTCGCCATCGTCGCCACCGCGGCCTCGGGGACCGTACCGCCGGAGACGCCGATGAAGACGTCCGCGCCCGCGAGGGCGCTCTCCAGGGAGCCGGACTGGTTGGTCTTGTTCGTCAGTCCCGCGATCTCCGCCTTGACGTCCGTCAGGTCGTCGCGGTCGGCGGAGACGACGCCCTTGCGGTCGGTGACGCAGACGTCGCCGATGCCCGCGTCGACCAGGATCTTGGCGATGGCGATGCCCGCCGCGCCCGCGCCCGAGATCACGGCGCGCAGGTCGCCGAGGGTCCGGCCGGTGAGCTTCGCGGCGTTGCGCATGGCGGCCAGCGTCACGATGGCAGTGCCGTGCTGGTCGTCGTGGAAGATCGGGATGTCCAGGGCTTCCTGGAGCCGGCGCTCGATCTCGAAGCAACGGGGCGCGGAGATGTCCTCCAGGTTCACCCCGCCGAAGGACGGCGCGAGGCGGATCACGGTTTCGATGATCTCGTCCGTGTCCTTGGTGGCGAGCGCGATCGGAACCGCGTCGACACCACCGAACTGCTTGAACAGGATGGCCTTGCCCTCCATCACGGGGAGGGAGGCTTCCGGCCCGATGTCACCGAGTCCGAGTACGGCCGTGCCGTCGGTGACGACGGCGACCACGTTGGACTTCCAGGTGTACTCGTTCACGAGTTCGGGCTGCTCGGCAATGGCGCTGCAGACCTTCGCAACGCCGGGCGTGTACGCCAGGGACAGGTCGTCCTTGTTGAGGACCGGCACGGTGGCCACGATGGCCATCTTGCCGCCCCGGTGCAGCGCGAACACCGCATCGGGGTTGTTGTCCGTCACGCTGTCGCTGCGAGGATTGACGATCTCCGCTGCCACTGTGTTGACCCCTTAAGTCTTTGAATCATTGAGGGTTTGACCACTCCTGGTTAAGGGGTGGGCGGGCACCGCGTCCGTACTCCGCATCGACGGTTGGCCCGTCTCCGCGAAGGGGAGGTTCGTACGCGCGGGCGCGCCGCACGCGCGCCCTGAGCCCCGGATGAGGGGTGTAAGGATCTGTTCTACCCGAAGAACACTCACCCAGACGAGTCGATTCCTGCTCGACCATAAGCCTCTTGTCCAGGTTTTGGCGAAAAGTCCAAACCTTGCTGTCCGGCAGGCGAGACGAGCCGCAAAAACTTCGGCCAAAGTGCCTGGTGGCAGCGTTTAGTGCGGCTGGGAGGGCCCTTCTCCGCAGGGCTGTTGGGCCCCGGGGGGTGTCCGTTATCCGATTTTGACCTGACGGGCACCCTGAATGTCTCAGTCCGAATGGCAAGATGCCGTAATCACACAAGGTCGCGACACTCGATGGTGCGTGCCCGACCGCTCTCGGATGCGTTTTTCCCCACTGCCGGAGGAATCAGCTCATGACCGCAAGCACCACCCGTCGTACGACCGCCGCCCGGTCCCGGATCGCCGCGGTCGGCGCGATCGCGGTTGCCGGCGCCCTGATCCTCACCGGCTGTGGTGACCAGACGGACACGGGCTCGGCGACGCCGTCCGGCAAGGAGAACAGCGCCCCGCTGTTCTCCAAGCTGCCCAAGAAGATCCAGGACGCCGGTGTCATCAAGGTCGGCACGGACGCGACGTACAAGCCGATGGAGTTCACCGAGGGCGGCAAGGTCGTCGGCGTGGACCCGGACCTCGCGGCGGCCATGGAGAAGCAGCTCGGCGTCACGTTCAAGTTCGAGTCGGGCACCTTCGACACCCTGATCAGCAGCATGCAGACCGGTCGCAGCGACGTGGTCATGTCTTCGCTGACCGACACCAAGAGCCGTCAGGACGGCCTGGACGACAAGGGTCAGAAGACCGGTGCCGGTGTCGACTTCGTCGACTACTTCTCCTCGTCCACCGCCATCCTGGTCAAGAAGGGCAACCCCGAGGGCATCAAGACCCTCGACGACCTGTGCGGCAAGAAGGTCGCCGTCCAGCGCGGCACCACCTACGAGTCGGTCGCCAAGACCCAGGCCGAGAAGTGCAAGACGGACGGCAAGGGCGAGCTTTCGATCGAGTCCTTCCCGACCGACGCCGAGGCGCAGACCCGCGTGAAGGCCGGCGGCGCCGTCGCCGACCTGAACGACGCCCCGGTCGCCGCGCACATCGCGAAGGAGGCGGGCGGCGGCAACGACTTCGAGGCCATCGTCACCCCGAGCGACGCCGGCTTCTTCGGCATCGCCGTGGACAAGAAGAACACCGAGCTGCGCGACGCCCTCCAGGCCGCCCTCGATGCGACCATCAAGGACGGCACCTACAAGGCCGCCCTCGACAAGTGGAACGCGGGCTCCGGCGCCGTGACCGAGGCCAAGATCAACGCCGGTTCCTGACCTCCGCGTACCACCGCAGCACACTGAAGGGCAGTCACTGTGACTGACAAGCTCGACAAGGTCCCGGACCCGGCGGACACCCCGCCGGCCGGGTCCGTACCCCCCGAGGCGATCCGCGCCATCCCGGTCCGTCACTACGGCCGCTGGATCAGCGCCGTGGTCGTCATCGGCCTGGTCGTATCGCTCGTGATCGCCTTCTCGCAGGGCAACGTGCGCTGGGCGACCGTGCCGGAGAAGCTGTTCGACCCCACCATCCTGCGTGGTGTCGGCAACACGATCTGGATCAGCGTCGCCTCGATGGTCCTGGGCCTGGTGCTCGGTGTCCTCTTCGCAGTGATGCGACTCTCGAAGAACCCGGTGACCAGCACCATCGCCTGGTTCTACATCTGGCTGTTCCGCGGCACCCCGGTGTACGTGCAGCTCCTCATCTGGTTCAACCTCGCCCTGATCTTCCCGATCCTGAACCTCGGGTTCTACAAGGACGAGATGACCCAGGTCATGACGCCGTTCCTGGCCGCCCTCCTGGGCCTCGGCCTGAACGAGGGCGCGTACATGGCGGAGATCGTCCGGGCCGGCATCCAGTCGGTCGACGAGGGCCAGAGCGAGGCCTCGCACGCGCTCGGCATGACCCGCATGCAGACCATGCGCCGGGTCGTGCTGCCGCAGGCCATGCGGGTGATCGTGCCGCCGTCGGGCAACGAGTTCATCAACATGCTCAAGACCTCGTCGCTCGTCGTCGCCGTGCAGTACTTCGACCTGCTGCGCGCGGCCCAGGACATCGCGTCCACCTCGTTCGCGGTGATGGAGATGTTCTTCGTCGCGTCGATCTGGTACCTCGCCCTGACCAGCGTGTTCAGCGTCGGCCAGTACTACCTGGAGCGCCGCTACGCCCGCGGTGCGCTCCGCTCCCTGCCGCCCACGCCGTTGCAGAAGATCAAGGCGAAACTGTCCCGCTTCTCGAACCGCAAGGCGGTGGCCTGATGACGACTGCCATGGTGAAGGCCGAGGGCGTCCACAAGTCCTACGGTGCGGCGCACATCCTCAAGGGCATCGACCTGGAGGTCGCCCCGCGTGAGGTCTTCTGCCTGGTCGGCCCGTCCGGCTCCGGCAAGTCGACCTTCCTGCGGTGCATCAACCACCTGGAGCAGGTCAACGCCGGACGGCTGTACGTCGACGGGAACCTCGTCGGCTACCGCCAGAAGGGCGACAAGCTGTACGAGCTCAAGGACAGCGAGGTCGCGGCGCAGCGCAGGGACATCGGCATGGTGTTCCAGCGCTTCAACCTCTTCCCGCACATGACGGCCATCGAGAACGTCATGGAAGCCCCGGTCATGGTCAAGGGCGAGAGCAAGTCGGTCGCGCGGGCGCGCGCCGTCAAGCTCCTCGACCGGGTCGGCCTCGGCGACAAGGGCGGGAACTACCCCTCCCAGCTCTCCGGCGGCCAGCAGCAGCGCGTGGCCATCGCCCGCGCGCTGGCCATGGAGCCGAAGCTGATGCTCTTCGACGAGCCCACCTCGGCGCTCGACCCGGAGCTCGTCGGCGACGTGCTCGACGTCATGCGGGACCTGGCCGAGTCGGGCATGACCATGATCGTGGTGACCCACGAGATGGGCTTCGCCCGCGAGGTCGGCGACAACCTCGTCTTCATGGACGGCGGCGTGGTGGTCGAGTCCGGCCACCCGCGCGAGGTCCTGGGCAACCCGCAGCACGAACGGACGAAGGCGTTCCTGTCCAAGGTGCTGTGACGGCTCCTCACGCGCCAGGGGCGGTACGGGTCCTCCCGTACCGCCCCTGGCGCATGTCCGGCCGCGCCGGCGCACTCCCGCGCTCCGCTCGCCCGCGCTACTTCACGCCCAGCACGAGGGCGTCCGACGGCGAGCGCCAGACGGTACGGGCCTCCGCGAAACCGGCGTCGCGCAGCGTGGCCGCGTGCCAGGAGTCGGGCGGGGTGTCGCCGTCGGCGTGCTCGCCGTAGATCTCGAAGCGCGCCTTCGTCGGCTCGGCGAGCGCCGGGTCTACGGCCGCGAGGGCCCACCACTCGCGCCAGTCCAGCGCCCCGGCCGCCTTCGCCCGGTCCATGCCGCCGTGCCGGTGGGCGCGCTCGGCGGCGTTGATGAGCGGGGTGGCGGGGTCGGGCATGTGGTCGGCGTTCATGAACACCCCGCCGGGGCGGACCAGCGGCGCGAGCCGCCCGTACAGCACGGCCAGGTCCTCGCTGTGCAGCCAGTGCAGGGCGGTGGCCGTCAGGACGGCGTCGTAGGAGTCGTGGGGGAGGGCCGCGCGCCAGCCGGGGTCCTTGAGGTCGGCGGTCACGAAGGCGACCCGGGCGTCGCCCGCGAAGTGGCCGCGGGCGATCGTCAGCAGCGCCGGGTCGAGATCGACTCCCGTACTGGTGGCTCGCGGGAACCTCTTGAGGACGCGGTCCGTGATGCTTCCCGTACCGCACGCGAGGTCAAGCACCCTGGGGGCGGTGCCCACCAGTGCCTCCACCATGTCCAGCATCACCCGGAACCGCTCCTCGCGGTCGGGCATGTACCACTCCTGCTGGCGGTCCCAGCTGTCCTGCCAGGCCTGCCAGTCGGGCGATGCCGTATCAGAGCGTGCCGCATCCGCCACGAGATCCTCCATGCGTAATACCCTCGAACATGTCTCAGCCGTTACCCGAGACACTAATCCGCAGCCGTAAGGACTACAAGTGGAACTGGCCCATTACTCGGACTATGCCGTGCGCCTGGTCAACACCGAGGAGCCGGCCCGCAACAAGGACTCGCTGACCTCCGTGGACGCCGTCCGCACGCTCTTCGGCGCCAGCGTGCAGATGGCCCGGCGCGTCACGGACGGCGACGTCACCCGCTTCCGCAACGTCCGCGGCCGGCTGCGCTCGGTCTTCGAAGCCGCCGACGCGGGCGACCACGTCCTCGCCGTCGACCTGCTGAACTCCCTGCTCATGGAGTTCCCGGTCAGCCCCCAGGTCTCAGGACACGTGACCATCGAGGAGCAGGCCGAACACGGCGGCCCCCACTGGCACATCCACCTCGCCGACCACCCGTCCAACGCCTCCGCCGGCTACGCCGCGATCGCGTCCTTCGGGCTCGCCTTCCACCTCACCGAGCACGGCCCGGACCGGCTCGGCCTCTGCCAGGCCGCGCCCTGCCGCAACGCCTACCTCGACACCTCCACGAACCGCTCCCGGCGCTACTGCTCCGACCGGTGCGCCACCCGCGCCAACGTGGCGGCCTACCGCGCCCGCAAGCGCCTGGAGGCCGAGGAGTCCGCGCGCAGCGGCCGCAGCGCCGAGGAGGCCCAGGAGAGCCACGCGCTCAGCGAGCGCTGATCCCCGACCGCGTGCTCGGGCCGCGGGCGCGGCCGAAAGCGCGCCACCGCGGTCGCCAGGACGAGGTCGTCGGGCACCGCCCCGTAGTCCGTGCTGTCGCCCGTCTCGTTGTACGGGTTGTCGCCGAGCACCCACCAGCCGCCCGCCCGCCGCTGCGCCGCACGCTTGACGACCAGCAGGTCCTGCTGGAACGGGTGGCGCAGCACCACGACGCTGCCCGGCCGCACCGGAGCCCCGTAACGGACCAGCAGATGGTCCCCGTGCTCCAGCGTCGGCGCCATCGAGGGGCCCGACACCTCCAGCGTCCCGATCCGCTTCAACGGCGACGTCCACTCCCGTGTCCACCGGCGCGAGCGCGCGTTCCCCGCCATCTGTGACCTCCTCGCCCGGCTCTCGTCCCACCCGCATGCTGCCGCACTCTTCCGTACATTCGCGCACCGCCCCGGGCACGGCCCTGGACTTTTGTCCCAAGCGCACGGGGGCGCCCGCGAAAACGGCCGTCCCACGGAGTAATCTCCCCCTTGAGAAGACGATCACGAGGAGGACACACTCCATGCTTTCCCGCCTCTTCGCCCCCAAGGCGAAGGTCTCCGCCCACTGCGATCTTCCGTGCGGCGTGTACGACCCTGCCCAGGCCCGCATCGAGGCCGAGTCCGTCAAGGCCGTGCAGGAGAAGTACCAGGCCAACGACGACGCCGACTTCCGCGCGCGCGCCATCACCATCAAGGAGCAGCGCGCCGAGCTCGCGAAGCACCACGTCTCGGTGCTGTGGAGCGACTACTTCAAGCCGCCGCACTTCGAGAAGTACCCCCAGCTGCACACCCTGGTCAACGACACCCTGAAGGCCCTCTCGGCCGCCAAGGCGTCGAACGACCCGGCGACCGGCGCCAAGGCGCTGGAGCTCATCGCCGAGATCGACCGCATCTTCTGGGAGACCAAGGCCGCCTGAGCGCGCCCTGAGCAGCCCTGTCCCGCGGGACGATGACGAAGGGGCCCGGCCGCGTCAGCGGCCGGGCCCCTTCGTCATACGCCGAGGCCTACGCGTCGTCCTCGTCCTCGTCGTCGTCCAGGCGGGCCAGCCAGGTGGCGAGGCGTTCCACCGGGACCTCGAAGTCCGGGTTCAGGTCGACGAAGGTGCGCAACTGCTCGGCGAGCCACTCGAAGGTGACCTCCTCCTCGCCGCGCCGCTTCTCCAGCTCCTCGATGCCGCGATCGGTGAAGTACAAGTCGGGCTCCGTGCGGTGGTGGGGTGTTTCCCGCCAGGATAATCCGCCCGGCCGCGGTGGTCGGACGTGACCGCTTTCCGCCGTTCGCGGAGCTCGTCCCCGGGGCAGGGATGGAGCGTCCGCGGCGGAAGGCAGGCGATGGACCATCCGGAGCCCGGCGAGGGAGAGCTACGGGCGATCGGCTCGACCGAGCCGTCAGCCGAGGGCACCGCGCTGGTGCGCGGCATACGGCGGACCCGGCGGCTGGAGCTGCTGCGCGAGGTGCTGCGGGAGGTGGCCGACGCCGTCCCCGGCACACAGGCGGCCGAGTACTGGGCCCTGCTGGAAGAGGCCGAGCGGCGCGACCCGGGCGCGGCCGGCGACGTGGTGCACTATCCGGCCACCGGGGTCTGGGCCGAGGAGACGCTGCGGCGCCTGCGCGCCCCGTACGGCCCGCCGCCCGACACCGGGCACCTCGGAGCGCTCGCCGCCGCCGCGGCGCTGCGGGCCGGGATCGGCTTCAAGGCCACGCTGCGGCCCGCGCACGGACGGCTCGTACTGCCCACCCTCGGACTGCTGCGCCCGACCCGCCCCGGCCCGCTCGTCCTCACCGAGGGTTCCTGGGACCCCGGGGACCCGGCGGTGCTCGCCCTGCACGCGCTGCCGGGCGGGCGGACGGCCCTGGACGACCTCGACCCCTACCGCGCCCCCGGGTCCGTGCCCGCGGCCCGCCGCCTCACGCCCAAGGGCCACAAGCGCTGGGACACCCAGTGGTCCGGCGCCCTCACCCTGCTGCGGCGCTACGACACCGGCCGCGCGGAAGAGGCGGGCCTGCTGCTGCGCTCGGTCGTACCGCTGTCCGGGAGCTCCCGCGGCACCGCCGGAAACGTACCCGAGGCCGCCGGCTGCGTACTGGGCCGGGCCCAGGCCCCGCCCGCACTGGCCGCGACCCTCGTGCACGAGGTCCAGCACGGCAAGCTGGCGGCACTGGCGCAGACGGTCGCCCTGCACACCGCCGACCGTTCCGCGTGCTACTGGGCCCCCTGGCGCGGCGATCCACGGCCCCTGGAGGGGCTGCTGCGGGGCGCGTACGCGCATCTGGCACTGGCGGGCTACTGGCAGCGTGCCGCCCTCTACGGGGCCAGGGGGGCGTGGGCGCAGCACGCCCGGATCCGGGCGCAGGTGGCAGCTGTGCTGCCGGTGCTCCTCGAGCGGCCGGAACTCACCGCCGCCGGGCGGGTGTTCGTCGGAGCGATGGCCGCGGCCGAGCGGGCCATGGACGCGCTCGAGCCGCCGGGGGGCCAACAGGCGGCGGCGCGGGCGGCGGTGGAGCGGGACCGGGTCGCCTGGTGTGCGGCGCACCCGAACTTGACCGCGCACGCGGCCGGCTGACGCCCCGGGGGCCGCTGCGCAGGGCTCGGGCCCCGCCGGGCTGCGAAAGCCGGAAGGCCCGGCCCCCTCGGGGGGCCGGGCCTTGCGCTGTTCGAGCAGAGCGCGGTGGCTACGCCTCGAAGACCTCGCTCAGGAGGAGCTGCTGCTCCGCCTGGTGGCGCTTGGCCGAGCCGACCGCCGGGGACGAGCCGTGCGGGCGGGAGACGCGGCGCAGGCGCTCGCCGGCCGGGATGTCCGCGCCGACCGCCAGGTCGAGGTGGTCGATCAGGTTCAGCGCGATGAACGGCCACGCACCCTGGTTCGCCGGCTCCTCCTGGGCCCAGATGTACTTCGCCGCGTTCGGGTACTTGGCGATCTCAGCCTGGAGTTCCGCGCCCGGCAGCGGGTACAGCCGCTCGATGCGGATGATCGCGGTGTCGGTGATGCCGCGCTTCTCCCGCTCGGCCTCCAGGTCGTAGTAGACCTTGCCCGCGCAGAAGACGACCTTGCGGACCGCGTTCGGGTCCACGGTGGAGTCGCCGATGACCGGACGGAACGAACCGGTCGTGAACTCCTCCGCCTTCGACGCCGCCGCCTTCAGGCGCAGCATCGACTTCGGGGTGAAGACGATGAGCGGCTTGTGGTGCGGGTTGTGGACCTGCCAGCGCAGGAGGTGGAAGTAGTTCGACGGGAGCGTGGGCATGGCCACCGTCATGTTGTCCTGCGCGCACATCTGCAGGAAGCGCTCGGGGCGCGCGGAGGAGTGGTCCGGGCCCTGGCCCTCGTAGCCGTGCGGCAGGAGGAGCGTGACGCCGGACGTCTGGCCCCACTTCTGCTCGGCCGAGGAGATGAACTCGTCGACGACGGTCTGCGCGCCGTTGACGAAGTCGCCGAACTGGGCCTCCCAGAGGACCAGCGCGTCCGGGCGGGCCAGCGAGTAGCCGTACTCGAAGCCCATGGCCGCGTACTCGGAGAGCAGCGAGTCGTAGACGTTGTAGCGGGCCTGGTCGTCCGAGAGGTAGAGGAGCGGGGTGTAGTCCTCGCCCGTCTCCCGGTCGATGAGGACCGCGTGGCGCTGGCCGAAGGTGCCGCGGCGCGAGTCCTGGCCGGACAGCCGGACCGGGGTGCCCTCCATCAGCAGCGAGCCGAAGGCCAGGGTCTCGCCCATGCCCCAGTCGATGGTGCCGTCGTCGATCATCGCCGCGCGGCGCTGCAGCTGCGGCAGCAGACGCGGGTGGACGGTGACCGTGTCCGGGATGTTGACCTGGGCCTCGGCGATCCGCTTGACGACCTCCTGGGAGATCGCCGTGTCCACGGGCACCGGGAAGTCGGCCTTCGCGACGGGCGCCGGGGGGATGGCCGCGGGCTGCGTGGCGGCCTCGCGGACCTCCGCGAAGACCTTCTCCAGCTGGCCCTGGAAGTCCTGCAGGGCCTGCTCGGCCTCTTCCAGGGTGATGTCGCCGCGACCGATGAGGGACTCGGTGTACAGCTTGCGCACCGAGCGCTTCTTGTCGATGAGGTCGTACATCAGCGGCTGCGTGAACGCCGGGTTGTCGGACTCGTTGTGCCCGCGGCGGCGGTAGCAGATGAGGTCGATGACCACGTCCTTGTTGAACGCCTGACGGAACTCGAAGGCGAGCCGCGCGATGCGGACCACGGCCTCCGGGTCGTCGCCGTTCACGTGGAAGATCGGCGCCTCGATCATGCGGGCCACGTCGGTCGCGTACATCGAGGAACGCGAGGACTCCGGGGCGGCGGTGAAGCCGACCTGGTTGTTGATGACCACGTGCACGGTGCCACCGGTGCGGTAGCCGCGCAGCTGCGACATGTTGAGCGTCTCGGCGACGACGCCCTGGCCCGCGAAGGCCGCGTCGCCGTGCAGGGCGACGGGCAGGACCGTGAAGTCCGTGCCGCCCTTGTTGATGATGTCCTGCTTGGCGCGGACCACGCCCTCCAGGACCGGGTCCACCGCCTCCAGGTGCGAGGGGTTGGCGACGAGCGAGACCTTGATCTGCTCGCCGTCCAGGCCCGTGAAGGTGCCGTTGGCGCCCAGGTGGTACTTGACGTCGCCGGAGCCGTGCATGGACTTCGGGTCGAGGTTGCCCTCGAACTCGCGGAAGATCTGCGCGTACGACTTGCCGACGATGTTCGCGAGCACGTTCAGGCGGCCGCGGTGGGCCATGCCGATCGCGACCTCTTCGAGGCGGGCCTCGGCGGCCGAGTCGATGACGGCGTCGAGCAGCGGGATGACGGACTCGCCGCCCTCCAGGGAGAAGCGCTTCTGGCCGACGTACTTCGTCTGCAGGAAGGTCTCGAAGGCCTCCGCGGCGTTCAGCCGGCGCAGGATCCGCAGCTGCTCCTCGCGCTCCGGCTTGGAGTGCGGACGCTCGATGCGGTCCTGGATCCAGCGGCGCTGCTTCGGGTCCTGGATGTGCATGAACTCGACGCCGGTCGTGCGGCAGTACGAGTCGCGCAGCACGCCGAGGATGTCGCGGAGCTTCATCATCGACTTGCCCGAGAAGCCGCCGACCGCGAACTCGCGCTCCAGGTCCCACAGGGTGAGGCCGTGCTCGGTGATGTCGAGGTCGGGGTGCTTGCGCTGCTTGTACTCCAGCGGGTCGGTGTCGGCCATGACGTGGCCGCGGACCCGGTAGGAGTGGATCAGCTCGAAGACGCGGGCGGCCTTCGTGACGTCGTCGTCGTGCGAGGCGTCGATGTCCCGGAGCCAGCGGACCGGCTCGTACGGGATGCGCAGCGCCTCGAAGACGTCGTCGTAGAAGCCGCTCTCGCCGAGCAGCATGTTCGCAACGACGCGCAGGAACTCGCCGGAGGCCGCGCCCTGGATGACCCGGTGGTCGTAGGTCGAGGTCAGGGTCATGACCTTGGAGATGCCCAGCTTGTTCAGGGTGTCCTGCGAGGTGCCCTGGAACTCGGCCGGGTAGTCCATCGAGCCGACGCCCATGATGACCGACTGCCCGGGCATCAGGCGGGGCACGGAGTGGACGGTGCCCAGGCCGCCCGGGTTGGTCAGCGAGACGGTGACGCCGGTGAAGTCGTCCATCGTCAGCTTGCCGATGCGGGCCCGGCGGACGATGTCCTCGTAGGCCTGCCAGAACTCGAAGAAGTTGAGGGTCTCGGCCTTCTTGATGCCGGCGACGACGAGCTGGCGGTCGCCGTTGGGCTTCACCAGGTCGATCGCGAGGCCGAAGTTGATGTGCTCCGGCTTGACCAGGGTCGGCTTGCCGTCCTTCTCCGAGAAGGAGTAGTTCATCGACGGCATGGCCTTGATGGCCTGCACCATCGCGTAGCCGATGAGGTGGGTGAAGGAGATCTTCCCACCGCGGGCGCGCTTGAGGTGGTTGTTGATGACGATGCGGTTGTCGAACAGCAGCTTCACCGGGACGGCGCGGACGGACGTGGCCGTCGGCACTTCCAGCGAGGCGTTCATGTTCTTGACCACGGCAGCCGCCGGGCCGCGGAGCGTCACCAGTTCGGGGCCGGCAGGGGCCTCGGTGGCGGGCGCGGCCTTCTGGGGCGCTGCGGGGGCGGGGGCGGCGGCCGGAGCCGGGGCCTGAGGGGCAGGAGCGGCCGGTGCGGCGGCCGGGGCCTGGGAGGTGACAGTCACAGCAGGGGCACCAGAGGGGGTGGCAGGTACAGGGGCAGGAGCTGGCACAGGTGTCGCGGCGGCGGCGTCGGAGGCCTGCGGAGTCACGGCGGAGGCGGCGGCGGCCTGTGCGGAGGCGCCGTCCGTCGTCGCGGCGGGGGGAGGAGTCGGCTGCTCCGTGGGCTTATCCGCCGTGACCGGAGCGGCAGCGCCCCCCGGCTTGTAGTCGGCGAAGAAATCCCACCAGGCCCGGTCTACCGAGTTCGGGTCCTGGAGGTACTGCTGATAGATCTCGTCGACGAGCCACTCATTCGCGCCGAAGCCTGGGGCGGGGTTCTTCCCGCCTCCTCCTGCTTCGGTCGTGGTGCTCGAGTTACTGGGGGACTGTGGCGACACGGCGGCAACCGCCCTCTTCCGCTTCACAAGGTATGGACAGCGGGAATAAAGGCTACGCCTCCCAGACGGTCAGATGCAGACCGGGCGGGACTTCCGTCGCCTACGTCACATCGAACGGCGGGTTTCACCACCTGGAATGGCGGGAAACAAGCCTGGTTCGGGCAGGAGGCACCGCGGTTGCGGCCCCCTTGGCTTCGCACCCCTGACGGACCCCGGCGCTTGTGGCCGAGATCATGTCCTTCCCACTCGAACCCTACGTCAACCCGGCACCTGCGAGCTGCCCGGAAGCGTGACGAGGATGCGGCAGCCCCGTGACGATTCGGCCACTCCGATGTGCCCGCCGTGCAGCCCGACCGCCCACCGGGCGATCGCCAGGCCCAGACCGGTCCCGCCGTCGCCGCCCCGCGCGCTGCCCCGGTTGAACCGCTCGAAGACCCGGTGGCGTTCTTCCTCCGGGATTCCGGGGCCTTCGTCGCGGACTTCCAGGGCCAGACTCCCGGGCGCGTCGCCGGCCCGCGCCCGGACGGTGACCCGGCCGTGCGGCGGGCTGTGCTTGACCGCGTTGTCGATCAGGTTCGCCACCACCTGGTGCAGCCGCTCGGCGTCCGCGTACGCGGTCAGCTCCGGCGGGAACACGTCCAGGTGCAGGTGGACGTCGTTGCGGGTGTGCCCGCCGGAGCCGGAGGTCAGCCCCGGCCGGCCGGCCGCCGCCAGCCCCGACTCCTTCAGGACCCCCGACAGGTACGGCCACACCTCGAAGCGGCGGGCCCGCAGCGGTACCACCCCGTTGTCGACGCGGGACAGGTCCAGCAGCGTCTCCACGAGCCGCCCGAGCCGCTCGGTCTGCTTCAGCGCCGTCCGCATCGTCTCCGGATCCGCGGCCGAGACCCCGTCCACGACGTTCTCCAGTACCGCGCGCAGTGCCGCGATCGGGGTGCGCAGCTCGTGCGAGACGTTCGCGACGAGCTCCTTGCGGTGCCGGTCCACCGCCTCCAGGTCGTCCGCCATCAGATTGATCGTGGAGGCCAGGTCGCCCAGCTCGTCGCGGCGCCCCGCCCCGCGCACCCGGCGCGTGTAGTCCCCGTGGGATATCGCCCTCGCCACCGTGGTCATGTCGTCGAGCGGCGCCGTCAGGCTGTGCGCGACGAACTGGGTGATCAGCATCGAGGCGATCACCGAGAACACCGTGATGAAGCGGACCTCCGTGGCGGTGCGCATCGCCACCATCAGCAGGCCCGTGGTGATGAAGACCGACACCACGACGAGCGTGCCCAGCTTCGTCTTGATCGAGAACGGCGAGAAGGGGCGCAGCCCCCCGGGAGGCCGCTGCCCCGGCGGCCGGTACCCGCTCACGGCTGCGCCGGGGTCTCCAGGGCGTACCCGACGCCGTGGACCGTACGGATCCGCTCGGCGCCGATCTTCCGGCGCAGGGCCTTGATGTGGCTGTCGACGGTACGGGTCCCGGACGCGTCGGCCCAGTCCCACACCTCGGCGAGGAGCTGCTCCCGGGAGAGCACCGCCCGCGGCGTCCCGGCCAGGCACACCAGGAGGTCGAACTCGGTCGGTGTCAGGTGCACGTCCTCGGTGTGCACCCGGACCCGGCGCTGCGCGTGGTCGATCTCCAGGTCCCCCAGGCGCAGGGTGGCTCCGCGCGGAGCGTGTGCGGCCAGCGTGGCCCGCTCCACCCGGCGCAGGAGCACGTGGACCCGCGCGGCCAGCTCGCGCATCGAGAAGGGCTTCGTCATGTAGTCGTCGGCGCCGACCCCGAGGCCGACGAGCATGTCGGTCTCGTCGTCCCGGGCGGTGAGCATCAGCACCGGGACCGGCCGCTGGGCCTGGACCCGCCGGCAGACCTCCAGGCCGTCGAAGCCGGGCAGCATGACGTCCAGTACCAGCAGCTCCGGAAGCCAGCTCTCGGCGGCCGCGACGGCGGCAGGGCCGTCGGCGGCCGTCTGCACCTGGAAGCCCTCGGCGCGCAGCCGGGCCGCGATCGCCTCGGCGATGGTGTGGTCGTCCTCGACGACGAGCACCCGGCGCTGTGCGCCGGGGGTGGCCGCGGCGCCGTTGTGGGTGGTGGTGTGCGTCTGTTCCATGTCCCGCCCCTGAAGATCCCGCGTGGTAGGGGTGCAGCGTAGAGGAGCCGTCGGCCTGCGGCTATGACGGGTTCCGGATGTGAGCTTTCCGCCACAGCGCCGTGCCCTCCGTGCCCGCCGGGCGCGCCTTCGGGGGCGGGGCGGCGCCCTGGGAACGGTGGAGGACACGGCGGGGAGGGCCCCGGAGGGTCAGAGCACGAGGCCGTGCCCGTGCGGGAACACCGGATCGACGGTGTCGTTCGGGACGTCCGGGCGGGAGGCCGCCACTGCCGCCATCGAGCGCGGGAGCTCGAACGGCAGCCGTCCCTCGGCCGCGGCCCGGCCGAAGGCCACGTCCAGCAGGGCGGCGTCCGACGCCCCGTAGTCCGCGATCAGCGCGGCCGCCCGCTCGGCAATCTCCGGGATCACCGCGGCCCGCTCCAGGTTGATGCAGACCAGGGTGGGGACGGCCTCCAGGAGGGCGAGGATCCCCGTGAGCTCCGGCTCGGGGAAGGCCAGCGAACCCGAGTGGAAGAAGGACTCGAAGACGTTGGCGCGCGGCTCGTGCGGGGTGCGCAGCCGCAGCACCGCGAGGTCCGCCTCCGCCGGGTCGGACACGACGTCCCCGTACGCGGCGGCGACCGCCCCGTCCACGTCCTTGACGTACAGCTTCGGCCTGCCGGACAGGGGCAGGAAGTGCCCGGTGTTGGTGAGCACCGTCAGGGAGCGCCGCTGGGCGGCGGCGCCCGCCGCGGCGAAGTCGGCCCGGCCCACCGTCCGCGCCGCCGCGTCCGGGTCCACGTACGGGTCCTCGAAGAGGCCGAGGACGAACTTCTCGCGCAGCAGCCGGCGCACGGACTGATCGACGCGGGACTCGGGGATCCGGCCCGAGCGGACCAGCTCCACGACGACCTCGGGGCACTGCTCGCCGCCGAACTGGTCCGAGCCCGCCTCCAGCGAGCGGGCCGCGCGCTCGGCGACGCTCAGGTGCTCCAGGCCCCAGGCGCGTGCCGGGTGCTCCTCGCCGAAGATCGTCGCGTTCGTGAGCAGGCCCCAGTCGGTGCAGACGACGCCCTGGAAGCCGAGCTCCTCGCGGAGCAGGCCCGTGACGACGCCCTTGTTGAAGCCGAAGCCGACCTCTTCCCAGTCGGTGCCGATGGGCTGGCCGTAGTACGGCATCATCTGCGCGCAGCCGGCCGCGACGGCCGCCCTGAACGGCTCCAGGTGGTGCTCGCGCATCCCGCCCGGGTAGACCTGCTCCTTGCCGTGCGCGAAGTGGGGGTCCTCGCCGTCCTTCTGGGGGCCGCCGCCCGGGAAGTGCTTGACCATCGCGGAGACCGAGGCCGCGCCGAGCACCTCGCCCTGCAGGCCGCGTACGTACGCCCGTACGAGCTCGCCCGTCAGCTCCGCGTCCGAACCGAAGGTGCCCGACTGGCGCGCCCAGCGCGGCTCCGTGGCCAGGTCGATCTGCGGGTGCAGGGCGACGCGGAAGCCGACGGAGAGGTACTCGCGGCGCACGATGTCGGCGAACTCCCGGACCAGCTCCGGGTCGCCGATCGCGGCGAGGCCGACGGCCTCCGGCCAGGCGGAGAACGCGCCGGCGTTGAAGGAGGCGCCGACGTTGTCCGTGAAGGAGTGCCGGGGGTCCGTGGACAGGGTCACCGGGATGCCGAGGCGGGTGCCGGCGGCCATCTCCTGGATGGCGTTCTGCCAGGTGGCCATCTCGCGGGCGCCGTAGCTGCCGAGGAGGTTGAAGTGCGTGAGGGAGCGGCCCTCGATCAGCTCGGACGTGGTGAACGGGAGGATCGAGCCGTCGGTCTCGGTGAGCGGGGTGCCGTCCGGATTCATCATCAGCATCGCGTGGAACAGCTGGCCGGCCTTCTCCTCCAGGGTCATCCGGGAGAGCAGGTCCTCGACGCGCCGGTCGACGGGGAGGGAGGCGTCCCGGTAGGCGGGGGCGGGTGTCGGCGGGGTGGCGGACGTGGCGGGGGAGGTCTTCATGGCCGGGCTCCTGAGAGGGATGGGCGCGGGCGGTCGGCCTCGTCGCCGGCCTGGCGGCTCACGGTAGGCGCGAAAACCGCGCACCTACTAGGTTTTCGTCCGGTGACGTGGATCACGCCGTCCGGGGGCGGGGGAGCGGGCCGCTGCGGAGGGCGGGTGCCGGGCAGGCGCCGGGCGCGCGGGCGGGATCCCGGGTGAGAGGGGAGACCGACATGCCTCCCGTGCCGGGCGCCGCGACCCGTGGACCTTCCCGGTCGTAGGGTGGTCGCCATGGCAGAGGACGAGGAGCGGACGCCCCCGAAGGCGACGGGCGGCCGCGGCAACCGGGGCGGCTACGCGGTCGGCGACGCACGCCGCCGGAAGATCCTCGACACCGCCGTCGAGCACTTCGCGCAGTGGGGCTTCCACGCCTCCTCACTGGCCCGGATCGCCCACGACTGCGGGATCACACAGGGCGGCCTGCTGCACCACTTCCGGGGCAAGGAGGACCTGCTGCTGTCGGTCCTGGCGCAGAGCGAGCAGCACGACGTGGAACGGCTCTTCACCGCGCCGGACGAGGAGGTCCCCTCGGTCGCCGCGCACTTCACCGCGGTCGTCGCCCTCGCCGCCGACAACACCCGTCGGCCAGGCCTCGTCCGCATGTACAACACGCTGGTCGGGGAGTCGGGGAACCCCGGCCACCCCGCGCACGGCTACTTCCGGCAGCGCTACGCCCGGGTGCTCGGCCACAGCGTCGGTCTGCTGAGGGCGGGTGTGGCACGCGGCGAGGTCCGGCCCGGGACGGACTGCGAGGCCGTCGGCCGGGAGCTGCTGGCGGTGATGGACGGGTTCCAGATCCAGTGGGTCCTGGATCCGGAGGGCGTGGACATGTCCGGCCTGCTGGCGGGGTACCTGGACCGGCGACTGCGGGAGATCACGGTGGCGGGGACGGGACTGGGGGCCGGGGCCGTCCCGCCCGCCGGGGATCGCGGGACAGCCCTCAGCTCGGGCTGAAGGGCGGGAGCGCGCTCAGGACCCTCTCCAGGGGCTCGGGCAGCTTCGTCTGGGCGGCGGCGACCTCGTGGCCGTCGTGCCGGAAGGCGTAGGTGTAGCTGTCCGCGACGGGCTGGTCGGGCAGTGAGATCCGGGGCAGGTGGGCGAAGTCCGCCTCCTTGAGGGCGGTCCGCAGCTTCGCGAGGGCCTGCGCCGAGAGCTTGTCGGTGCCGATCACCGCGGCTTTGGTGTCGAGCCGCAGGAACGATCCGTCATTCTTGATGACCAGCGTGCTGTTCTTCCCCGTGAGGCCACCGCTGCGGGTGACGGCCACGAGGGTCTCCTCGGAGGCGGGCGGCGAGGGGCTCGGTGCGGGAGCGGACGCGGACGGACCGGGCGCGGGTCCGGTGCCGCCGTTGCCCGGGTCCGCGGTCGCGCTCGGCCCCGGACCCGGCGTGCCGGTGGCCGGCGCATCCGGGGAGGCGCCGCTCGCGCCCGGCGCCGGGGAGGCCCCGTTCTCCGGCTCCCCGCCACCGTCGGACGCGCATCCGCCCGCGGCCACGGCCGCCGCCAGGGTCGCCGCCGCCAAGCCCACTCGCCATCCACGCCCTCGCATGCCCCACCCCCGCAGGTATTCCGGCTCGAACCCCGAGTATGGAGTCAGCACCACCCGCACGGATAGCACCCGGAGGCCGACATCAGCCGCTTCGCCCCTTGGCGCTGGCTGCCGCCGCTCACCGCCGTCGTACTCGGTCTCTGGGGCCTCTCGCGCGGCGGCTCCATGTGGCGCGACGAGTCCGTCACCTGGCAGGTCGCGCACCGGCCGCTCGGCGGCCTCTGGGAACTCCTCGGCCAGGTCGACGCCGTGCACGGCCTGTACTACCTGCTGATGCACGCCGTCTTCGCACTGTCGGGCACCGGTTCCGACACCGCCGCCCTGTGGCCACTGCGCCTCCCGTCGGTGGCCGCGACCGCCCTCGCCTCGGCCGGCGTGGCCGCGATCGCACACCGCCTGACGGCGCAGGACACGGGCGCGGCCGGGCGGACCGACGGGGCGGGGCGGACCGACGGGGCGGGGCGGGCCGGCGGGACCGAGGGGGTCAGACGGACCGACGGGGCCGGCGGGAGCGACCGCGGCGGGGTGGGCGAGCGGGCCGGGGTGCGCGCTCGGGCGGCGCGGTGGGCGGGCCGGGACGGGCGAGGCGGCCGGGCCGGGCGGGCCGCCTTGTTCGCCGGGCTCGCCTACGCCGTCCTGCCGCCCGTGCAGATGTACGCGCAGGAGGGGCGCTCGTACGCCCTCGTGTCCGCGGCCGTGATCTGGGCGACGTACCTGATGCTGCGCCGGCGGTGGGCCGCCTACGCCGTCGTGCTCGTGGTGGGCTGCTGGCTGCACGAGTTCGCCGTGCTGGCGCTGCCCGCGCACGCGTTCACCGCGTGGCGCTCGCGCGGCTGGCGGCTAGCCGCCGGGGCGGTGGCGGTCGCCCTGCTCCCGCTCGCCCTGGTCAGCGCGCGGCAGGCGCAGCAGCAGCTGGGCTGGCTCGGGCGGCCGGGCTGGCAGGACTGGGCGGCGTACGGCGTCCTCGCGGCCGCCGCGCTGCTCCTCTCCCGGGGGGCCGCGCGGGAACCCGTACGGGTGGCCCTGCCGCTGGCCCTGCTGCCGCCCGGGCTGCTGCTGACGCTGTCACTGGTGCACCCCTGGTACGTCGACCGGTACGTCCTCTACGCGCTCGCGGGCCTCGCGCTCCTCGCGGGGATCCGGCTGGCGGGCGCCCGGGGGTGGTGGCCGTGGCTGCTGATCGCGGCCCTCCTCGTCCCCGTCGGCCTCTGGTCCGCGTGGCTGCGCACGCCGGAGAGCCGCAAGGACGACGTCCTCGCCGTGGCCGCGGCCGTCCGCGAGCGCACGCGGCCGGGCGACGCGGTGCTGTTCCTCCCCGCGCGGCGGCGCGAATGGCTCCTGTCCTCGCCGGAGCTCTACGCGTCCCTGCGCGACATCGCCCTGACCCGGACCCCGGAGGCTTCGCGGAGTCTCCAAGGCGTCGAGCGCGGACCGGAGGAGGTCCGCGAGGCCCTGCTCGACCCGGGCGTGGACCGGGTGGTGGCCCTGCTGGACCCCGTCGGCCAGCCGCTGGACGGCTACCCGGCGGAGGCGGTGAAGCGGCAGACACTGGCCTCCTCCTTCGACCTGTGCTCGGTGACCGCCCTGCGCGGCGCCCGCGTGGCCGTCTTCGCCCGCCCGGGGGACTGTCCGTAGGCACCGGTGGAAGAGGAGGGCGGCGGTGGGCCGCGCGGAACCAGGCCGGCCTCTTTCGGATCCTGCCCGGCCGCGGGCTCCGGGCCCGGGCCGGGAAGGGGCGGGGCTCAGGGGCGGGTGCGGGCGTAGGAGGATGGGGTGGGGGGCCGGTCGGGCCCGTGGACCTGTGCCGGAGGTGCCGTATGGCCGCAGCTCGTTCCCGTTCGCTCACGCCGCCCGGGCCGCTCGTCGACGTCGACTGGCTGGCCGAGCGCCTCACCGCGCCCGGGCTGGTCGTCTTCGACGCCTCCGTCGGCGCCCACCGTGACGCGGGACGCCGCATCCCCGGCGCACGGCCCTTCGACCTCGACGGCGCGCTGTCCGACCACGACGCCGCGGCCCCGCACACCATGCCGGCCGCGGCCGACTTCGCCGAAGCCATGCGGGCCTCGGGCGTCGACGACACCAGCACCATCGTCGCGTACGACGGCGCAGGCCTCTACTCCAGCGCCCGCGCCTGGTGGATGCTGCGCGCCATGGGCTTCGACCGAGCCGCCGTCCTCGACGGCGGTCTGCCCGCGTGGCTCGCCGCCGGGCAGCCGGTCGAGGAGCAGGGGCCGGCGTACGGGGGCCCGCGCGGCACCTTCACCGCCCGGCCCCGTGCCGGGCTGCTGGTCGACGCGGCCACGGTCTCGGCCGCCCTGGCCGACCCGGCGGCCGCGGTGCTCGACGCCCGGACCCGCGGGCGGTTCGCCGGCACCGCCCCCGAACCCCGCCCGGGCCTGCGCGGCGGCCACATGCCGGGCGCGGCCAGCCTCCCCTTCGGTGAACTCCAGGGCCCCGACGGCCTGATGCTCCCCGCCGCCGAACTCCGCACGGTCTTCGGGGCGGTGGCGGGAGACCGGGAGCGGCTCTACTTCAGCTGCGGATCGGGTGTCACCGCCTGCGTCCTCGCGCTCGGCGCGGATCTGGCCGGCTACCGGGAGCTCGCGGTCTACGACGGCTCGTGGAGCGAGTGGGGCATGCCGTCGCCGGACCGGCCGGTCGTCAGGGGGAGTTAGGACGTCCGCCCGGGCCGGCTCCTACGGGAAAACCCCGCTCCGCCGGCTTCGCGGGGCCCGAGTCGGGCCGCGGGCGCGTGCCCGCGGCCCCCTCGTGCGCACCGGTCGGGAGGGTCGCGGTGTGCGATCTCCTCGGGGTGTCATCGGCTTCCGGGGAGTCGGGAGCCGCTGCCGGGTTCGCCGGCGCCGGGGCTCCGGCCGCGCCCCGGATCCCCGAAGCGGGATCACGGGAGCCCGGAGGCCGGATTCCGGGAAGCCGCCCCCGCGCAGCCGGCCCGGGATCCCGCCGCCCCAACTCCCCGCGCTAGAAGCTCTCGACGACCTGCCAGTCCTCTACCGGCTTCGTCCGGAACATCCCCCGGCACACCCGGCGGGTGAGCACGGTCGCGCCCGGTCCGTACTCGTCGAGCTCTCCGAAGGCCTCGGCGGCGGAGTCGTAAACGAACTTCCTGCCCTTCGAGTTCCGGATGATCCATTCGCGCTGCTCACTGACCCCAATGCCCTCCACATACATGCGGTGATCGTAGGCCCGGCCCGGGACCAACGCCCCGCCGGGGCCCGTGAACTGGGACATTGCCGGGAATCGGCCGCCGGGGAGCGGGCCGTGGCCGCCGGGTCCGCGCCTCCGGTCCGCGCCCTCCCGCGTGCGGAGCCGGTCGGGCGGGTCGGTGCGGTTCCCCGGGCGAAGGGGGCGAGGGGCAGGCTTCCGGGCGCGGTGACGGTCCCCGCCACGGGCCGGCGGCGGCGGCTTCGCCCCGGGGGTCCGTGAGGGCGGAGGGAGCCGGCGGCCGCCCCGGCCGAGGGGGCCGCCGGCACTCGGCGCACGATCGGCCGTACGACCCTCGGGAGGCTGTTCGCCCCGGGCGAACGGCGGTTGGGGAACATTGGGGCGCGCACGTGCATTGAGTCGGCATAGCTCAACTTCACTGCCGGAGGGAAGATCATGGCTTCGACGTCCGTAACGCTCACCCTGCCCGTGCTGCCGCTCGATGACGAGGTCGTGCTGCCAGGGATGGTCGTTCCGCTGGACCTGTCCGACGCCGAGGTGCGAGGAGCCGTCGAGGCCGCGCAAGCCGCCGCCGCGACCGGGAAGCCGCAGGTGCTGCTCGTGCCACGGGTCGACGGGAAGTACGCCGGGACCGGGGTGCTGGGGACCGTCGAGCAGGTGGGACGGCTCTCGGACGGGGATCCGGGGGCCCTGATCCGGGGACGCGGCCGGGTCCGCATCGGGGCCGGGACCACCGGGCCGGGGGCCGCCCTCTGGGTCGAGGGGGAGACCGTGGACGAGGCCGTCCCGGATCCGCTGCCCGGCGCGGTCTCCGAGCTCGTCAAGGAGTACAAGGCGCTCGCCACGAGCTGGCTCAAGAAGCGCGGAGCCTGGCAGGTCGTGGACCGGGTGCAGCAGATCGAGGGGGTGGGCGCCCTCGCGGACAACTCCGGGTACTCGCCCTTCCTGAGCGTGGCGCAGAAGGTCGAACTGCTGGAGACCGCGGACCCCGTGGTCCGGCTGAAGCTCGCGGTGAAGGCGCTCAGCGAGCACCTTGCCGAGCAGGACGTGGCCGAGTCCATCGCCAAGGACGTCCAGGACGGCGTCGACAAGCAGCAGCGGGAGTTCCTGCTGAGGCGGCAGTTGGAGGCCGTGCGCAAGGAACTGCGCGAGCTGGGCGGGGAGAAGGAGGGGGAGGAGTCCGACGACTACCGGGCCCGGGTCGAGGCCGCCGACCTGCCCGAGAACGTACGGGAGGCCGCGCTCAAGGAAGTCGACAAGCTCGAGCGCTCCAGCGACCAGTCCCCCGAGGGGTCCTGGATCCGCACCTGGCTGGACACCGTCCTCGAACTGCCCTGGAACGAGCGGACCGAGGACGCGTACGACATCCGGGGCGCCCGGGCCGTACTGGACGCGGAGCACGCCGGACTGAGCGACGTGAAGGACCGGATCACCGAGTACCTGGCGGTCCGAAAGCGCCGCTCCGAGCGGGGGATGGGCGTCGTCGGCGGGCGCAGGGGCGGGGCCGTGCTCGCGCTCGTGGGCCCGCCCGGCGTGGGCAAGACCTCCCTCGGGGAGTCCGTCGCGCACGCCATGGGGCGCAAGTTCGTCCGCGTGGCCCTGGGCGGCGTCCGCGACGAGGCCGAGATCCGCGGGCACCGGCGCACGTACGTGGGCGCGCTGCCCGGCCGGATCGTACGGGCGATCAAGGAAGCCGGTTCCATGAACCCGGTCGTCCTGCTCGACGAGATCGACAAGGTCGGCTCCGACTTCCGGGGGGATCCGGCGGCGGCGCTGCTGGAGGTCCTCGACCCGGCCCAGAACCACACCTTCCGGGACCACTACCTGGAAGTGGAGCTGGACTTGAGCGACGTGGTGTTCCTGGCCACGGCGAACGTGCTGGAGGCCATCCCCGAGGCACTCGCCGACCGCATGGAGCTGGTGCGCCTCGACGGCTACACCGAGGACGAGAAGGTCGTCATCGCCCGCGACCACCTGCTGCCGCGGCAACTGGAGCGCGCCGGCCTGGGCGCGGAGGAAGTGGTCCTGGAGGAGGACGCCCTGCGCAAGCTGGCGGGGGAGTACACCCGCGAGGCGGGCGTGCGCACCCTGGAGCGGTCCATCGCCCGACTGCTGCGCAAGGTGGCCTCCCAGCACGAGCTGGGGGAGCGCGAGCTGCCGTACCGGATCGGCGCCGGGGAGCTGCGGGCGCTCATCGGCCGGCCGCACCACGTACCGGAGTCCGCGCAGGACCCGTCCGAGCGGCGCACCGCCGTGCCCGGCGTGGCCACCGGTCTGGCGGTGACCGGGGCCGGGGGCGACGTCCTGTTCGTCGAGGCCTCCCTCGCCGATCCCGAGACGGGCGCGGCCGGGCTGACGCTGACCGGCCAGCTCGGCGACGTGATGAAGGAGTCGGCGCAGATCGCGCTCAGCTTCCTGCGCTCGCACGGGGCCGAACTGGAGCTGCCGGTCGCCGACCTGAAGGACCGGGGCGTTCACATCCACTTCCCGGCGGGCGCGGTGCCGAAGGACGGCCCGAGCGCGGGCATCACGATGACGACGGCGCTGGCCTCGCTCCTGTCCGGGCGGCAGGTCCGCACCGACGTGGCGATGACCGGAGAGGTCTCGCTGACCGGGCGGGTACTGCCGATCGGAGGGGTCAAGCAGAAGCTGCTGGCCGCGCACCGGGCCGGGCTGACCACCGTCATCATCCCGAAGCGCAACGAGGCGGACCTGGACGACGTCCCGGCCGAGGTGCTGGAGGGGCTGGAAGTGCACCCCGTGACGGATGTGCGCCAGGTCCTGGAGCTGGCCCTCGTCGCCGCCGCGGTCCCCGTGACCGCCGCCGCCTGAGGGCGGGCCGGGCGCACGCGCCGGCCCGGCCGCCTTGCCCGGGGCCACGGCCCGGGATCCCGCTCCGGCGGGGCCCCGGGCCCGCGGCGTACCCGCTGCGAAATACTGGTGCCCCACCACCACCGAAGGAGCGGACGTGCACAGGAGCGAAGATCAGGAGTTCCTTGCCCTGGAGCGGGAGCTGTCCGTCTTCCTCCGGCGCGCCCGCTCCTCCTCCGGGGAGATGGCGCGCGCCCTGCACCCGGAGCTGGAACCGGCCGCGTACGGACTCCTCGTACGGCTGGAGGCCGCCGGTCGGCAGCGGGCGACCGAGCTCGCCGCGTACTTCGGGGTCGGCAAGGCCACGATGAGCCGGCAGCTGCGGGCCCTGGAGGTACTGGGCCTGGTGGCCCGCGAGCCGGACCCGGCGGACGGCCGGGCCTTCCTGGTCGGTCTCACGCAGGAGGGGCGGGAGCGCTTCCTGCGCGTCCGGGGCGCCCGCCGCGAGCAGTACATGCGCAAGCTCGCGGACTGGGACCGCGGGGAAGTGGCGGAACTGGCCCGGCTGCTGAACCAGTTGAACGCGAGCGCGGAGTAGTAGCGAAGAGACGGCCGAGATCCGAAAGAGACGGCCTAGAGCTCCGCGTACACCGCCGACGCGTCGTCGTGCCGCTTTCCGCGCGACCGCGGGCGGTCCGGGTCCGTCTCCAGGGTGCGTACGCGCCGGATCAGGGACCGGGCGCCCTCCTCGCGCAGGACCGCCAGGCACGCGGCCCAGTCGCCCTCCCCGAACGTGTCCGTCCACCGGCTCGCCCCGTCCGTGAGCGCCGCCACCGCCCGCACCCGCGCCCGCGGCGTGCGCCCGGTCACCGCGCGGGCCGCCACCGCCGGGTCCGCGGCGGCGGTGTAGAAGCCGCCCTCCGCGTTGCGCAGCAGGTCCGCCGAGGCCGCCGTGCGCAGCCGCTCGCGCGGGATCAGGTCCAGCCGGTCGTCGAGGACCGCGCTCACCTCGCCACCGGGCGCCTGGAGGAGGAGTACGGAGTCGGAGAGCACCAGGTGTTCGACGTGGGTCTCGTCCCACCGCACCACGACCACCGTGGCCTGCGGAGTCCGCACGTGAGAAAGGTCACAGGTGTCGCGATGGGCGTCGGCGGTGGCGCCGATGGCCCGTGCCAGGACGCGGTCGAGCGGCATGTCCCGCCGCGATCCGGACAGTTCGGTCAATCGGCCACCGAGTCGGGCCGTGAACCACGGCACGCCGTGCGCACAGCCGACGTCGCCCGGTGGCGGGGTGACCCCGTCGAGGGCGACCAGGACCCCGCCGCCCGACGCGGGCACCGCGGCCGACAGCCAGTCCTCGTTGGGGCGTTCCGGGCTGCCCGGGGCCGAGGCGAGATCGATGCGCATACGGGCATTCTGCCCGCGAGGGTGCGCGGGCGGCGGGACGGCCCGGACAAAGTACGGACCAATGGGGGGAGGATGGGACGGGTGGGGCGCATAGTCAAACTCTGTGACCCGTGGGGTGACCGCCGGTATGTGGGCGGGCATCCTGTCAAAAGCCACATCGATCTTTCAACCACCCGTCCAAGGCCAGGCCCTGACACCCGGTCGCCGAGTTGGTCGCCAACTCCTCCGTACTGTTCACTCCTTCGTGTGGCCGGCTGGGCGATGTACGGCTCTCTCCCCGACTCACTGCGATGGTCTGAGGCGGTACGGCGGCACGGAGCGGCGGTACGACCGGGGGCAGGGGCGTTCGCCCGTTGACCGGCCGCAACCCCGGCCACACGAGCAGACGAGCACGAGCGGCCCACATAGCACGAGCAGCACACGTAAACAGGATTGCGAGCACCGGTGCAGAAGAAGCGGCCTCGGAAGAACGGCACCGTCGCGGACGGCACCGCGCCCGACGGCACCGCAACCGACCGACCAGCCACCGGCGCTCCGGGCACCGCGACCGCCCCCGCCGGACGCCGCGTCCGCGTGCGCAGCAGGCTGGTCGTCGGCGTCGCCGTGGCCGGGCTCGCCGTCCTCGCGGCGGGATCGCCCGCCGTCTTCTCCGCCTCGGCGGACCTCAAGGACTCCCAGCACCTGGTCACGCTCGCCGAGCAGAGCCGCCAGACCCTCACCCTCGCCCACCTGCTCGGCGACGAGCGCGACGCCGTCATCGAGTACGTGGCCAAGGGCAGGCCCGGCGGCCCCCAGGGCGCGCAAGCCGCCGTCCAGGAGCGCACGGCGGGCACCGACCGGCAGCTCGGAGAGGTCCAGCCCGACGCCGGCGAGCAGCTCGCCCGCGCCCTCGGCCGGATCCGGGCCGTGCGCACCGAGGCCCTCGAAGGCAAGGGCAGCCCGCTGGCCGCCCACCAGTCCTACTCCGGCGTCATCGCCGAAGTCCTCGCCCCGGGCCGCCGGCTCGCCGAATTGACCCCGCCGCGCGCCGGGGACGCCCTCGTCACCACCCGCCCGCTGGCGCCCCTCGGCCAGGCCGTGGAACAGGCCTCCGCCACCCGCGGACTGCTGCTCGCCGCGCTGGCCGTCCCCCGCGGCGAGCAGCCCCCCGGCTCCGGCGCAGTCGACGAGCTCACCGGCGCCGCCCAGCGGGCACGCGTGCGGGAGCTGGGCGCCCTCGACGACTTCGCGCGGGCCGCGCGACCCGACGTACGCCAGACCCTCGCCGCCACCGTCACCGGGCCCGAGGTCAAGACCGCCGACGAATACCTCAAGCGGCTCACCGACCGGCCGACCCTCTCCAGCGCCGACCGCAAACTCGACCCCGGTACCGTCGGATCGGCCCTGACCGCCCGTGTCGACCGGATGCGCTCGGTCGAGGCGACCCTCGCCGGACAGCGCGCCACCGCGCTCGCCGCGCTCCGGGACGACGACGTCACCGCGCTGGAGACCCTGCTGGCCTTCCTCGGCGTGCTGTTCCTGGTCACCATCGGCGTCTCCACCGCCATCGCCCGCTCGCTGACGCGCCCGCTGTCCGTCCTGCGGCGCGGCGCGGCGAGGCTGGCGACCCCGGAGGGCTCGGTGGAACCGGTCCGGTTCACCGGCCGCAACGACGAGTTCGCCGAGGTCGTGCGCAACCTCAACGCGGTACGGGACCAGACGGTCTCCCTGCACACCCGGATCGCCGGGCTCGACGCCGACCGGCGCCGCATCATCGGCCGCAACGAGGCGCTCACCACGGGCCGGGAGGCACTGGAGGACGAACTCTCGCAGCTGCGCGCGGGGCTGGAGGAGCACCGCCGCATCATGTCGACCACGTCCGTGTCGCTGTCCCTGCGGACCCTGGGCCTCGTCGAGCGCCAACTGGCCGTCATCGAGGAGCTGGAGTCCGAGGAACCGGACCCGGACCGGCTCTCCACCCTCTTCAAGCTCGACCACCTGGCGACCGTGATGCGCCGCCACAACGAGAACCTGCTCGTCCTCGCCGGCCAGGAGCACGGCCACGGACAGGGCCGGCCGGTGCCGCTCGTCGACGTCATGCGGGCGGCGGTCAGCGAGATCGAACGCTACGAGCGCGTCGACCTCGGGGCGCTGCCCCCGTTCACGCAGGTCGCCGGGCACGCCGCCGACGACATCTCGCACGTGCTCGCGGAGCTGCTGGAGAACGCGACGACCTTCTCGCCGCCGGACGCCAAGGTGAAGGTGTCGGGCCGGCTGCTGGACTCCGGCGACGTGGTGCTGTCCGTCGTGGACGAGGGCATCGGTGTCACCGGGGACCGGCTGGCCACGCTCAACGAGCGGCTGGCATCGCCGGAGGCGTACGACGAGGAGCACGAGTCGGAACACGGCCTGGGCCTCGGCCTGTACGTGGCCGGCCGGCTCGCGGCCAGGCACCGCGTGAGCGCGGAACTGCGCACCACGCGGCACGGCGGTACGGAGGCCCTGGTCGTCGTACCGGCGGCGCTGCTGCCCGCCACCGCGCCGGCCTCGCCGGTGCACACCCTGGGCGCGCCGGGCGCG
Source organism: Streptomyces sp. NPDC060049 (assembly GCF_042736715.1). Classification (NCBI taxonomy): domain Bacteria; kingdom Bacillati; phylum Actinomycetota; class Actinomycetes; order Kitasatosporales; family Streptomycetaceae; genus Streptomyces; species Streptomyces sp. NPDC060049. Next base: position 30,143 of record NZ_JBHWVV010000006.1, read on the forward strand.
CCCGCGCTGCACCTGCCCGGGGTGATCGCGGAGGCCAACGAGAACACGCTTCCCTCGCGGCTCCGGGGCCTTGCCGCTCCCGCCGCCGCACCGGACCCGGAGTCGGCCGTCGACCCGGAGCCGGCCCCCGAGCAGGAGCCGTTCTCCGAGCGGGAGCCGTTCCCCGAGCGGGAGCCGTTCCCCGAGCGGGAGCCGTTCCCCGAGCCGGAGCCGTTCCCCGAGCCGGAGCCGGCCGCGGAGCCCGAGCCGGCCCCCGAGCCGGCCGCGGAGCTGCTGGCCAGGGTGGTCCCGGAGCCCGCGCCGGCGGCGTTCGCGCCCCCGGCCGTCCCGTTGCCGCCCGCCGAGCAGGTGTTCCGCGCGGCGGCCCCCGCGGAGGTCCCCGCCGAGCAGGTGTTCCGGGTCCCGCCGCAGGCTCACGTGTCCGCCGAGCAGCAGTTCACCGAGCAGGCCCCGCCCGCGGTACCCGTCGCGGAGCCCGACGAGGAGGTCACCGACAAGGGCCTCCCCAAGCGGACCCCCCGCGTGGTGGCCGCCGGCCGGGAAGACGACGTACCGCCCGAGCCGCGCCGCGTGGACGCCGAGGAGCTGCGCCGACGCCTCGGCGGGTTCCACCGGGGCGCCCAGGACGGCCGACGCGTCGTCGAGGCGGAGCTCGCGCAGGACCAAGGGCACGACCAAGGGCACGACCAGGGGCATGACCGGGGGCAGACCGACCGGGGGGACACCGCACAGGAGGCACGCACATGACCGCGCCCAGTACGTACGGACCGAGCACCCAGGCCCGCAACCTTCAGTGGCTGCTGACCGACCTCGTCGAGGAGGTGCCCGGGGTCAACTCCGTGGCCGTCGTGTCCTCGGACGGGCTCCTGCTGCTCTCCTCCGACCCGGTGGCCCCCGACACGCCGGGCACCGCCCGTCCCAGGGGCCCGCGCGGCGCCTCCGCCGACCTCGCCACCATCGTCTCCGGCCTCGGCTCGCTGACCACGGGCGCGGCCGCCCTGATGGACGGCGGCGCGGTCAAGCAGACGATGGTGGCCATGGAGAACGGCTCCGTCTTCGTCATGTCCATCAGTGACGGCTCGCTCCTCGGAGTGCACGCCACGCCGGAGTGCGACATGAGTGTCGTCGCCTACCACATGGCCCTGTTCGTGGGCCGCGCCGGCCACGTCCTGACCCCCGAAGTCCGCAGTGAACTGCGCCAGTCGATGGAGAACACCCCGTGAGGAGTCCGGCTTCCGACCGGCTGCCGATACGCGGCGCCGACCGCCGTCCCGCCCGCGTACGCCCGTACTCCCTGACGGGCGGCCGCACACGCTTCACCCAGGTCCTGCACGTCGAGACCTTCGTCGCCGCCCTGGAGTCCCGGGCGTCCGAGCCGCAGAAGCCGGACCGGATGCCGGAGATGCCGGCGATCGTCGAGGTCTGCCGCCACATGCGCACGATCGCCGAGATCGCCGCCCTGCTGAAGCTGCCGCTCGGCGTGGTCCGCGTCCTGGTCAGTGACCTCGCCGACCAGGGAAGGATCCGCGTCTACGGGACCGGGCACGGCCCCGGCCGGCCCGACCGCGCGCTGCTCGAAAGGGTGCTCAGTGGGCTCCGCCGTCTCTGAAACCGGTACCGAAATCCTCCCCGGCGCCGACGGCGGCAATCCCGCCGCGGCCGCCGAGCCCGTACAGCGCTGGCAGTACGACCGCTCGCGCGCGCCCGTGGCCGTCAAGGTGCTGGTGGCGGGCGGCTTCGGCGTCGGCAAGACCACCTTCGTCGGCTCCGTCTCGGAGATCGCGCCGTTGCGCACCGAGGCGCTGATGACCGAGGCCAGCGTGCCCACCGACGACCTGACCTCCACCCCGGACAAGCACACCACCACCGTGGCCATGGACTTCGGACGGGTCACGCTCGACGACGACCTCGTCCTCTACGTGTACGGGACGCCCGGCCAGGAGCGCTTCTGGTTCATGTGGGACGACTTGGTGCGCGGTGCCATCGGCGGGATCGTGCTCGCCGACACCCGCCGGCTGCGCGACTGCTTCCCGGCCCTGGACTACTTCGAGAGCTGCGGGCTGCCGTACGCGGTCGCCGTCAACCACTTCGAGGGCACGCGCTCGTACGAGCCCGAGGACGTGCGGGAGGCGCTGACCGTACCGGCCCGCGTACCCGTGGTGATCATGGACGCGCGGAGCCGGGGCACGGTGGTCGAGTCGCTCCTGACGCTCGTGGCGCACGCGCTCGACGCCACGCCCGAGTAGATCCGCCGGGTCCGCCGGCACCGCGGCCGCGGCCCGTCGCCGGCCCCTGCCTCCCCTGCTCACTGCACCGCACCGCACCGCACCGAGCGCCCGTACAGACCGAATCGAGAACGTGAGATGCGCAAGATACTCGTCGTCGGCGCCGGCCAGTCCGGCCTCCAGCTCGCCCTCGGACTCCAGTCGAAGGGGTACGAGGTCACCCTCATGTCCAACCGGACGGCGGACGAGATCCGCACCGGGCGGGTCATGTCCACCCAGTGCATGTTCGACACTGCGCTGCAGCACGAGCGGGACCTCCAGCTGAACTTCTGGGAGGGGCAGGCACCCAAGATCGAGGGCCTGGGCGTCTCCGTCGCCACCCCCGACGCCGGCCGCGCCATCGACTGGCTGGGCAAGCTGAAGGGCCACGCCCAGTCCGTCGACCAGCGCGTGAAGATGTCCGGCTGGCTGGACACCTTCGCGCAGCGCGGCGGTCAGCTGGTCATCCACGGCGCCTCCGTCTCCGACCTCGACTTCTTCGCGCGCACCTACGACCTGGTGCTGGTCGCGGCCGGCAAGGGCGAGCTGGTCTCGCTGTTCGGCCGGGACGCGGCCCGCTCGCCGTACGACGCCCCGCAGCGCGCGCTCGCCGTCAGTTACGTCCACGGGCTCGGTGCGCGCCCCGAGCACCCGCGGACGGAGGCCGTGCGCTGCAATCTGGTCCCGGGCGTCGGCGAACTGTTCGTCATGCCGACGCTGACCACCTCCGGGCGGGCCGACATCCTGTTCTGGGAGGGGATCCCGGGCGGTCCGCTGGACGTCTTCAACGGCGTGCGGGACCCGGCCGAGCACCTGGCGCTGACGCTGGGGCTGATGGAGAGGTTCACGCCCTGGGAGTACGCCCGGGCGACGAAGGCGGAGCTGACGGACGCGGGCGCCACGCTCGCCGGCCGCTACGCGCCCGTCGTGCGCAACCCGGTCGGACGGCTGCCCGGCGGTGGCCTGGTGCTGGGCGTCGCGGACGTGGTCGTCGCCAACGACCCGATCACCGGGCAGGGTTCGAACTCCGCCGCCAAGTGCGCGGCCTCCTACCTCTCCTCGATCCTCATGCACGGGGACGGCCCGTTCGACGAGGCGTGGATGAGGGCCACCTTCGACAAGTACTGGTTCACCAGCGGCAAGCCGGCCACCCAGTGGACGAACGCCATGCTCGGGGTGCCGCCGGAGCACGTCCTGAACCTGATCGGCGCCGCCGGGCTGCTCCAGCCGGTGGCGGACCGCTTCGCCAACGGCTTCGACAACCCGGCCGACTTCGACGCCTACTTCTACGACCCCGAGGACGCGGCCGACTACCTCGCGGAGGTCGCGGGGGCCGTCGGGGCCGCGGGGGCCGTCGGGGCCGCGGGGGCCGCGGCCTGCGAGTAACCCGTGTCGTCCCCCGCCGCGGCCGCCTGGGACTCGGGCAGCTCCGGCGGGGTGAAGTCGGACAGCGGGGCCCCGTCCGGGTCGGGCCGCACCGCCCCGAGCAGCGGATTCGCGGCGATCGGGGAGACCTTGACCCTCGTGCCCGGGCGGGGCGCCTGGATCACCTTGCCGTCGCCGACGTACAGGGCCACGTGCGTGGCGGTCGGGAAGTACACCACGAGGTCGCCGGGGCGGAGCTCGTCGAGGGGCACTTTCGGCAGCTGTTCCCACTGCTCCTGACTCGTCCGCGGAATGGTCCGCCCGGCATGCGCCCAGGCCTGCGAGGTCAGCCCGGAACAGTCGAAGGACGACGGCCCCTCGGCCCCCCAGACGTACGGCTTCCCGATCTGGGCCGTCGCGTAGGTGAGCGCCGTGCCGCCCGCCGCGGTGGGATGACGGGACTGCGCGCCGAGCTTCCCCGATGCGAGCAGCGCGCGCTGCGCGGTGTCGGTGTTCTTCGCCTCGCGCGTGCCGAGCTCGCCGAGCTGGCCCGGCGTGAGGGAGGCGAGCGTCCGCTCGACCTCCTTGAGCCGGGCCGCGGCCTCCTCCTTGCGCTTCCTCGTCTCGGCGGCGAGCTTCTGCTCGGAGTCCAGGGCCTTGCGGGCGGCGGCGGCGAGGGCGCCGGCCCGATGCTCGCCCCGGGCCAGCCGGTCCAGCGCGGCGGCCCGACGGGCACGCTCCCGATCGGCGATCCGGCGCTGGTCCAGAGCGCCCCGGGGGTCCTTGGCGAACAGCATCCGGGCGTACGGGGAGAACCCGCGGGCCTGCCTGTACTGCTCGCGCGCGAGGCGGCCGGCGGTCGCCCGGGCGTCCCCGACGGCCGTACGGGCCTTCCCGAGATCGGCAATGAGCCGCTGCTCCTCGCCCTGGCGGGCGGTGAGGGCGCTCTCGGCGGCGTTGTAGGCCTCGGCGGCCTGTTCGGCCTGCTGGTAGAGCCCCTGCAGCCGGGTGAGGAGCACGCCGACGGCCTCGGGGGCGGGGGCTTGGGGCGCGGCGGGTGCTGCGGGCACTTCGGGTGCGGCGGGCTCGGCGTGGGCGCCGCCGGGGAGCGGACCCGCCGTGACGAGGGCTGCGGCGATGCAGGCGGCGCGAAGCAGCCGACGAGGGCGTCGTCGTGACATGTGGTCACCTCCAGGCGGCCGATGCTGCCACGCCCGGTATGACAAATCGCCCACCCGAGTCGGCCGCGCCGCCCCTCTCACCCGGTCGGCCCCTCCCGGCCCGCCGGACCGGACGAAGCGCCGGGTGAGGCTTCGGCCGAGTACCGCACGAGGGGGCCGGTCGGGCCCCGGCCGGGCGTTGGAGGAGGCCGCCGGCCGGAAGGGGCCGGACGGCGACGCCCCGGGGCGGCCGGCGGGGGAACCCGGCGCGGTCAGTCGGCCAGGAGGCGGGCCTTGGCCGCCGAGAACTCCTCCGGGGTCAGGAGGCCTTCGCGGGCCAGGGCGGCCAGCTGGGTGAGGTGGTCCGTCAGGTCGGCTCCGGGGGCGGCCGGTTCGGGGGCCCCCGAACCGGCGGACGGGACCGGGGACCGGCCCGGGGGCGTGCGGGAGGCGGCGGGGAAGCCGGTGGCGGCGGCCGGCTCCGGGACGCCCGGGGCGGTGACGTGGGTGCGGGCCGCGCCTTCCGGGGCCTGCGCGCCTGCCGGGGCCTGCGCGCCCTCCGGGGCCTGCGCGCCCTCCGGGGCGTGCGGGGCGGCCGGGGCGTGCGGGGCGGCCGGGGGCTGCTGGGCGGTGTCCCACACGTAGGCGCCGCGGGCCAGGATGCCGCGCAGCAGCGGGCGGCCCGGGAGGCGTTGGGCGGGGTTCACGATGGAGGCGATGGGGCGGATGAACATCAGGACACCCCCAGTCGGTCGGCCGGGAGGCGGACCGCGCCCGCGACCCGTCCGCCCGCCGCGCGGACGGCGATGGCGGCGTCCTCGGCCCAGACGTGCTCGATCACCAGGAGGAGGGCGCAGCTGCCGCGTTCCAGCAGGTCCGCCGACTCCCTGACGTCTTCCGGACCGATCAGCGGGGCCGCCTCCCGGTGGGCGAGCAGGCCCCGGAGTTCGACGAACTCGTCGAACTCCGCCGCCAGGACCTCGCCGGCCGCCGTCTTGGTGGCCACGAGTCCGTCGATCAGCCGTACCACCCCGGCCTTGCGCAGTCCCATCACCGCCTCGACCGCCGCCACCCGCAGCTGTTCCTCGGGAAAGGCCAGGACGATGAACTCCGCAGGTCCCATGGGGGGAGGCTCCTGATCCGCTGATCCGCTGATCCGTTACTTCGATTCCGACCGGTTCTGACGACTCTTCGGCACACTATGACATAAGCGGACATACGGCCTGTCTCCTTGCTACGTTTCCCCGTATGACCGCTCTGACGGCGAAGGCGGCGGAGCCCGTTCCGCCCCCGCCACCCGATGCCCGCGCCCCCAAGCGTCGCGGGGTCGAGCTGTCGCTCCTCACCGGCGCCGTCCTGATCGCCGTCCTCGGCCACCTCTACGTCGGCCTCGCCACCACCGGCCACATCCCCGGCCCGGCCGCGCACTACGCCGCCGGCCTCTCCGTCGCCGCGCTCGCCGCCCACCTCGCGGTCCGCCTGTGCGCCCCGTACGCCGATCCGCTGCTCCTCCCGATCGCCGTCCTGCTCAACGGTCTCGGACTCGTCCTCATCCAGCGCCTCGACGCCACCACCCCCGACCACCTCACCGCCGGGGACCAACTGCGCTGGTCGGCCCTCGGGGTGGCGCTCTTCACCCTCGTCGTCGCGCTGGTCCGCGACCACCGGGTCCTGCAGAGGTACGCGTACCTGTCCGTCGCGGTCGCGCTCGTGCTGATGCTGGTGCCCGTCTTCTTCCCGGCGGTGAACGGGGCGCACATCTGGATCAGGTTCGCGGGACTGTCCTTCCAGCCCGGGGAGTTCGCCAAGATCCTGCTCGCGGTGTTCTTCGCCGCCTACCTCGCCGCGAACCGCACCGCCCTCGCCCTCACCGGCCGCACCCTCTTCTGGAAGCTGAGGCTGCTTCCCGGCCGCGTCCTCGGTCCGATCCTCGCCATCTGGCTGCTCTCCGTGTGCGTGCTCGTCCTGGAGCGCGACCTCGGAACCTCGCTGCTCTTCTTCGGTCTCTTCGTCATCATGCTCTTCACCGCCACCGGCCGGATCGGCTGGATCGCCATCGGGCTGCTGCTGGCCGCCGTGGGCGCCTACGCGGTCGGGACGTTCGAGCCGCATGTGAACAGCCGCGTGGAGGACTGGCTGAATCCTTTCGCCTCCATCGAACGCGGCGACGGCCCCGGCCAGCTCGCGCAGTCCCTCTTCGCCTTCGGAGCCGGCGGCCTCCTCGGCGCCGGCCTCGGCCACGGCCAGTCCTTCCTCATCGGCTTCGCCGCCAAATCGGACTTCATCCTCGCCACCGCCGGAGAGGAGCTCGGCCTCGTCGGCCTCACCGCGATCCTGCTCCTGTACGGGCTTCTCGTCGCCCGGGGCTTTCGCGCCGGACTCGCGGTGCGCGACCCCTTCGGCCGGCTCCTCGCCACCGGACTCGCCTCGATCGTCGCGCTCCAGGTGTTCGTCATCGCGGGCGGAGTCACCGGCCTGATCCCGCTCACCGGCATGGCCATGCCGTTCCTCGCGCAGGGCGGCTCCTCCGTCGTCACCAACTGGATCATCGTCGCGCTCCTCGTCCGGCTCAGCGACAGCGCCCGCAGACCCCGGCCGGCCGGAGGGGGCGGCGAGTGATCCGCTACATCCGCTGGTGCGCCTGGTTCTGTGCCCTGCTGCTCGTCGCCCTGCTGGTCAACGTGGCCCGCGTGCAGGTCTGGGAAGCCTCCGCCTACGGCGCGAACCCGGCCAACAAGCGCCCCGCCATCGAGCGCTACGCCGAACCGCGCGGCGACATCACCGTCGACGGCCGCCCCGTCACCGGCTCCCGGGACAGCCGTCAACTGCTCCGCTACGAGCGCACGTACGCGAACGGCCCGCTCTATGCACCCGTCACCGGTTTCTCCTCCCAGACGTACGGGACCAGCTTCCTGGAACGCTCCGAGGACCCGGTCCTCTCCGGCACCGCCCCCGGGCTGTCGGCCTTCCCGCTCTGGTACGAGCTCTCGCGCGGGCGCCCCGGCGGCGGCGACGCCGTCACGACGGTCCGGGCGGACGTGCAGCGGGCCGCCTACACCGGTCTCGCCGGCAAGCGGGGCGCCGTCGCGGCCGTGGAACCGGCCACGGGCAGGATCCTCGCCCTCGTCAGCAGCCCCTCCTACGACCCGGGGTTGCTCTCCGGTACGGGGCCGCGGGTGAAGGAGGCCTGGGAGAAGCTCAACGCGGACCCCGCCCGGCCGATGCTCAACCGCGCGCTGCGCGAGACGTACCCGCCCGGCTCCACCTTCAAGATCGTGACGGCGGCGGCCGCCCTGGACGCCGGAGTGGTCACCGACGTGGACGCGCCGACCCGGACCCCGGACCCCTACCCCCTGCCGGGTACGAGCACCCTGCTCCCGAACGCGGGGACCGGCTGCGCCGACGCCTCGATGGCGGACGCGGTGCAGTGGTCCTGCAACACGGTGATGGCGAAGATCGGCGTACAGGTCGGACTGCGCGGGATGACGCGGGCGGCGCGGCGGTTCGGCTTCAACGACGACGGGCTGCGCGTGCCCGCCTGGGTGTCGCGGTCGAACTTCGACACCGACATGAGCCCCGACCAGCTGGCCCTGTCCTCGATCGGGCAGTTCAACACCACGGCCACGCCGCTGCAGATGGCGATGGTGGCGGCGGCCGTCGCCAACGGCGGGGAACTCAAGGCGCCCTATCTGGTGGAACGCACGACCCAGGACGACGGAGACCCGGTCCGCCGCGCCGACCAGCGCAGTCTCGGCCGGGCCATGAGCCCGCCGACCGCGTCCCGGTTGCAGGAGCTGATGGTGAAGGTGGTGGAGAACGGCACCGGCAGGAACGCGGCGATCGAGGGAGCCGTCGTGGGCGGCAAGACCGGGACCGCCCAGCACGGCGTCGGCAACGCGGGCACCCCGTACGCCTGGTTCATCGCCTGGGCCAAGCCGCAGGACGGCCGGCCCCCGGCGGTCGCGGTGGCCGTCGTCGTCGAGGACGCCTCGGCCGTCCGCGGGGACATCAGCGGCAACGGCGCGGCCGCGCCGATCGCCCGCGCGGTGATGGAGGCGGCGCTGTCCACCCCCTGAAACGGCCGACGGGGAGGTCTCGTTCCCTGATAACCGTAGGGGAATGACCCACGAACTCGCACAGGTGAACATATCCAGGCTCAAGTACCCCTTGGAATCCCCGGAATTGGAGGACTTCGTCGACGGCCTCGACCACGTCAACGCGGTTGCGGACGCGGCGGAGGGCTTCGTCTGGCGGCTGGAGGGCGAGGGGGGCGACGCCACCGACGTGGCGGTCTTCGACGACGAGTGGATCATCATCAACATGTCGGTGTGGCGGGACGCCGCATCCCTGAACGCCTTCATGTACGCCGGGCGCCACCGGGAGCTGATGGCCCGCCGCCGCGAGTGGTTCGAGCAGGTCCGGGAGGCCATGACGGCCTTGTGGTGGGTCCCGTCGGGGGAGCGCCCCACGGTCGCGGACGCCGAGGAGCGCCTGCTCCACCTCCGGGAGCACGGCCCGACCCCGTACGCGTTCACCCTCCGCGAGCAGTTCGCGCCGGCTTAGGCCGTCTTTTTCGGACCTTGCCGGGCTAGGCCGTTTCTGCCGGAGCCGCTCCCTGCGCGATGGTCTCGGCCACCTCCGCCACCCGCCGCTCCTCCTCGGCCGCGAACCGCTCGCGGTCGAGGGCCTCGGCGATCTCCTCGTCCTGGCTCATGAGCAGGTCCAGGTTGGAGTTCCCCATATCGAAGACGCCCATGTCGAGGTAGGCCTTCTGCAGTCGCCCGCCCCACAGGCCGATGTCCTTCACGCACGGCACGATCCGGCTGAACAACAGCCTGCGGAACAGCGCCAGGAACTCCGACCGCTCGCTGAGCTCCTCCGACTCCTTGCGCGAGATGCCGAAGTTCTCCAACACCTCCACCCCGCGCAGCCGGTCCCGCATCAGGTAGCAGCCCTCGATCACGAACTCCTCGCGTTCGCGCAGCTCGGCGTCCGACAGCTGTTTGTAGTAGTCGCGCAGCGCCATCCGCCCGAACGCCACGTGCCGCGCCTCGTCCTGCATCACGTAAGCGAGGATCTGCTTGGGCAGGGGCTTGCCGGTGGTGTCGCGGATCATGCCGAAGGCGGCCAGCGCCAGCCCCTCGATCAGCACCTGCATGCCCAGGTACGGCATGTCCCAGCGGGAGTCGCGCAGGGTGTCGCCGAGCAGCCCCTGCAGGCTGTCGTTGATCGGGTAGAGCATCCCGATCTTCTCGTGCAGGAACCGCCCGAAGACCTCTGCGTGCCGGGCCTCGTCCATGGTCTGCGTGGCGGAGTAGAACTTCGCGTCCAGGTCCGGCACCGACTCGACTATGCGCGCCGCGCACACCATCGCGCCCTGCTCGCCGTGCAGGAACTGGCTGAAGTTCCAGGCGCTGTAGTGCCGGCGCAGCTCTCCCCTGTCCCGCTCCGTGAGCTTGGCCCAGTGCCGGGTGCCGTGCAGCGGCAGCGCCTCGTCCGGGGTGCCCATGGGATCGTGCGGGTCCACCTCGAGGCCCCAGTCGATGCGCTTGGCGCCGTCCCACTGCTTGTCCTTGCCCTTCTGGTACAGGGCCAGCAGGCGTTCGCGGCCTCCGTCGTACTCCCAGCTGAACCGGGCGTTGCCGGTGGCGGGGACCGGCCAGACGGACTCGCCCGGATCGTTCGTGTAGAGCTCGTGCGTCGACACTGACGCCCCCTCGTCTCACGTACTCGCGTACAGGACAGGCACGTTGGGAGCCGGGTGATGGCCCTCGCGCTCCCGCTGGCAGCGTCACACGTTGGTAGACGCGGGGTCAACAAGTCGTGCGCGGGGGATTGACGGTCTTGCTGACAAGCAGTCTCATAAGCGGTGAACGCAGGCGACCACCGCCGGCGCCCCCACCGGCAACCCACTCGTGAGGTGTCCGAAGCCATGACGACCGTGACCGACAGGGCGGAGCCGCGCAGGGAACTGCGCGACGCGCTCGGCCCGCTCAAGGACCGCGAACAGATAGCCGAGCGACTCCTCGAATCCTCGGTCAAGCACTCCTTCGACCCCGACAAGGAACTCGACTGGGACGCCCCGCCCATCGACGGCAAGTACTACTGGCCGCCCGAGCTGCTCTCCCTCTTCGACACCCCGCTCTGGAAGAAGATGGGGGAGGAGCAGCGCATCGAGCTGTCCCGCCACGAGGCGGCGGCCCTCGGCTCGCTCGGCATCTGGTTCGAGATCATCCTCATGCAGCTGCTCGTCCGGCACGTCTACGACAAGCCCCTGACCAGCAATCACGTCCGCTACGCGCTCACCGAGATCGCCGACGAGTGCCGCCACTCCATGATGTTCGCCCGCATGATCAAGACGGGCGGCGCCCCCGAGTACCCGGTCTCCCGCGCCAACCACAACCTCGCCCGCGTCCTCAAGACCATCTCCACCACCCCCGGCTCCTTCGCCTGCACCCTCCTCGGCGAGGAGATCCTCGACTGGATGCAGCGCCTGACCTTCCCGGACGAGCGCATCCAGCCCCTCGTCCGCGGAGTCACCCGCATCCACGTCATCGAGGAGGCGCGCCACGTCCGCTACGCCCGCGAGGAACTGCGCCGCCAGATGCTCACCGCCCCGCGCTGGGAGCAGGAACTCACCCGCATCAGCTGCGGCGAAGCCGCCCGCGTCTTCTCGGTCGCCTTCGTCAACCCCGCGGTCTACGACAACATCGGCATCGACCGGCGCGAGGCGCTCGCCCAGGTCAAGGCCAGCGGGCACCGCCGGGAGGTCATGCAGACGGGCGCCAAGCGGCTCACCGACTTCCTCGACGACATCGGGTTGCTGCGCGGGGTCGGCCGCAAGCTCTGGAAGAGCTCGGGACTCCTCGCCTGAGGGTCCCTCGCGCCGAGCGCCCGCACCTGAGGACTTCTCGCCTCAAGGACGACGGGTGCGGCTACCCTGCGGACATGACAGCCGTACGGGCGTACCGCAGGATGAGCGTCGAGGAGCGGCGGGCCCAGCTCCTCGACGCCGCCCTGACGCTGTTCGCGCACCGGGCGCCCGAGGACGTCTCGCTCGACGACGTGGCCGAGGCCGCCGGCGTCTCGCGGCCCCTGGTCTACCGCTACTTCCCCGGCGGCAAGCAGCAGCTCTACGAGGCCGCCCTGCGCTCCGCCGCCGACGTCCTGCGGCTGTGCTTCGCCGAACCCCAGGCCGGCCCGCTGACCCAGCGTCTCTCCCGGGCGCTGGACCGGTACCTGGGCTTCGTCGACGAGCACGACACCGGCTTCTCCGCCCTCCTGCAGGGCGGCAGCGTGGTGGAGACCTCCCGTACGACCGCCACCGTCGACGGCATCCGACGGGCGGCGGCCGAGGCGATCCTCTTCCACCTCGGCGTACCGGACCCGGGCCCCCGCCTGCGGATGATGGTGCGTACGTGGATCACGGCGGTCGAGGCCGCCTCGCTGATCTGGATCGACGAGGGCAAGCAGCCGGAGACCGACTCGCTCCGGGACTGGCTCGTGGACCAGTTCATCGCCCTCCTCACCGCGACGGCCGCCACCGACCCCCAGACGGCCGCGGCGGCCCGCGCCGCCCTCGCACTCGAATCGGCGGACGGCCCGGTCGGGGTCCTGGCCCGCCGGGTGATCCCCGTGGTCTCCGAGGCGGCGCACCTGCTGTGAGACTGGAGGGGTGAGAAGCCAACCCACCCCCTTCGAGGGCGGCCCGATGAACGGCCGGACCCTCCCGATCCTCCTCGGCCCGACCGGCCACCCGCCGAAGTGGTACGAGATCCCGGTGCCGGACCCGGACGGCGGAGCCCCGACGGTCCTGCTGTACGAGCGGATCCCCGCCGGGTACTCGAAGCGCCTGCGCCTGCAGAAGGGCTGGAAGTACGCCTACGCCCCGGACGCCGTCAAGCCGAAGCTCCGCTGGCCGTGGACGAAGCCGACCCCGCCGGCCCCGCCCGCTCCGCCGGCGGCCTGAGGGCCACGGGCGGGCCGGGCCCGCCGCGTCACGCCGGGCCCGCCGCATCACGCCATTGAGGCCTCGACCAGGGTCAGGACCGCCTCCGCGCCGCCCTCCCCGTCCGCCGCCTGCCGGAACACCAGGTTCGCCCCGATGGCCGCCGCCTGGCCCACCGCGATCGTCAGCCCCAGCCCGTGGCCCTTGCCGCCCCCGGTCCGGAACCGTTGCGGCCCGTGCTCCACCAGGTAGTCGGGATAGCCGTCGCCGTGGTCCCGCACCGTCACCACCGGGCCGTCCACCGTCATCACCACCGGGGCCCGCCCGTGCTTGTGGGCGTTGGCGACCAGATTGCCGAGCACCCGCTCCAGGCGCCGCCGGTCCGTCTCCACGTGCGCGTCCCGCACCACGACCACCTCCGCGGCCGCCCCCGAAGCCCGCACCACCCGCCGCGTGAGACGGCCCAGCTGGTGCAGATCCGTCTCCACCACCTCGCTGCCCGAGTCGAGCCGGGAGATCTCCAACAGGTCCTCGGTGAGCTGGCGCATCGTGCGGACCCGCTCCTGCACCAGCTCCGTCGCCCGGCTCTGCGGCAGCAGTTCCGACGCCGCCTGCAGTCCGGTGAGCGGAGTGCGCAGCTCGTGCGCGACGTCCGCCGTGAACCGCTGTTCGCTCTGCAGCTTCGCCTGCAGGCTGCCCGCCATCGTGTCCAGCGCCGCCGCCACCGTCGCCACCTCGTCCTGGTGCCGCGAGGGGTCCTTGGTGCGCGGGTCGCCGACCCGCGCGTCCAGATCGCCCTGGGTGATCCGCCGGGCCACCGTCGCCGTCTGGTGCAGCCGCCGCGTCACGCGCGTCACGGCGAAGGCGCCCATCAGCAGGGTGCCGCCGATCGCCAGCACCGAGGATCCGATGATCGCGTTGTCCAGTCCGCTGATCGTCCGCGCGCTCTGCCCGTAGTCGACGGCGGTGGCCAGTGCCTTTCCGTCGGCGGGAGCCGCCGCCCACATCACGTCGTCCGCCACGAGCGTGCCGCGCTGTCCGGACAGGGCCAGCGCCCGCAGCTCCTCGGGCAGGCCGGCCGGATCCAGCCCGGACTCGGGCGGCAGCACCTCGCCGGCCTCGTAGGCGCGCGAGGCGTCGTGCAGCTTGGCGAGCGCCTTCTCCCGGGCGGTCGCGACGGTCTGCCGGGTCACCTCCACGTGCACGAGCACACCCAGCACCGCCGCGAGCGAGCAGCACATCACCACGATGAAGCAGGCCGACTTCCAGGTCAGCGTGGCCGTCCACGCAGGCAGCCGGACCCTCACGGCGACGCCCCGGCCGGGCCGGGCCGCGCCGGGCTGCTCGCGCCCGCACTCGGACCCGTACCCCTGCCGGTGCCCGCGTCCGGAGTCGCCGGAGCGGGGCTCGGGCCGGCCGGGTGCACGCGGACGATCTGCTCGCGCGAGGGGAGCATCGAGCGCTGCGTCCCGTCCCAGGACCAGGTGGTGTTCACCTCGTAGCCGGCGTTGCCGCTCGGGACGCGCAGGATCACGTCCTGCCCGGCGAGCTCGACGGACACGACCGTTTCCGTGGTCGCCATGATCCGGTTGAGCCGGCCCTCGGCGTCCGCCGTGTACACGCGCACGGACATCTGCCGGTCCGGGTATTCGATGCCGACGATGAGCTCGTCCTTGCCGTTGCCGGTGAGGTCCCGGTAGTACGGCGTCAGGACCGGGCACTTCGTGGGATCGGCTCCGTCCGCTCCGCACGCCGCGATCGCGTCGGCCGTCTCCTCGGGCATCCCGTCCGGCCCGGTCTTGAGGTCCGGACGGGCGCGCAGCTCCGCCTGGACGAGGGTCACCGGGTCGATCGAGTGCACGTTCTGGTCCACGACGGGCGGGATGCCGGGGACGTACTCGGGCGGGGCGCCCCCCGGGTCGGCGGGGGGTACGACGGCCCCCTCGCGCCCGGGCCACAGGTGTACGGGCCCGCTCGCGGTCGGAGTCGGGCCGGCGTCGACCAGTCCGCCGGCGTCCCCGCAGGCGGCCGCGAGCGGCAGCAGGAGGGCCACCAGCAGCCAGGCGGCGCGGCGGCGGCCTCGCCGGCCACGACCGGGGGGATCCGAGCTCACCACCCGTACGTCCTCCTCTTCGTGACCTGCCGTGCCCGTCCACAGTAAGCAGAGGCGCATCGTTTCCGCCCGTGCGGCGGGCCGGGCGGGGCGCGGCCCCGGACCCGGTGAGAGCCGGACACCGTCAGGGAACGAGGTCCTGCGTCGCCCGGAGCGGGCGAGGGCCTACGCGTCCGTGCGCCCCCGGCGAAGCATCGCGAAGCCCAGCCCCGCGGCGCCGACCGCCGCGATGCCGCCGCCCGCCGCGAGCAGCAGCACGCCCTCACCGGGGTCGTCGGCCAGGTTCCGCAGGCCCAGCGCCTCGACGGGGCCGTCGCCCGCGCGCACGGGCTCCCGTGCGGAGGCCGGGGCCGGATCGCCGGCCGGAACGGCCACGCCGTCCCGGCCGGCGGTCTTGTACCCGGCGCTGTCGACGGCATGACCTCCGCCCTCCGCCTTCTCCCCGGCCCAGGAGCTGAGGCGGCCGTCGGACCGCAGCGCGAGGCGCATCCGCCCCGCCTCGCCGAAGCCGGTGGCGCCGTCGCGACTGCTCAGGGTGGCGGTCCTCGAACCGTCGGGGCCGAGCACCTCGGCCTCGTAGGCGCCCTTGGCGACGCGGTACACCTTCGCCGTGGAGACGCCGTCCGCGAGGGAGACGCTCTTGACCAGGGTCCGCGCGGGCACCGCGGCCCGAGCGGAGGAAGCGGCCGGAATTCCCTCGGCCAACGCAGCGGCCGTCGGGAACGCCAGCAGGGTGCCCGCACACACGGCCACGGCGGCGGCGCGTACGGCGGTGCGGCGGCTGCGGCTCACGGAGTTCACGGGGAGTCCTTCGGTGCAGGTCAGGCCCTGGGCCATCCAGGTGGGACCAACGTATGCACCGGCCGTTGCGGTAACGCGATGCTTTTGTAACAGCCACGCGGCAGCGACCCGACGGAACCGTTACACACCGCCGGCGCCCGGCCGGTCCGCCCACGGGACACCACCGGGGGATTGCCGCCGCGCGCCCGGCCTGCTCCCATGGACGGCGGGGGTGAGGCCGATGGCTTCGCGGGGACTGAAGGTGCTGCCGAGCGGCCGGCCGGGCCGCGGTCGGCTGTTCGTGAACCTGCCGGACGGACGGGCGGTGGCCTGGTACGACCGGCGGGCCAACCGGATCAGCGTGCTGGCGGAAGAGCGGCGGGAGGAGATCCTTACGGTCCTGCGCCCCTACCTGACGGGGAACGTCGCGATCGGCCCGCCACCCGTCCCCACGGCCGCCGACCTGCTCCGCCTCGCCCTGCCGCCCGACGAGGACCTGGCCCCGAACCGCCCGGGTGAGGCGCTGCTCGGCGAGATCACCCACGGCTCCGCCGGCACCCGGGCCCGCCACCGGCTGCGCCAGGAACTGGCGGCACGGCAGCGGATGGGCGAGGTACTGGACGCGCTCGCGGAGACCGGCGACTGGCGGGTCCTGCACTCCATCACCGGAGTCGCCGACCACCTGGTGATCGGCCCGCCGGGGGTCTTCTGCGTCCACACGGTCCAGGGCCGCGGCCACCGCGCGGTGGCCGGGGACCTCCTCCTCACGGTGGGCCGCACCGAAACCCGCCCGGACCCGCGCACGTCCCGCCGCGCTGCGGTGTACGCGACCCGCGCCCTGTCGGCGACGGTGACCCCGGTCCTCGCCGTGGTGGACGCCACCCGCCTGGACGTGACCCCCACCCTGCGCGACGTCCGGGTCCTCACCCCCACGACGGCAACGACCTCCCTGACCCGGTCAGCGACCACCCTCAAACCTCCGGACGTCGAGGCCCTCTTCACCACGGCCCGCGACCGCCGCACCTGGCACTGACCCGCCCCGCCTCCGCCGGCCCCCCGCTCCCGAGCCGCGTCTGGCGCAGCGGCAGCCCTGCCCGCCGCCGGGCCGGGCGGAGTCCGGGGAACGGGCGAAGGGCGGGGAGGGATGAGCCCCGCAGGGCACGGTTCAGGCGGAGTTCCGCTTGCGGGGCGTCGCCGCCTTCTTCGCGGCGGCCCCGCGCCCGCCGCCGCCCGCCGCCGACTTCGTCGCCCCCGCCTTGCCCGAGGTCGTCTTCTTCGCGGCGGCCGCCGAGGTCGTCTTCTTCGCGGCGGCCGCCGACTTCTTCTTCGCCGCGGCGGACGCCGACGCCGTCGACTTCTTCCCGCCGCCACCGCCCCCCGCAGCCGCCGCGGACGACGCCGTCGACTTCTTGCCCCCCACCGACTTCGGCGCAGCCGCCCCCGCCCCGGCCTTCGCCCGAGCCGCAGTCTTCCGCCGGATCGGCGTGACCTCCGCGTCCGCTCCCTGCTCCGCCCCGTCCGGCGACGACCCCGTCCCCGCCCCCGACCGGGACGCCTTCGCCGCACGTACGCTGTTCTCCAACGCCGCCATCAGGTCGATGACTTGGCCCCCGCCCTCGACCGCGGGAGCAGTCGCCACCGGCTGGCCCCCGCCCGCCTTGGCGGCGACCATCGCCTCCACCGCCTCCCGGTAGTCGTCGTGCAGGGAGTCCATCTCCACTTCCCCCAGCGTCGCCATCAGCGCGTCGGCCAGGTCCAGTTCGGCCTCCCGCACCGACACCGCGCCCTCGGGCGCCACCCCCTCCGGCACCCGGATCTCGTCCGGCCACAGCAGCCCGTGCATCGCGATCACGTCGTCGACGACCCGCAGCATGCCCAGCCGTTCCCGCCCCCGCAGCGCGTACTTCGCGATCGCGACCTTCCGGCTCCGTTTCAGCGCCTCCCGCAGCAGCGTGTAGGGCTTGGCCGCCGTCGCCCCGCTCGCCGCGAGGTAGTACGCCGAGTCGATCTGCAGCGGATCGATCTCGTCGGCCGGCACGAACGAGACGATCTCGATCGTCTTGGCCGTGGCGATCGGCAGCTGCGCCAGGTCCTCATCAGTGATCGGGATGACGGACCCGTCCGCTTCCTCGAACCCCTTGCCGATCTCGGCGGTCGACAGCTCTTCACCGTCCAGCTCGCAGACCTTGCGGTAGCGGACGCGTCCGCCGTCGCTCACATGGATCTGGCGGAAGGAGATCGAGTGGCTCTCGGTGGCGTTGACGAGCTTGATCGGAATGCTGACCAAGCCGAAGGAGATGGCCCCGTTCCATATGGATCGCACGGTTCCTCCTGTTTCGTGGCAATCTCATCGTATGACGCCGATCACCATGGTGGAGGGGCGTCGCATCGCGCTCAGCAATCTCGACAAGGTCCTGTACCCCGAGACCGGCTTCACCAAGGGCGAGGTGCTGCACTACTACGCCACCGTCGCGCCTTCGCTGCTGGCCCACATCCACGACCGGCCGGTGTCGTTCCTGCGCTATCCCGACGGCCCGGCCGGCCAGCTCTTCTTCACGAAGAACCCGCCGCCCGGCACCCCCGACTGGGTGAAGACCACCCCGGTTCCCCGCTCGGAGGACCTCCGGGCCGAACAGGTGGTCGTCGCGGACATGGCCACCCTCATGTGGTCCGCCAACCTCGTCGTCGAGTTCCACACCCCCCAGTGGCCGGCCGGCGCCCCCGCCCTCGCCGACCGGCTGATCCTCGACCTCGACCCCGGCCCGCCCGCCACCTCCGTCGAGTGCTGCGCCGTCGCCCTGTGGCTGCGCGACCGGCTCACCGCCGACGGCCTGCACGCCTGCGCCAAGACCTCCGGCTCCAAGGGCGTCCACCTGGCCGTGCCCCTGGAGCCGACCCCCTCCGAGCAGGTGTCGGCGTACGCGAAGTCCCTCGCCCAGGAGGCCGAGCGCGAGCTCCCCGACCTCGTCGTGCACCGGATGAACAAGGCGCTGCGCCCCGGCAAGGTCTTCGTCGACCACAGCCAGAACGCCGCCGCCAAGACCACGGCCGCGCCGTACACGCTGCGCGCCCGCACCCTGCCCACCGTCTCCGCCCCGGTCTCCTGGGAGGAGGTCGCGTCCTGCCGGGACCCCTCCGACCTGGTCTTCCTCGCCGATGACATCGTGCCGAGGCTGGAGCGCGACGGCGATCTCTTCGGAACCCTGCTCCGCCCCGACCGGGCCGGGCGGCTCCCGTGATCACCGTCGCGCTCGCCACGGCCGTACGGACCCTGCCGCGCGGGCCCGGTCTCGCGTACGAGCCGAAGTTCGACGGCCACCGCATGGTCGTCGTGCGCACGGTGGAGGGGGTGGCCCTGCAGGCCCGATCCGGCCGCATCGTGACCCGCGCCTTCCCCGATCTCGCCGCCGCCGCGCTGCTTCTGCCCGCCGGGACCGTGCTCGACGGGGAGGTGGTGGTCTGGCACGCGGGCCGCACCGAGTTCGCGCTCGTACAGCGCCGCGCGGCGGCCGCCTCCGCCGCGCGTGCCGCCGTACTGGCGCAGACGCTGCCGGCCTCGTACGCGGCGTTCGACGTCCTGGAGCTCGCCGGGCTGGACCTGCGCGCCCGGCCGTACGAGCGCCGGCGCGCGCTCCTCGTGGACCTGCTGCTGCCGCTGGGGCCGCCGCTCCAGCCGGTGCCGATGACGACCGACCCGGAACTGGCGGCGACCTGGTACGAGACCCTGCCTGCCAGCGGTATCGAGGGCCTGGTCGTCAAACGGCTCGACCAGGCCTACCCGGCGGGCAAGCGCGCCTGGCAGAAGCTGCGGCACACCAACGTCCACGACGCGGCGGTGGTCGGTTACACGGGCACCGCGCGCCGACCGCTCGCCCTCGTCCTGGTCCTGCCGGTCGGGGACGAGACCCCGCTGGTGTCGAGCCCGCTCACGGCGGCGCTACGGGCCGAGGTGGCGGCCGTCGCGGCCGCCCGGGCCCCGGCGGCAGCGGCCGAGGGCGCCACCGTCACGGCCATCGGACTCGGAGAGGTCCCCTTCCGCCCGCTGGACCCGCCGCTGACGGCCGAGGTCCGCCACGCCTCGACCCGCCACCCGCCGCCGGAGGTGCTGCGGCTGCGCACAGACCTGTGACCTGCGCGGAAGGACGCGTAAGGCTCCGTGCCGGGCGGAGCTCAGGGCTGCGGACGGTGCGGGTGCGGTCCCGGCTCCCCGGGACCCTCATACCCGGACTCCCGTTCGGCCCTGACCTCCTCGGGGTGGCTGGAGGTGGTGGAGCCGAAGTTCCCGTAGCCCTGCATCTCGTGCGGGCGCAGGCCGCCCTCGGGGATCTCCACGGGGTCCCGCTCCTCGCGCACCTCGAGGACCGCACCGCCTTCCGGCAGGTGGGGCTGGCTCTCGGTCGTGGGCGGCGGGGGCTCATCGGCGCGAACCCGCTGGCCGAGCTTGAAGCCGCCGAGGAGGACGCCGACCACGGCGAGCCCGACGATCAGGAACCAGGCGATGTCGGTGAGGGTTCCGTCCAGCGCGATATGGGTCAGGGACATGTCCATACATCCCATTTTCCCGTTTTCGGCTTACTTCACCCGTTCAAAGGCCGATCGGGTGCAATCCTCCTCCGTCCTACAAGGGGGCCGGTCCGCTGGAGACGGGCCCCGCTACCCCCTCAGCGGGCCGTCCCCCTCCCGCACTCCGCGGGCCTCCCTGCCCCCGAGCACCGCCAGGATCTCGGCGCAGATCGCCAGCGCGGTCTCCGCCGGGGTCTGGCCGCCGAGGTCCAGGCCGATCGGCCCGTGGACCGCCCCCAGCCGCGCCTCGCTCACCCCGGCCGCGGCCAGCCCCTCCCGGCGCCGCGCGGTCGTCTTGCGGGACCCCAGCGCACCGACGTACGGAATCCCGAGCGCGAGCGCGGCGCGCAGCGTCGGCACGTCGAAGTCCGGATCAT
Organism: Streptomyces sp. NPDC060049; assembly: GCF_042736715.1. Lineage (NCBI taxonomy): Bacteria > Bacillati > Actinomycetota > Actinomycetes > Kitasatosporales > Streptomycetaceae > Streptomyces > Streptomyces sp. NPDC060049. The sequence goes on from NZ_JBHWVV010000006.1 coordinate 50,713, forward strand.
GGCTGAGCATCGCCAGGCAGGCGGCATCCCGCCGCGCCTCCAGCAGCTTCTCCGCCTCCGGGAAGGAGTCGACCTTGCCGACGTCCCAACCGAGCAGCCGGGCCTGCGCCTCGAGGACGTCCGCGAGCTCCCCGGTCCCGCCGATGACGACGTAAGGGGCGGACGGGTACGCCTCCACGAGCACCAGCCCGGAACCCCCGTACAGCGCGTCCCGGCCCGGCCGCCGCGAGCCCAGCAGCTCGCCGGCCCGCCGCTCGGCATCGGTGGAGGGAGCCTCCGCCCCCCGCGCCACGACACTGACGGCCCGGTCCGCCCGCTCGTTGAGCCGGGTCACGAGCGCCACCCCGACCCCCTGCCCCAGCAGCTCCCACCACTCGGAGGGAACCGCGCTCAGCGGCTGCAACAGCACCTCGGCCTGCCCGCCGCACGTCAGCTTCGCCTCGACCGCCTCACCCGCGCCGACGGACACCTCGCAGACCCGCGCCGTCTCCCCGGGCCCCATCGCGGCGGCCTCGGCGGCCAGCTCGGCGTCGAACACCCCCCGGTACAGGGCCCCGACGCACTCCCCGCCCGCCTCGACGAGCACGGCCCCGGCCGGATCGCGCGGCCCGAACCCCTGCTCGGTCACGGGCCGGGCCAGGAACCCGGCCCGCCCCTCGGCCACCCACCGCCGCGCCGTCTCCACCAAGTCACGCATCCGCGCCGCCCCATCCTCATCGTCAGAGCACGCCACAAAGCACCTGGTCAGCGGCGCAGAGTGGCCTCCCGCCCAACCTACGCAGCCCGACCCCCCGACCCCACCCCCCAAAACCCACAGACCCACCCCCACGTCCTTCGTACGGACCACCGGAACGCGGCGCCGCGACCGCCGCCGCCGAAGCGGAGGAGGTACGCCCCGGACGACCCCTGCCGCCGTCACCGTGACGGCGGCCGGACGTGCCGCTCGCGCCCGCACCTGAGGGCGGCGACCCCTAGGCTGGCGGGGTGAACACCACCATGCCGTTGCTCCCCGATGCGAACTCGTTCCTCGCCCGGGCGGAAGAACGGGGCGCCCCGCTGGACGCGCGGGTGACCGAGGCCGTCATCGGCCTGCTCGTGCTGGCCGAGGCGCGCTGCCGGACCGGCCTGCCCGAGCCCACGGAGGAGCTGGTCGAGGAGCTCCTGTGTGTTCTGCTCCCGCTGTACGTCAGCGCCACGGAGGATGAACTGCCCGGCTTCGTGGCAGCGTTGGTCGCGCTGGCCGACCACACGCGCGAGGCCGGCCGCCTCAATGCCAAGCGGCACGCGAAGTTGGTGGCTCGCGTGCACGAACTGGCCGGGGAATTCGCCCAGGTGATGACGAGCCCACAGCGCCTCACGTGGTCGCGGCTCTACGGGAACCTGATGCGCGCCGCCGGCGTGGACGTCATCGATCCCCGGGCCGTACGCGGCTGGCTGGAGGCGTTCGCCGCCCGCCCGCACTCCGAGCGGAACGCCGCCCTCGGCTTCGCCTCCTCCTCGAACGGACCGCCGCTCGCTCGTCGGCCGTACGACCTACGGCACACCTGCATCACCAACTGGCCGAACGCGGGGCGGTCGCCGAGTTCGCCCGCCGTGCCGGCAACTCACCGGAGGTCATCCACCGGCGATACGAAGGCTGTATCGACGGCCACGAAGAGCTGAACAACGCGAAGATCGCGAAGGCGATGGGGCTGCCGTGGCTGGTCGAACAGGACGGTGTCGAGGGGGCGCTGCAGACGGTCTGGGACCGACACCTGTCCGCCAAGCCCGTCCTGTTGATCCCGGTCGGCAGTGACATGTCGGTGATGGAGGCGCTGCAGTCCTATGGCCGCCCCTTCTTCGGCCGGGCGGCCAAGATGACCGTACAACCGCTGCATCTGGCCGATGTGCAGGCGATGACCGGCCTTGACGCGGCGGAAGCGGTGGACGCGCTGCTGATCACCGGAGGGTTCCCGGAGATCGTTCAGTCCTGGCCGCCGGGGATGGGCCGCCGAGACTTTCTGCGCGAGGCTGTGTCCAACCCGCTTGCCCCGCTGTTGGTGGCGGGCGAACTGTCGCTGCTGGGGGAGTTTCCCGAGGCGTCCCACTCGCGCGCGATCCTGGAAGCTGTCGGCAGTGGCGAGCGGACCTTCTCCACCATTGCCGCACAAGCCGGTGGTGCCGGCGCGCTGCCCTCGGGCACGCTGTCTCCGCTGCTGGCCAAGCGAGTCCTGGCCGCTGACCTGCCGCTCTCGGTCAAGGCGGACGGCAAGAACAAGCGCTATCGCGTCGCTGCCCGACGAGATGTGGCCGCAGACGGAGGCGGTCGGGGGCTGGTGGAACCGGCAGAACAACCCGGAGATCGACCTGATCGGAGCCGACCGCGAACCCGTGGCGGGGCAGGTTCACTTCATCGGCTCGGTGAAGTGGCTGGAGTCGCAGCCGTTCGGCCGACGTGAGTACGACGCCCTGGTACGAGACGTGCTCGCCGTGCCCGGTGCCGGGCCGGACACGGCGCTGGTTGCGGTGTCCCGTTGCGATGTCGAGGACGGTCTCCCTCTTGCGGCGCATTGGGGTCCGGAGGGCCTTGTCCGTGCCTGGCGGTAGCCGGGGAAACCGCCGGGGTGGTCATGGTGATGTACCTGCTTCGGGCGCCCAGTTGCGGGAGACATCGACCGCATTCTCAGAACCTTCCGGACGTCGAAGCCCCTTTGCGCGGCGGCGAGGTGACGGGCCCGGTTCACCCCCGCGGGGTGACCGGACGGCGCTAGCCTGGCCGGGTGAATGCGCGTACCGCCCTTGTGAAATGGCTGGGAACCCTGGATCCTCAGCGACTGACCGCGTTGCTGGAGGAGCGGGATCTGCCGCTCGCCGCCGGGTACCGACGGATCACCACCCTCCGCGAGCTCGCCGAACACTTGCTCACCGACGAGTCGGTGGGCCAGGGCCTGATGGCGGGCACCGCCGGAGAACTGGAATTGCTCGCTTCCATCGCCGCCCTTGCTCTGGAGCGGCACGGCCCCGTAGCCGGTGGCGAGGCCGAGGATGGGCCCCGGTATCCCTGGCAACAGCGGAAGCCCGTTCCCCCGGTGGAACCCGCGGACCGATTGGTGCCTGAACGGGACGTACTGTCCTGGTTCGAGCCGGGGGAGAAGCGGCAGCGGGCGGAACACACACTCACCCGACTGCGGGAGCGCGCGCTGTTGCTCCCCGCACCCAAGGGCCGACTGGCGCTCCCGCCACTGCTGCACGTCCGCGCCGCCGGGTTCGACGGTTACGGGCGTACGGCCGACCGGCTGCTGACCACCGCCTACAACGCCGCCGAGGTCAAGCGGATCGCCGCACACCTCTTCGGCGAGGGCGCGGCCCGTACCCGGGACCAGGCCCAGGAACTGATCACCGCTCTGCTCGCCGATCCCGCCCGGGTGCGGGCACTGGTGGCGGACGCCCCGGTCCGGGCGCTGGAGCTGCTGGACCACCTGGTACCCGGCCCGCCGCTGCTGCGGACCCACTGCTTCGTCGGCCGGTACGGGTCGCAGTACGCGGGCCCGGACGCCAAGTACGTCTTCCGGGAGGGCGGCAGCGGCGACGAGGGCACCGACTGGCTGGCCGGGCGCGGACTGCTGATCCCCTCCGGCCTCGACCTGGTGGAACTTCCGTACGAGGTCGCCCGTGCGCTCCGCGATGAGGGCGCGGCGCCCAGCCCCCGGCTGGAACCGGAGCCGTTCACCGCCACCGCGCCGCTGCCGTCCGGCTGGGAGGGCGAGGGTGGCACGGCCGCCGCGGCGGCCGCCTGGCGGGCCGAACTGGTACTGCGGGCGCTGGCCGCCCAGCCGGTCGCGATCCGCAAGGCGGGCGGGATCGCCGTACGGGACACCCGGCGGCTGGCCAAGGCGGCCGGGGCCGATGAGGCCGGCACCCGGCTGTGGCTGGACCTCGCGGTGAACGCCGGACTGGCCGCGCCCCGGGACGACGAAGCGGCCCCCGCTTCCCGCGGCCGCCGGAACCTCAAGGCCCCCAAGCCCTCCGCCCGGCTGTTGCCGAGCGACCGCTACGACGCCTGGGCCGCCGCTCCGCCCGCGGGCAAACTGCTGTCACTCCTGGCCGCCTGGGCCGTGGTCCCCGCAGTACTCAGCCACTGGCCGGACCCCGACGAGACCCCGGTCGCGCTCATCAGTCCGCAGGACGAGGACGCCGTGACCCTCCGCACCGGGGTCCTACGAGCGCTCGCCGTCCTCCCCGACGGACACGGGCTGACCGCGAACGCGCGCGGATACACCGAACTGCTCTCCCTGGCCGCATGGTTCCAGCCCGCCCTGCGCGCTCACCTGGCCGCAGACGCCACGGGGGAGCTGACCGGCCTGGACGGAGTCCTCGACCGCATGGCGGCCACCCTGACAGAGGCGGCCCTGCTCGGCGTGGTGGCCCACGGCGCGCTCACCCCCGCCGGGCGGGCCCTGTGCCGGCTGCTGGAGGCGGGAGCCGCCCACCAATACCCGGCAGTGCCCGGCGCGGGCGCCGACCCGTCCGCCCGCGGCTCGGAGGGCCTGGGCGAAGACCTCGCCCTCCGCCCCACCCTGGCGAAGGCGGTGACCACCCTCCGCGAGGAGCTGTACGCAGCGCTGCCCGAGCCCAGCGACAAGGCCCGGTTCCAGAGCGACCTGACCGCCACGGTCACCGGCGCGCCCGCGCCCGCCCTCGCCGACCTGCTCTCCGCCGTCGGCGACATCGAGTCCGAGGGTCACGCGGTGGTCTGGCGCACCACCGCAACCTCCATCCGCCGGGCCCTGGACGCCGGCTGGAGCGCGGACGAACTCCTCGACCGCCTCACGGCGGCAAGCGAGCGCGACACCCCCCTCCCCCAACCACTGGCCTACACGATCAAGGACACCGCCCGCACCCACGGACAACTCAAGGTCGTCCGCTCGGCCTGCTGCATCCGCTCGGACGACACCGGGCTCATCGCCGAAGTAGCCCAGGCCCGCGGCCTGATCAGACTCCGCCTGCGCCGGATCGCCCCCACCGTCCTGATCTCCACGGCGCCCCCCGAGGAGACCCTCACCGCCCTGCGCGCCGCCGGCTACGCCCCCGTTCAGGAGGCCGAGACCGGCACCACGCTCCTCGACCGCGCCCCCACCGACCGTGCACCGAGCCTCCTGCCCACCCTGGACCAGGCTCACGCGGACCACGCTGAACAGACCCGAGGCATTCCCGCGAGCGCCCGCCTACTGGCCGCCACCCTCACCTCGGGCGGCTAGGAGGCGCGCGTCAGACGTCGACGCCGGCGCCGCGTCCACCGCACAGGGAACCGGGGCGACAGAGGTGGCCAGGCCTGGGCAGCCAGGGCGAGCGGGCGCCGGCGGCCTGTCGAGAAGGCTGTGGGTCCGGTCGGCGGCGCTGGGCGTCACCGACCTGGACTGGTGAGGACTCACACGCCCCTCACGCGGTACCGGTGCGTGACAACGACAAAGGCCCGGACTCAGTGGGACTGAGTTCGGGCCTTCATGCTTGGCACTTCAGCTGGTCAGCGTGTTGATCGCGTTGTTCCGGCTGGAGTGCCCCCGGCAGGATTCGAACCTGCGCACACGGCTCCGGAGGCCGTTGCTCTATCCCCTGAGCTACGGGGGCGTGTCGTCGGTGTTGCTGCGACGGGTTGAACACTACCAGCTTCCGGACGGTGATCAGGAACTCGTTTGTGGGGGATACGGGGGGTGGGTCGCCCGGACGGGGTGGAAGTGGCAAAAACCCGGACGCGGGGGCCGGGGCCGACCTACTCTCGAGTTGTGTCGGGCGCCTCGGGCCGGGTGCTTGTTGTCGATGACAACAAGGTCATCCGGCAGCTGATCAGGGTCAATCTCGAGCTGGAGGGCTTCGAGGTCGTGACCGCGAACGATGGTGTCGAGTGTCTGGACGTCGTGCACCACGTACTTCCCGACGTCATCACCCTCGATGTGGTCATGCCCCGCCTCGACGGCTTCGGGGCGGCCGCGCAGTTGCGGGCCGATCCCCGGACGCGGCACCTGCCCGTCGCGATCGTGAGCGCCTGCACCCAGTACGAGGTCGAGGCCGGGATCGCCGCCGGAGTGGACGCCTTCCTCGCCAAGCCCTTCGAGCCCGCCGAGCTGGTGCGGGTCGTGCACCGGCTCATCGAGCGCCGCGACCGCAGGGAGCGGGAGGGCGCTCCCGCCGGCAGAGGCCGCGGGTGAGGGGGACGGTGAGGACGCTTGTGCGGGCACGGCTGCGCGGGTGCGTGTGCGGGGGATTTTTCCTCCGTCCGTGGGTGCGCCCGGCTGTTCTTCCGGTTGTCCTCTCTATGGGTCGCGGCCCCTCTGTTCACATGGCGAAACCCTTCGCGTGACGCGGGGGCTTCTCGCCTAGGCTGGGCACGTGACCCCCGCTGACCTCTCCCGTGTCGTCGTGCGCGCCGTGCGCTGCGCCGTCGAGGACGGGGAGCTGCCCGCCGCGGTGGTCGTTCCCGAGCGGGTCGTCGTCGAGCGGAGCCGGCCCGGGGGAGTGGGCGATTACGCCTCTCCCGTCGCGTTCCGCGTGGGGAAGGCTGCTGGGCTCGCACCCCGTCGAGTGGCCGACGTGCTCGCCCCGCGGCTGGCCGCGCTTCCCGGGATCGAGCGGGTGGAGGTCACCGGCGCCGGGTTCCTGAACTTCGTGCTCGCCGCGCGTCCCGTCGGCGAGCTGGTCCACAGCATCCGCACGCGCGGGGTGCGCTACGGGTTCGCCCCCGACGGGGAAGTGCGCGAGCGCGTCGTACGGGACGCCGTGCAGCGGATCGTGCACAGCCAGGGCCACCGGGCGGACGGCGGGCCCGCCGAAACCGCCCCCGTCGCACCCGCCGCCCCCGTCGCACTCGCCGCCCCGGTCGCCCCCGTCGCCAAGCGGGACGGCGACGTGCTCCGCGCCTACGGGCCCGACGCCGCCGCCTGGGCGATGCTCTGCGTTCCCGGACACGAGACCCCCGGCTTTCCCGCGTGGCTGCTCGTGCAGGACGAGTCCAACGAGTTCTTCCGAGTGCGGTACGCCCACGCCCGGGCCCGGGCCCTGACCCGTAACGCCGAACAGCTCGGGTTCGGCGCCGAGCCGGGCCGGCTCGACGGCGACGGCGACGATTATGGCGACGTCTACGACTACGGCGACGACTACGGCGACGGCGACGGCGACCGTGGACGTGACGCCGACGGCGTCGGCGCGCTGCTCCGCGCGCTCGCCGACTACCCCCTCGTACTCGAGGCCGCCGCGCACCACCGTGCGCCCGAGCGGCTCGTCAGGCATCTCGTCGTGCTGGCCGACGCCCTGCTCGACTTCCAGTACCGCGTCCTGCCCAAGGGGGACGAGAAACCCTCGGCCGCCCATCGCGCCCGGCTGGCTCTTGCCGAAGCCGCCGGGACGGTGCTGGCCGGCGGCCTGGCCCTCCTCGGCATTGACGCACCCGACCACCTGTGATGCCTGTGACGCGATGTGATTCGATGTGATTCGCCCGCGATCCGGATGATTTGCGAAGAGAGAATGCCGAGATGAGCCGTTCCGCACACCCCGCCGGGCCCCGCCATGCCGATGTCCTGCCCGAGGGCCACTACTCCCCGCCGCCCGCCGATCTCAACGTGCTCGACGAGAAGGTCTGGGCGCGGACGGTGGGCCGGAACGCGGACGGTGTCGTGACCGTGGGCGGGATCGAAGTCACCAAGCTCGCCGAGGAGTTCGGGACGCCCGCCTACTTCCTCGACGAGGAGGACTTCCGGGCCCGCTGCCGCGCCTGGGCGCACGCCTTCGGGCCCGGCGCCGACGTGTTCTACGCCGGGAAGGCGTTCCTCTCCAAGGCCGTCGTGAAGTGGCTGCGGGAGGAGGGGCTCAACCTGGACGTGTGTTCCGGCGGCGAGCTCGCCACCGCGCTGGCCGCCGGGATGCCGGCCCACCAGATCGCCTTCCACGGCAACAACAAGTCGACCGGCGAGATCACCCGCGCCATCGAGGCCGGCGTCGGGCGGATCGTGCTCGACTCCTTCCAGGAGATCGCCCGCGTCGCGCACATCGCCCGCGAGTTCGGCGTACGCCAGCCCGTGCAGATCCGGGTGACGGTCGGCGTCGAGGCGCACACCCACGAGTTCATCGCCACCGCGCACGAGGACCAGAAGTTCGGGATCGCCGTCGCCGACGGGTCCGCCGCGGAAGCCGTACGGCGCGCGCTGGGGCACGACAGCCTGGAGCTGCTCGGCGTGCACTCCCACATCGGTTCGCAGATCTTCGACATGGCGGGCTTCGAGGTATCGGCCAAGCGGGTCGTGCGACTGCTCGCCGCCGTGCGCGACGAGCACGGGGTGGAGCTGCCCGAGATCGACCTCGGCGGCGGGCTCGGCATCGCCTACACCTCCGGGGACGATCCCCGCGAGCCGCACGAGATCGCCAAGGCCCTGCACGAGATCGTCGCCCGCGAGTGCGAGGCGGCCGGCCTGCGCGCCCCGCGGATCTCCGTCGAGCCCGGACGGGCCATCGTCGGCCCGACCGCCTTCACCCTCTACGAGGTCGGCACGATCAAGCCCCTCGACGGGCTGAGGACGTACGTCTCCGTCGACGGCGGCATGTCCGACAACATCCGCACGGCCCTCTACGACGCCGAGTACGCCGTCACCCTCGTCTCGCGGACCTCCGACGCCGAGCCCATGCTCGTCCGCGTCGTCGGCAAGCACTGCGAGAGCGGCGACATCGTGGTCAAGGACGCCTTCCTGCCCGCGGACCTCGCTCCCGGGGACCTCCTCGCGGTCCCGGCCACCGGCGCCTACTGCCGCTCGATGGCCAGCAACTACAACCACGCGCTCCGCCCGCCCGTCGTCGCCGTGCGCGGCGGCGAGGCCCGTGTCATCGTCCGCAGGGAGACGGAGGAGGATCTCCTGCGCCTCGACCTCGGCTGAGCCGCATTCTTTTCGGGGGAAGCCCTCCGGACTGCGAAATAGGTGTCTCACTCAATGGACCGAGGGTGGAAACTGTTGTCCATTGAGTGAGACTGGTTCACACCTGGGGTGCAAACCGCTCACCGGGTACTGATGTGAAGATCGAAAGGCGTAGGTCGAATGATGCGTACGCGTCCGCTGAAGGTGGCGCTGCTGGGCTGTGGAGTGGTCGGCTCAGAGGTGGCGCGCATCATGACGACGCACGCCGACGACCTGACGGCGAGGATCGGCGCGCCCGTCGAGCTCGCCGGCGTGGCCGTGCGCCGCCCCTCCAAGGTGCGCGAGGGCATCGACCCCGCCCTGATCACCACCGATGCGACGGCGCTGCTCAAACGCGGCGACATCGACATCGCCATCGAGGTCATCGGCGGCATCGAGCCGGCCCGCACCCTGATCACCACCGCGTTCGAGCACGGCATCTCCGTCGTCTCGGCGAACAAGGCGCTGCTCGCGCAGGACGGCGCCGCGCTGCACGCGACCGCCGAGCAGCACGGTCTGGACCTGTACTACGAGGCCGCCGTCGCCGGGGCCATCCCGCTGGTCCGCCCGATGCGCGAGTCCCTGGCGGGCGACAAGATCAACCGCGTGATGGGCATCGTCAACGGCACGACGAACTTCATCCTCGACAAGATGGACTCGACCGGCGCCGGGTACCAGGAGGCGCTCGACGAGGCCACCGCCCTCGGGTACGCCGAGGCCGACCCCACGGCCGACGTCGAGGGCTACGACGCCGCCGCCAAGGCCGCGATCCTGGCCGGCATCGCCTTCCACACCCGCGTGCGCCTCGACGACGTCTACCGCGAGGGCATGACCGAGGTCAGCGCCACCGACTTCGCGTCCGCCAAGCGCATGGGCTGCACCATCAAACTCCTCGCCATCCTGGAGCGCGCCGCCGACGGCGAGTCCGTCACCGCGCGCGTCCACCCGGCGATGATCCCGCTGACCCACCCGCTCGCTTCCGTCCGCGAGGCGTACAACGCCGTCTTCGTCGAGGCGGAGGCCGCCGGGCGGCTCATGTTCTACGGGCCCGGCGCGGGTGGCGCTCCGACCGCCTCGGCGGTGCTCGGCGACCTCGTCGCCGTCTGCCGCAACAAGCTCGCCGGGGCAACGGGGCCGGGCGAGTCCGCGTACACCCAGCTGCCGGTCAGCCCCATGGGTGATGTCGTCACCCGCTACCACATCAGCCTCGATGTGGCGGACAAGCCGGGCGTTCTCGCCCAGGTGGCGACCACCTTCGCAGAGCACGGTGTTTCCATCGATACCGTACGACAGCAAGGACGTCCTGACGGGGTCGGCAATGAGGCCTCCCTCGTCGTCGTCACCCACCGCGCACCCGACGCCGCCCTTTCCGGGACCGTCGAGGCGCTGCGGAAGCTGGACACCGTCCGCGGTGTCGCCAGCATCATGCGTGTTGAAGGGGAGTAAGGACCCATGAGCAGCAATCGCACCCACCAGTGGCGCGGCATCATCGAGGAGTACCGGGACCGCCTGCCGGTGACGGACAAGACTCCCGTGGTCACGCTCCGCGAGGGCGGAACTCCCCTCGTCCCCGCGCAGGTGCTCTCCGAGCGCACCGGTTGCGAGGTGCACCTCAAGGTCGAGGGGGCCAACCCCACCGGGTCCTTCAAGGACCGCGGCATGACCATGGCGATCACCAAGGCCAAGGAGGACGGCGCCAAGGCCGTCATCTGCGCCTCCACGGGCAACACCTCGGCCTCCGCCGCCGCCTACGCGGTGCGTGCCGGGATGGTCTGCGCCGTCCTCGTGCCCCGCGGCAAGATCGCGCTCGGCAAGATGGGCCAGGCGCTCGTGCACGGCGCCAAGATCCTCCAGGTCGACGGCAACTTCGACGACTGCCTGGACCTGGCCCGCGCGCTGTCCGACAACTACCCGGTGGCGCTGGTCAATTCCGTCAACCCGGTACGCATCGAGGGCCAGAAGACGGCCGCGTTCGAGATCGTGGACGCGCTCGGCGACGCCCCCGACATCCATGTGCTGCCCGTCGGCAACGCCGGCAACATCACCGCGTACTGGAGGGGCTTCAAGGAGTACAAGGCCGACGGCCTGGCCTCCCGTACGCCCCGCGTGTGGGGTTTCCAGGCTTCCGGCTCCGCGCCCATCGTGCGCGGCGAGGTCGTCAAGGAGCCGCACACCATCGCCACCGCGATCCGCATCGGCAACCCGGCCTCGTGGGAGTACGCCCTGCAGGCGCGGGACGAGTCGGGTGGCTTCATCGACGAGGTGACGGACCGCCAGATCCTGGCCGCCTACCGCCTGTTGGCCGCCCAGGAGGGCGTCTTCGTCGAGCCCGCCTCGGCCGCGTCCGTGGCCGGTCTGCTCAAGGCCGCCGAGCTCGGTCTGGTCGACCCCGGCCAGAAGATCGTGTGCACCGTCACCGGCAACGGCCTGAAGGACCCCGACTGGGCGGTTGCCGGCGCTCCGCAGCCGATCACGATCCCGGTGGACGCCGAGGCCGCCGCGGTGCGCCTCGGCCTCGTCTGAGGTCTCGTCCGACCGGCAGCCCCGGCCGGGCGCCCGACGGTCCCGAGGGCCGCGCGGCACCCGTAGTACCGCGGTAGTCGAGTTGCCGGATTGCGGAAGCCTTTCGAAGGCCGAGGAATCCGGCAACTCGGGCCGTACGGCAGTAAAAACCCCGTAGGGACCCGGTGTGGTCGACGGGAGCCCGCGACACGCATCGTGCGCCTGCTGTGCGCCCTATGTCGGAGAAGAACCTTCCTTCGATACGCTGTACTTACATCCGCCGTCGCGCATATGTCCGCGGTGCTGCCCACAGGGCCTTCGGGTGTCGTACGTTCTCCAGTACATTCGCAGCGAGCCAGCGAAGATCTCGTCTCGCACAGTCACAAGGAGTGTCATCGGACGATGGCCGGTCCAGCGTTCCGCGCCGCCGCCGTACGGGTGCGCGTCCCCGCCAGCAGTGCCAACCTCGGCCCGGGCTTCGACGCCTTCGGTCTGGCCCTGGGGCTCTACGACGACGTCGTCGTCCGCGTGGCCGATTCCGGCCTGAACATCGACATCGCGGGCGAAGGTGCCGACAACCTCCCGCGGGACGAGAGCCACCTCCTCGTACGTTCCATGCGGACCGCCTTCGACCTGCTGGGCGGCCAGCCCCGCGGTCTCGAGGTCGTCTGCGCCAACCGCATCCCGCACGGCCGCGGCCTCGGCTCCTCCTCCGCCGCGATCTGCGCGGGCATCGTCGCCGCCCGCGCCGTGACCATAGGCGGAGAGGCCAAGCTCGACGACGTGGCGCTGCTGGAGCTCGCCACCGAGATCGAGGGCCACCCCGACAACGTCGCCGCCTGTCTGCTCGGCGGCTTCACCCTCGCCTGGATGGACGGCGGCAGCGCCAAGGCGATCCGTATGGAGCCCGCCGATTCCATCGTTCCGGTGGTCTTCGTCCCGTCCAAGCCGGTCCTGACGGAGACCGCTCGCGGCCTGCTGCCGCGCACCGTCCCGCATGTGGACGCCGCCGTCAACGCCGGCCGTGCGGGCCTGCTCGTAGAGGCCCTGACCAGGCGTCCCGAGTTCCTCCTGCCGGCCACCGAGGACCGTCTCCACCAGGAGTACCGGTCCCCGGCGATGCCCGAGAGCGTGGCCCTCGTGGCCCGGCTGCGGGCGGACGGCATCCCGGCTGTGATCTCCGGCGCGGGCCCCACGGTCCTCGCGCTGGTCGACAACGGCGCGGCCGACAAGGTCGCGCGGCTCGCGGGCGAGGGGTGGGCGGCCAACCGCCTGGCGCTCGACGCCGCGGGCGCGAGCGTACTTCCGCTGGGTACCCAGGGCGGCTGAAGAGTGCTGTAGGAAAAGCCGGCCACGGGCGGGCGGCCGGGGCAGGCCGCCCGCACGCAAGGGCACGATCGCCGGTGATTGAGAGGGGGAATGTCTGTTGGATCCGGTAGTGTTAATCTCAAGTGCGCATCCGAAGCCGCCATGGCTTGGTGCTCAGTGTCCCTATCAGGGACCACCTTTCTTCCGGGAGCCTCCCCGACTGCTTTGACCACTGCCAGCAGTTTCGAGCAACGCTCCGGAATCGGCGTGACATTCCTACGCGTCCAGCTCGGGGGCTTCTCGCCGGAAACACCCACGTACATGCACGTTTCTCTCCGCCGTATCTCTATCGGCGGACCACCGCCCCGGCTGCAGTCCATGCCTCATCAAGCACGGACTGTCGTCGGACAGCACAACCGGTCGCCGAGCCAGACAGGCCGACGTCCGCTCCAGGGAAGGACCCTTCGTGAGCGACACCACCGATCTGATGGGCGCTGCCGACACCAATGTCGACACCAGTGCCCCCGCCGCGGGCGCCGCGACCAAGCGTCGCCGCTCCGGCACCGGCCTTGACGGCATGGTCCTGGCCGAGCTGCAGCAGGTCGCGTCGGGCCTCGGCATCAGGGGCACCGCGCGGATGCGCAAGGGCCAGCTGATCGAGGTCATCAAGGAGGCGCAGGCGGGCAGCAGCGCTCCCAAGGCCGCGGCCTCCGCACCGGCCGAAGCCGCCGAGGCCAAGCCGAAGCGCCGCGCCACCAGCAAGGCCCGTACGGGGGAGGCCGCAGAGGCCCCCGCCGAGAAGACCGCCACTCAGGCGCAGATCGACATCCCGGGCCAGCCGGCCAGCGAGGACGCCCCGGTCGGCGAACGCCGCCGCCGTCGCGCCACCGCGCCCTCCGGCAGCCCCGAGGGTTCGGCCCCCGCCGCCGTGCAGGTCGAGCAGAAGACCGAGGCCGCCCCGGCGCCGCAGACCGAGGCCAAGGCCGAAACGGCCACCGCCGTCTCCGGCCAGGCGCAGGGACAGGCCGGCCAGGCGCAGGACGGCGAAGGCCGCGGCCGGCGCGACCGGCGCGAGCGCGGCGCTGACCGCGCCGAGCGCGGTGACCGTCAGCGCGACCGCCGTGACCGCGGTGCCAAGGCCGACGACCAGGGCCAGGGCGCCCAGGGTCAGAGCCAGGCAGGCCAGGGCCAGGGCCAGGGTCAGGGCGGCCAGGGTCAGGGCGGCGGCCGGCAGGACCGGACCGACCGTCAGGACCGCCAGCAGGGCGGCCGTGGACAGGGCCAGGGCCAGCAGGGCGGCCGCCAGGACCGGGACCGCCAGGACAACGGCCCGCAGGACGACTTCGACGAGGACGGCCGTCGTGGCCGCCGCGGCCGCTACCGCGACCGCCGTGGCCGTCGTGGCCGCGACGAGTTCGCGCCGAGCGAGCCGCAGGTCGCCGACGACGACGTCCTGATCCCCGTCGCGGGCATCCTGGACATCCTCGACAACTACGCGTTCATCCGGACCTCGGGCTACCTGCCCGGTCCGAACGACGTGTACGTCTCCCTCGCCCAGGTCCGCAAGGCCGGTCTGCGCAAGGGCGACCACACCACCGGTGCGGTCCGCCAGCCCAAGGACGGCGAGCGCCGCGAGAAGTTCAACGCGCTCGTGCGCCTGGACTCCGTCAACGGCATGGCGCCCGAATCCGGCCGCGGCCGCCCGGAGTTCCAGAAGCTGACGCCCCTGTACCCCCAGGACCGGCTCCGTCTGGAGACCGACCCGGGCGTGCTGACCACCCGCATCATCGACCTCGTGTCGCCGATCGGCAAGGGCCAGCGAGGCCTGATCGTGGCCCCGCCGAAGACCGGCAAGACCATGATCATGCAGGCGATCGCCAACGCGATCACGGTCAACAACCCCGAGTGCCACCTGATGGTCGTCCTGGTCGACGAGCGTCCGGAAGAGGTCACCGACATGCAGCGGTCGGTCAAGGGCGAGGTCATCTCCTCGACCTTCGACCGCCCGGCCGAGGACCACACCACCGTCGCCGAGCTGGCCATCGAGCGCGCCAAGCGTCTCGTCGAGCTCGGCCACGACGTGGTCGTCCTGCTGGACTCCATCACCCGTCTGGGCCGCGCGTACAACCTCGCCGCCCCCGCCTCCGGCCGCATCCTGTCCGGTGGTGTCGACTCGACCGCGCTGTACCCGCCGAAGCGCTTCTTCGGTGCCGCGCGCAACATCGAGGACGGCGGTTCGCTGACCATCCTGGCCACCGCGCTGGTCGACACCGGCTCGCGCATGGACGAGGTGATCTTCGAGGAGTTCAAGGGCACCGGCAACATGGAGCTCAAGCTCGACCGGAAGCTCGCCGACAAGCGCATCTTCCCGGCCGTGGACGTGGACCCCTCGGGCACCCGCAAGGAGGAGATCCTCCTCAACAGCGAGGAGCTCGCCATCGTCTGGAAGCTGCGCCGGGTGCTGCACGCGCTCGACTCGCAGCAGGCCATCGAGCTGCTCCTCGACAAGATGAAGCAGACGAAGTCGAACGCCGAGTTCCTCATGCAGATCGCGAAGACGACCCCGTCGGGCAAGAACGACGACTGACGTCTCCTCGTAGGACCTGCCGGTACGACCGCCCCCGCCGCACCCGCGACGGGGGCGGTCGTGTTCGCGCCGCGGCCGTGGAACCCTTGAGGGCTTACGTCCGTCTTTGTCGGAGGGCGCGGGGCACCGAACGAGGACAGGCGGACAGAGGAAGCATGAGCCAGGACAGCAACGGCGGGGGCCGAAGGGTCACCGCGAGCCGGCGCCGACGCAAACCGGCCGCACGCCGCAAGGCCGTCGTCATCGCCGCGTGGACCGCCACGGGTGTCGTACTCCTGGGCGGGGCGGGGCTCGGCTACTTCTACTTCAAGCTCAACGGCAACCTGCAGACGGTCGACATCGACGCGGCCCTCGGCACGGACCGCCCGCAGAACGTGGACAACGGCTCGATGGACATCCTCGTCCTCGGCTCGGACTCCCGGGGCGGGGCGAACGGCGAGTACGGCGCGGACGACGGCGGCTCCGCCCGCTCCGACACGGCGATGATCGTCCACCTGAACGAGGGCCACACCAGGGCCACCGTCGTATCGGTACCCCGGGACACGCTGGTGACCCGGCCCGCATGCACGACGGCGGACGGCACGACGGACCCGGGCGGCACGCGCCGGATGTTCAACGAGTCGTACACCGTCGGCGGGGCGGTCTGCGCGGTCGCGACCGTGGAGAAGATGTCGGGGATCCGCATGGACCACTACCTCGAGGTCGACTTCACGGGCTTCAAGAAGATCATCGACAACCTCGGCGGCGTCGAGGTGACCACCACCAAGCCGATCAAGGACGCCTACAGCCACCTCGATCTGCCGGCCGGCACCAACCGGCTGGGCGGAGAGCAGGCCCTCGGGCTGGTCCGCACCCGTCACGCCGTCGGCGTCGGGGACGACCTGGGCCGAATACAGCTGCAGCAGGCCTTCATCAAGGCCCTGATCAAGCAGGTCAAGGGCATCGGCCTGTTCGACAACCCGAAGCGGCTCCTCGACCTCGCCGACACCGCGACCAAGGCGATCACCACCGACAAGGCGCTCGGTGACGTGAAGTCGCTCATGGGCTTCGCCCAGAGTCTCCAGGGCATAGACGCCCAGAGCATGCACATGATCACGCTGCCGGTCACCACCGACGTCCGCGACCCCAACCGCGTCGCCCCGCTGGCCAAGGAGTCGAAGATGGTCTGGGACGCCCTGCTGGCCGACCAGCCCGTCCCCGCCGAGGCCACCGTGAACTCGACCGGCGACAAGGGCGACGCCGGTTCGGTCGTCCGGTAGGAGCCGGAAGACGCCGCTTCGGTCGTCCGGTAGGAGCCGCAAACGGCTCGCCGGCCCGGTCCCGCACGGCTCCGGGAGGGGCCCGCGACCTGTCCGGAATAGATGCCGGCCCCTTCCCGTTGAGGGAGGCGTCCTCAGAATTTTGACAGGCAGCCCGGTCCTGGCAGACTGGTCTGTCGGCCCCGGTTCACGCAGCGCGCAATTCGGCTCCTGCGACCCGGCGCCCTCCCGAATCTAGGAGACACCTTGAAGCGCGATGTTCACCCCGAGTACGTCGAGACCCAGGTCAGCTGCACCTGTGGCGCGTCGTTCACCACCCGTAGCACCCTGACCGAAGGCACCATCCGTGCCGAGGTCTGCTCCGAGTGCCACCCGTTCTACACGGGCAAGCAGAAGATCCTCGACACCGGTGGCCGCGTGGCCCGCTTCGAGGCCCGCTTCGGCAAGGCTGCACAGAAGTAGCGAGCCTCCGGCGCCGGATCCCGGCTGCACCCTGTTGCTACGGGGGCAGCCGGACCGGCGCCTTTCGCGTCCCGCAGCCCTTTTCTTCACTTTCACCATCAGGAGCCCCCGATGTTCGAGGCGGTCGAGGAACTGATCGGCGAGCACGCCGATCTTGAGAAGAAGCTCGCCGACCCTTCGGTCCACTCGGATCAGGCCAACGCGCGCAAGCTCAACAAGCGCTACGCGGAGCTGACCCCGATCGTCGCGACCTTCCGTGCCTGGAAGCAGTCCGCCGAGGACATCGAGACGGCGAAGGAGTTCGCGGCGGTCGACCCGGACTTCGCGGCCGAGGCCAAGGAACTGAGCGCACAGCGCGAGGAGCTCACCGAGAAGCTCCGCCTGCTGCTCGTTCCGCGCGACCCCAGCGACGACAAGGACGTGCTCCTCGAGGTCAAGGCGGGCGCGGGCGGCGACGAGTCGGCCCTGTTCGCCGGCGACCTGCTGCGCATGTACCTGCGCTACGCCGAGCGCGTGGGCTGGAAGACCGAGATCATCGACGCCACCGAGTCCGAGCTCGGCGGCTACAAGGACGTCCAGGTCTCCGTCCGCACCAAGGGCGGCAACGGCGCGACCGAGCCCGGCCAGGGCGTCTGGGCCCGCCTGAAGTACGAGGGCGGCGTGCACCGCGTACAGCGCGTTCCGGCCACCGAGTCCCAGGGCCGCATCCACACCTCCGCCGCCGGCGTGCTCGTCACCCCGGAAGCCGAGGAGGTGGAGGTCGAGGTCAACATGAACGACCTGCGCATCGACGTGTACCGCTCCTCGGGCCCCGGCGGCCAGTCCGTCAACACCACCGACTCCGCGGTGCGCATCACGCACCTGCCGACCGGCGTGGTCGCCTCCTGCCAGAACGAGAAGAGCCAGCTCCAGAACAAGGAGCAGGCGATGCGCATCCTGCGCTCGCGCCTGCTGGCCGCCGCCCAGGAAGCCGCCGAGCAGGAGGCTTCCGACGTGCGCCGCAGCCAGGTGCGCTCCGTGGACCGCTCCGAGAAGATCCGGACGTACAACTACCCGGAAAACCGGATCTCGGACCACCGGACCGGCTTCAAGGCGTACAACTTGGACCAGGTGCTCGACGGCGACCTCGACCCGGTCATCCAGGCCTGTGTCGACACGGACTCCGCCGCCAAGCTCGCGGCCGCGCACTGAGTCCCGGCGCACCGGCCCCGCAGGCACCACCCCGCAGTACCCGTAGGACCCCCGCACCACCCCCCGTACGACAGCAGCCCGGAGGACCAGCGTGAACTTGCTGCTTGCCGAGGTGGCCCAGGCCACCCAGCGGCTGGCCGCCGCCGGCGTGCCCTCACCGCGCTTCGACGCGGAGGAGCTCGCGGCCTACGTGCACAGCGTCAAGCGGGGGGAACTGCACCACGTCAAGGACGCGGACTTCGACGCCCGCTACTGGGAGGCCGTCGCCCGCCGCGAGGCGCGCGAGCCGCTCCAGCACATCACCGGCCGCGCCTTCTTCCGCTACCTGGAGCTCCAGGTCGGGCCCGGGGTGTTCGTACCCCGGCCCGAGACCGAGTCGGTCGTGGACTGGGCCATACAGGCCGTCCGGGCGATGGACGTGGTCGAGCCGCTGATCGTCGACCTGTGCACCGGGTCGGGCGCGATCGCGCTCGCCATGGCGCAGGAGGTCCCGCGCTCGCGCGTGCACGCCGTGGAGCTGTCCGAGGACGCCCTGCGGTGGACCCGCAAGAACGCCGAGGGCTCCCGGGTCGAGGTCCACCAGGGCAACGCCCTCAGCGCGCTGCCCGAGCTGGACGGCCAGGTCGACCTGGTCATCTCCAACCCGCCGTACATCCCGCTCACCGAGTGGGAGTACGTCGCCCCCGAGGCCCGGGACCACGACCCCGAGATGGCGCTGTTCTCCGGCGAGGACGGCCTCGACACCATCCGCGGCATCGAGCGCACCGCCCACCGCCTGCTGCGGCCCGGCGGCATCGTCGTCATCGAGCACGCGGACACCCAGGGTGGCCAGGTCCCGTGGATCTTCGCAGAGGAGCGGGGCTGGGCCGACGCCGCCGACCACCCCGACCTCAACAACCGCCCGCGCTTCGCGACCGCCCGCAAGGCCCTGCCGTGACCGGCGTGACCCGCGCGAGGATGATTCCCGCCACCCCCCAGATGTACGAGGAGGCCCGCTGATGGCCCGGCGATACGACTGCAACGACGCGACGGACCGCAAGACGGGCCTGCGTGAAGCCGCATCCGCCGTGCGCCGCGGCGAGCTCGTCGTGCTGCCCACCGACACCCTGTACGGGATCGGCGCGGACGCCTTCAGCGCCGAGGCCGTCGGTGACCTGCTCGCCGCCAAGGGGCGCGGCCGCAACATGCCCACCCCTGTGCTCATCGGCTCCCCGAACACCCTGCACGGCCTGGTCACGGACTTCTCCGAGCAGGCCTGGGAGCTCGTCGACGCCTTCTGGCCGGGCGCCCTCACGCTCGTCGCCAAGCACCAGCCTTCGCTGGCGTGGGACCTGGGGGAGACCCGGGGGACCGTGGCCGTCCGCATGCCCCTGCACCCCGTCGCGATCGAGCTGCTGACCGAGGTCGGCCCGATGGCGGTGTCGTCGGCGAACCTGTCCGGGCAGCCGGCGCCCGAGGACTGCGACGCGGCCCGCGAGATGCTGGGCGACTCCGTGTCCGTGTACCTGGACGGCGGGCCGACGCCGGGCATCCAGCCCTCGTCGATCGTCGATGTCACCGGCAAGGTGCCCCTCCTGCTGCGTGAGGGGGCGCTGACCGCCGAGCAGCTGCGCGAGGTCGTACCCGACCTTGAGGTGGCCCCGTGAGCCCTGAGGGGCGTGGCATAGCCGGAGGAAGCGAGACCTTCCGCATACTCCACGTCAGCACCGGCAACGTGTGCCGCTCGCCCATCACCGAGCGGCTGACGCGGCATGCGCTGTCGCACCGGCTCGGCGGGTTCGTCACGGGCGACCTGATCGTGGAGAGCGCGGGCACCTGGGGCCACGAGGGCGCGCCGATGGAGGCCAACGCCGCGGCCGTGCTGGCCGACTTCGGGGCGGACGCGTCGGGGTTCACCGGGCGGGAGCTGCTGGACGAGCACGTCATACGGGCGGACCTGGTGCTGACCGCCACGCGCGACCACCGGGCGCAGGTCATCTCGATGGGGCACTCGGCGGGCCTGCGCACCTTCACGCTGAAGGAGTTCACGCGGCTGGTGCGGGCGATAGACCCGGCGACGCTGCCGCCGCTGGACGACGGGATGGTGGAGCGGGCCCGGGCGCTGGTACGGGCCGCCGCGGCCCTGCGCGGGTGGCTGCTGGCGCCGTCGCCGGACGCGGACGAGGTGTACGACCCGTACGGGGCGCCGATCACGTTCTTCCGCTCGATCGGCGACGAGATCAACCAGGCCCTGGACCCGGTGGTCACGGCCCTGACGGGCGTCACCACCCCGCGCTGACACAGCTCCCGGCGGACGGCCTGCCGCGAGGCGTGAAACGCTGCCTCGGCCTACAGTGGCTGGTACCCGGTACCCCCTGGAGTCGCGCCATGAGCGTCATCACCGAGCCCACGAACCTGCTGCGCCGGCAGGACCCGCAGATGGCGGACGTGCTGGACGGGGAGGCGCAGCGGCAGGCGGGCTCGTTGCAGCTCATCGCCGCCGAGAACTTCACCTCGCCCGCCGTGCTCACCGCACTGGGGTCCGCGCTCGCCAACAAGTACGCCGAGGGGTACCCCGGCGCCCGCCACCACGGCGGGTGCGAGTACGCCGACCTCGCCGAGCGGATCGCCGTGGAGCGGGCCCGCGCCCTCTTCGGGGCCGAGCACGCCAATGTGCAGCCGCACTCCGGATCGGCCGCGGTGCTGGCCGCGTACGCCGCCCTCCTGCGGCCCGGGGAGACCGTGCTGGCCATGGGGCTCACCTCCGGCGGACACCTCACCCACGGGTCGCCCGCCAATTTCTCCGGCCGCTGGTTCGACTTCGTCGGCTACGGCGTGGACGCCGAGACCGGGCTCATCGACTACCTCCAGGTGCAGGCGCTCGCGCACGCGCACCGGCCCAAGGCCATCGTCTGCGGGTCCATCTCCTACCCGCGCCATCCGGAGTACTCGGTCTTCCGGGAGATCGCCGACGAGGTCGGGGCCTTCCTGATCGCCGACGCCGCCCACCCCATCGGGCTCGTCGCCGGCGGGGCCGCGCCCAGCCCCGTGCCCTACGCCGACATCGTCTGCGCCACCACCCACAAGGTGCTCCGCGGCCCGCGCGGCGGGATGATCCTGTGCGGCGCCGAGTTCGCGGAGCGGATCGACCGGGCGGTGTTCCCCTTCACCCAGGGCGGTGCCCAGATGCACACCATCGCCGCCAAGGCGGTGGCCTTCGGCGAGGCGGCGGGGCCCGCCTTCACCTCCTACGCGCACCGGGTCGTCGCCAATGCCCGGACCCTGGCCGACGCGCTCGCCGCCCGCGGCTTCGCGGTCACGACCGGCGGGACCGACACGCACCTGATCACCGCCGATCCCGCGCCGCTCGGCCTCGACGGACCGACCGCGCGCGGCCGGCTCGCCGCCGCCGGGATCGTGCTGGACACTTGCGCCCTTCCGTACGGGGACCAGCGCGGGATCCGCCTCGGCACCGCGGCCGTGACCACGCAGGGCATGGGCGAGGCGCAGATGGGCCGGATCGCGGAGCTGTTCACAGCGGCGCTGGCCGGCGGGGAGCCCGCGAAGGTCCGCAGGGACGTCAACGAGCTGGTGGTCGGATTTCCACCGTATGGGGTTTAAGCGGGGCAAGAAGGATCTACCGCAACCGCGATACCGCCCCCGCGCGTCCCCGACAGTGAGTACAACGCAGCTAGTGTGTGGGGCTGAGATGGCCGGCGATACTTCTGGGGCAGCCCGTGCGTGAATATCTGCTGACGCTTTGCGTCACGGTCGCGGTGACCTACCTGCTCACCGGGCCCGTGCGGAAGTTCGCGATCGCGGTGGGCGCGATGCCGGAGATCCGCGCCCGCGACGTGCACCGCGAGCCCACGCCGCGGCTCGGCGGCATCGCGATGTTCGGCGGACTGTGCGCGGGCCTCCTCGTCGCCGATCACCTGCAGAACCTCAACGGCGTCTTCGAGCTGTCGAACGAGCCGCGCGCCCTGCTCTCCGGCGCCGCCCTGATCTGGCTGGTCGGCGTGCTCGACGACAAGTTCGAGCTCGACGCCCTCATCAAGCTCGGCGCACAGATGATCTCCGCCGGTGTGATGTGCATGCAGGGTCTGACCATCCTGTGGATCCCCGTCCCGTGGATCGGGACGGTCGCGCTCACCCCGTGGCAGGGCAATCTGCTCACCGTGGCCCTCGTGGTCATCACCATCAACGCGGTGAACTTCGTGGACGGCCTGGACGGCCTGGCCGCCGGCATGGTCTGCATCGCGGCTTGCGCGTTCTTCCTCTACGCGTACCGGATCTGGTTCGGCTACGGGATCGAGGCCGCCGCGCCCGCGACGCTGTTCGCCGCGATCCTGATGGGCATGTGCCTCGGCTTCCTGCCGCACAACATGCACCCCGCCCGGATCTTCATGGGCGACTCCGGCTCGATGCTCATCGGCCTGGTGCTGGCCGCCGCCGCCATCTCCATCAGCGGTCAGGTGGACCCGGACGCCATGGCGCTCTTCGCGGGCGGTGAGCGCAACGCTACGCACGCGATGCTGCCGGTCTTCATCCCGCTGATCCTGCCCCTGACGATCATCGCGATCCCGATGGCGGACCTCGTGCTGGCCGTCGTACGGCGCACCTGGAAGGGCCAGTCCCCGTTCGCGGCGGACCGCGGGCACCTGCACCACCGGCTGCTGGAGCTCGGGCACTCGCACAGCCGCGCGGTGCTCATCATGTACTTCTGGTCGGGGCTGATCGCCTTCGGCGCCGTGGCGTACTCGGTGCACTCCACCTCGATGTGGATCGTGCTCGCGATCGCCGGACTGAGCGCCGTGGGCCTGCTCCTGCTCCTGCTGCCGCGCTTCACCCCGCGGACCCCGCGGTGGGCGGAGCGGCTGGTCCCGCCGCGCTACCGGCACGCGGAACGGGCGGCCGAGGCGGCCCTGCAGGACGCCTCCGCGGTGGAGCCGGAGCCGGTGCGGCCGATCGCCGTGGGGGTGTCGGGCGTCAACGGGGCGACCGCGGTAGGCCCCCGTTCGCGCTTCCCCGACCGGCGTAAGGCGGAGTCCTCGCGCTGACGCCGCGAGGGCATGTCCGACATGAACCCCCTTTAGCAGACAACCCGCCGTCTTGTCGCGCACACACGGGCGGGTTAACTCACATGTGTGACAGTCAGCACACGCCCCGGGTAAAGCTCTCATCAAATACTTTGTGATACCGTTCACTAAACCCGGCGACAGAGCCGAAGGACCGTAGTGCGACGGTCCATTGGCCCGAGGCTCTCACTCGGACCGGGCTTACGCTCGTCCCGTACGAGTCCCGTGCCCCCACCACCACGCGGAGCAAACCGCCATGCGGTCAGATGACGTCCGATCCCTCCTGCAAACCGCCGTACCCACGGCTGTCGCCGGCGCTCTCGCCGCCGTCATCAGTGGGCTGGTGGTCGGCGGCAAGGGGGCTGTGGGCGCCGTCGTCGCGACGCTGGTCGTGATGCTGTTCATGGGCATCGGGTTCCTCGTGCTGCAGCGCACGGCGAAATCACTGCCGCACCTGTTCCAGGCCATGGGGCTCTTGCTCTACACGGCCCAGATCCTGGCGCTCTTCGTCTTTCTCGCCGTGTTCAAGAACACGACTCTGTTCCACCCCAAGGCCTTCGCCATCACGCTCGTCGCCACCACCCTGGTGTGGATCGGCGCACAGGCGCGTGCTCATATGAAGGCCAAGATCCTCTACGTCGAACCGGACTCGATGAAGGGCGACAAGCCCGAAAATCCGGGACCGAAGTCGTGAGGGGTAGGGCCGGAATAAGTGTGCGTTCGAGATGCTGCTATCGTCCGGTTCCAACTGCGGCATTGCGGGCGCGGGCATCTGAGCTGACGCCTGTTCCATCGCGAGGCTCGATGCCTGACTGCCGCCCCACCATCCGTAACACCAGTCCAGTGCCGAACCGCGGCTGCGCGCCGCGCCGACACAACGAGGTTGCCGTACCTATGCGCCACGCTGAAGGAGCCCTGCGGTGAGTGCTGCTGACATGACGCTCGCCTTCGATATCAACTGTCATTTCGAAGACGGCACTGGCTGCGGCTTCCCGGGCCCGACCCTGTACTCGTTCCTGTTCAAGCCGATCTTCGGTGACGCGGACAGCAACCTGTACTTCAACAAGACGATGCTGCTGGCCCTCCTGGGCTCGGTCATCATCGTCGGCTTCTTCTGGGCCGCGTTCCGGAAGCCGAAGGTCGTCCCGGGCAAGCTTCAGATGGTCGCCGAGGCGGGCTACGACTTCGTACGCCGCGGCATCGTCTACGAGACGCTCGGTAAGAAGGAGGGCGAGAAGTACGTCCCCTTCATGGTCGCGACGTTCTTCTTCGTCTGGATCATGAACTTGTGGTCGATCGTGCCGCTCGCCCAGTTCCCGGTGACCGCCGTCATCGCGTACCCGGCCGGCCTGGCCGCGATCATCTACGTGATGTGGATGTCGGTGACCTTCAAGCGCCACGGCTTCGTGGGCGGCTTCAAGAACATCACCGGCTACGACAAGTCCCTCGGCGGCATCCTGCCGTTGATCATGGTGATCGAGTTCTTCTCGAACGTCATCGTCCGGCCCTTCACCCACGCGGTCCGACTGTTCGCGAACATGTTCGCCGGTCACACGCTGCTGCTGCTGTTCACGATCGCCAGCTGGTACCTGCTGAACGGGATCGGCATCGCTTACGCGGGCGTCTCGTTCGTCATGGTCATCGTGATGACCGTGTTCGAACTCTTCGTCCAGGCTGTCCAGGCGTACGTGTTCGTACTCCTGGCCTGCAGCTTCCTGCAGGGCGCGCTCGCCGAGCACCACTGAGCCACAGCCCGCTCCTGCAATCCCCCCGAATCGTCCGGTGGCCAACCCCCACCGGTCCATGAAAGAGAAGGAAGAACTGGCATGTCCCAGATCCTCGCTGCCACCGAAGGCGTCACCGGCTCCCTCAGCTCCGTTGGTTACGGCCTCGCGGCGATCGGCCCCGGCGTCGGCGTCGGCATCATCTTCGGTAACGGCACGCAGGCTCTCGCCCGTCAGCCCGAGGCTGCCGGTCTGATCCGCGCCAACCAGATCCTCGGCTTCGCCTTCTGTGAGGCGCTCGCCCTCATCGGTCTGGTCATGCCGTTCGTCTACAGCTGACGAACGCCCACGACTAGTCCGAATCGACGAAAGGCACTGATGTGAACCTCCTGGTTCTCGCGGCCGAGGAGCCGGGTAACCCCCTCGTCCCGCCGATCCCCGAGCTTGTCATCGGTCTGATCGCCTTCGTCATCGTCTTCGGGGTCCTCGCGAAGAAGCTCCTCCCGAACATCAACAAGGTTCTGGACGAGCGCCGCGAGGCCATCGAAGGCGGTATCGAAAAGGCTGAGGCCGCTCAGACCGAGGCTCAGAGCGTGCTGGAGCAGTACAAGGCCCAGCTCGCCGAAGCCCGGCACGAGGCCGCTCGCCTGCGCCAGGATGCGCTGGAGCAGGGCACTGCGCTCAAGGAAGAACTGCGCGCAGAGGGCCAGCGGCAGCGTGAGGAGATCATCGCTGCCGGTCACGCCCAGATCGCGGCCGACCGCAAGGCCGCCTCTCAGGCGCTCCGCCAGGACGTGGGCAAGCTCGCCACCGACCTGGCCGGAAAGCTCGTCGGCGAGTCCCTCGAGGACCACGCCCGGCAGAGCCGCACGATCGACCGTTTCCTCAGCGAGCTCGAGGAGAAGGCCGAGGCCGCCCGATGAACGGAGCGAGCCGCGACGCGCTGGCCACCGCCCGCGAGCGTCTCGACGCGCTGACGGACAACACGTCCGTCGACGCGGCGAAGCTCGCCGGCGAGCTGGCGGCCGTCACCGCGCTGCTCGACCGTGAGGTCTCGCTGCGTCGGGTCATCACCGACCCGGCGCAGTCCGGCGAGGCCAAGGCCGAGCTGGCCGGTCGACTGCTGGGCGGCCAGGTGGGCGGGGAAACCCTCGACCTGGTGTCCGGCATGGTCCGGTCCCGCTGGTCGCAGTCCCGTGACCTGGTGGATTCGCTGGAGGAGCTGGCGGCCACCGCCGACCTCACGGCGGCCCAGAGCGGCGACTCCCTCGACGACGTCGAGGACGAGCTGTTCCGGTTCGGCCGGATCGTCTCCTCGAACACCGAGCTGCGCGCCGCCCTGACCGACCGGTCGGCGAGCGTTGCCGCCAAGAGCCAGCTGCTGCGCAGCCTGCTCGGCGGCAAGGCGAACGCCGTCACCGAGCGTCTCGTCACGCGTCTCGTCGCACACCCGCGTGGACGTAGCCTGGAAGCGGGACTCGAGTCCCTCTCCACGCTCGCCGCCGAGCGTCGCGGCCGCAGGGTCGCCACCGTGACCACCGCGGTGCCGCTCAGCGACGTGCAGAAGCAGCGTCTCGGCGCGGTGCTGGCCAAGCTGTACGGCCGCCCGATGCACCTGAACCTCGACGTGGACCCCACGGTCCTCGGCGGGATCGTGGTGCGGGTCGGCGACGAGGTCATCGACGGCACCATCGCGGACCGCATCGAAGAGGCGTCCCGCCGCATGGCCGGCTGACCAGCCACCAATAGAACAAAGCATTCCTAGCGGCCCGGTTGGGCCGTGCAGAACTTGCAGAAGATTCCTGGGGGTCGCCCCCAGACCCCAAAGAAGCTTCAGGCCCAACAAGGAGAGCAGGGAACCCAGATGGCGGAGCTCACGATCCGGCCGGAGGAGATCCGGGACGCACTGGAGAACTTTGTCCAGTCGTACCAGCCGGACGCGGCCTCGCGCGAGGAGGTCGGAACGGTCAGCGTTGCCGGCGACGGCATCGCGAAGGTGGAGGGCCTGCCCTCCGCCATGGCGAACGAGCTGCTGAAGTTCGAGGACGGCACCCTCGGTCTCGCCCTCAACCTCGAGGAGCGCGAGATCGGTGCGGTCGTCCTCGGCGAGTTCAGCGGTATCGAGGAGGGCCAGCCGGTGCAGCGCACCGGTGAGGTGCTCTCCGTCGGCGTCGGCGAGGGCTACCTCGGCCGCGTCGTCGACCCGCTCGGCAACCCGATCGACGGCCTCGGCGAGATCGCGACCGAGGGCCGCCGCGCCCTCGAACTGCAGGCCCCCGGCGTCATGGTCCGCAAGTCGGTCCACGAGCCGATGCAGACCGGCTACAAGGCCATCGACGCCATGGTGCCGGTCGGCCGCGGCCAGCGTCAGCTGATCATCGGCGACCGTCAGACCGGCAAGACCGCTCTGGCCGTCGACACGATCATCAACCAGCGCGACAACTGGCGCTCCGGCGACGTGAACAAGCAGGTTCGCTGCATCTACGTCGCCATCGGCCAGAAGGGCTCGACCATCGCGTCCGTTCGCGGCGCCCTGGAAGACGCCGGCGCGCTCGAGTACACGACGATCGTCGCCGCCCCGGCTTCCGACCCGGCCGGCTTCAAGTACCTGGCGCCGTACACCGGTTCGGCCATCGGCCAGCACTGGATGTACGCCGGCAAGCACGTCCTGATCATCTTCGACGACCTGTCGAAGCAGGCCGACGCCTACCGCGCCGTGTCGCTGCTGCTGCGCCGTCCGCCGGGCCGCGAGGCCTACCCGGGCGACGTCTTCTACTTGCACTCCCGTCTGCTGGAGCGCTGCGCGAAGCTCTCCGACGACATGGGTGCCGGTTCGATGACCGGTCTGCCGATCGTCGAGACCAAGGCGAACGACGTGTCGGCGTTCATCCCGACCAACGTCATCTCCATCACCGACGGCCAGTGCTTCCTGGAGTCCGACCTGTTCAACGCGGGCCAGCGCCCGGCGCTGAACGTCGGCATCTCGGTCTCCCGCGTCGGTGGCTCGGCCCAGCACAAGGCCATGAAGCAGGTTTCCGGCCGTCTGCGCCTGGACCTGGCCCAGTACCGCGAGCTGGAGGCGTTCGCCGCCTTCGGTTCCGACCTGGACGCCGCGTCGAAGGCTTCGCTGGAGCGCGGCAAGCGTCTGGTCGAGCTGCTGAAGCAGGGCCAGTACCAGCCGATGCCGGTCGAGGAGCAGGTCGTCTCCGTCTGGGCCGGTACCACCGGCAAGATGGACGACGTCCCGGTCAACGACATCCGTCGCTTCGAGTCGGAGCTGCTGGACCACCTGCGCCTCGAGCGCAAGGAGCTCCTCACCTCCATCGCGGACGGCGGCAAGATGTCGGACGACACGCTGACCTCCATCGGTGACGCGATCGCCGCCTTCAAGCGGCAGTTCGAGACCTCGGACGGCAAGCTCCTGGGCGAGGACGCGCCGGCCGTCAACGTCTCCAAGTGACGACGGAAGGGACCTGACTCATGGGAGCGCAGCTCCGGGTCTACAAGCGTCGCATCCGTGCCGTCACGGCGACCAAGAAGATCACCAAGGCGATGGAAATGATCGCCGCCTCGCGCATCGTCAAGGCGCAGCGCAAGGTGGCGGCATCGATGCCGTACGCGACCGAGCTCACCCGTGCGGTGACCGCGGTGGCGACCGGTTCGAACACCAAGCACGCCCTGACCACCGAGGTCGAGGCGCCGACGCGTGCCGCGGTCCTGCTCATCACGAGCGACCGCGGTCTGGCCGGCGGCTACTCCTCGAACGCCATCAAGCAGGCGGAGCGGCTCACCGAGCGGCTGCGCGGCGAGGGCAAGGAGGTCGACACGTACATCGTCGGCCGCAAGGGTGTCGCCTACTACGGGTTCCGCGAGCGCAAGGTCGCGGACTCGTGGACCGGCTTCACCGACAGCCCGGCTTACGCCGACGCCAAGCGCGTCGCGGCGCCGCTGATCGAGGCCATCCAGACGGTCACGGCCGAGGGTGGCGTCGACGAGCTGCACATCGTCTACACGGAATTCGTGTCGATGATGACGCAGAACGCGGTGGACGGCCGGATGCTGCCGCTCAGTCTCGACCAGGCTGCGGAGGAGAGCGGTACGAAGGGCGAGATCCTTCCGCTGTTCGACTTCGAGCCGTCGGCGGAGGACGTCCTCGACGCCCTGCTGCCGCGCTACGTCGAGAGCCGCATCTACAACGCACTGCTGCAGTCGGCCGCCTCCGAGCACGCCGCCCGCCGCCGTGCGATGAAGTCGGCTACCGACAACGCCGGGGATCTCATCAAGAGCCTCTCCCGGCTTGCCAACGCGGCCCGCCAGGCCGAAATCACCCAGGAAATCAGCGAGATCGTCGGTGGCGCCAGCGCCATGGCAGACGCGACCGCGGGGAGTGACAAGTAATGACGACCACTGTTGAGACGGCCGCCGCCACGGGCCGCGTCGCCCGGGTCATCGGCCCGGTCGTCGACGTGGAGTTCCCCGTCGACGCGATGCCCGAGATCTACAACGCGCTGAAGGTCCAGGTGGCCGACCCGGCCCAGGACGGCGCGCTCAAGACGCTGACCCTGGAAGTCGCCCAGCACCTGGGTGACGGCCTGGTCCGCACCATCTCCATGCAGCCCACCGACGGTCTGGTCCGCCAGGCCACGGTGATCAACACGGGCGAGGGCATCACCGTCCCCGTCGGTGACTTCACCAAGGGCAAGGTGTTCAACACCCTCGGTGAGGTGCTGAACTACCCGGAGGAGAACGCCAACGTCACCGAGCGCTGGCCGATCCACCGCAAGGCGCCCCGCTTCGACGAGCTCGAGTCGAAGACCGAGATGTTCGAGACCGGCGTCAAGGTCATCGACCTTCTCACCCCGTACGTCAAGGGTGGAAAGATCGGTCTGTTCGGTGGTGCCGGTGTCGGCAAGACCGTTCTGATCCAGGAAATGATCTACCGCGTCGCCAACAACCACGACGGTGTGTCGGTCTTCGCGGGCGTCGGTGAGCGTACCCGTGAGGGCAACGACCTCATCGAGGAAATGGCCGAGTCGGGCGTCATCGACAAGACGGCCCTCGTCTTCGGCCAGATGGACGAGCCCCCGGGCACCCGTCTGCGCGTCGCCCTCGCCGGTCTGACCATGGCGGAGTACTTCCGCGATGTGCAGAAGCAGGACGTGCTCTTCTTCATCGACAACATCTTCCGTTACACCCAGGCCGGTTCGGAGGTGTCGACCCTTCTGGGCCGCATGCCGTCCGCCGTGGGTTACCAGCCGAACCTGGCTGACGAGATGGGTCTGCTGCAGGAGCGCATCACCTCGACGCGCGGTCACTCGATCACCTCGATGCAGGCGATCTACGTCCCCGCGGACGACCTGACCGACCCGGCGCCGGCCACCACCTTCGCCCACCTCGACGCGACGACGGTTCTTTCCCGTCCGATCTCCGAGAAGGGCATCTACCCGGCCGTGGACCCGCTGGACTCGACGTCCCGCATCCTCGACCCGCGGTACATCGCGGCGGACCACTACGCCACCGCGATGCGCGTCAAGGGGATCCTGCAGAAGTACAAGGACCTCCAGGACATCATCGCGATCCTCGGTATCGACGAGCTGGGCGAGGAGGACAAGCTCGTTGTCCACCGTGCCCGTCGTGTCGAGCGCTTCCTGTCGCAGAACACCCACGTCGCCAAGCAGTTCACCGGCGTGGACGGTTCGGACGTTCCGCTCGACGAGTCGATCGTCGCCTTCAACGCGATCTGCGACGGCGACTACGACCACTTCCCCGAGCAGGCGTTCTTCCTGTGCGGTGGCATCGAGGACCTGAAGGCCAACGCCAAGGAGCTGGGCGTCTCCTGAAGCCGCGCTCTTCTTTGAGCACCGCTGATTGACGGAGAGGGGCGGGTGTGTCCCGTCCCTCTCCCCACGCCCATTAGAATTTGACCCAACACCCGGCTTTCCCGCCGGGTGGTGACCCGAGGAGCCACCTTGGCTGCTGAGCTGCACGTCGAGCTGGTCGCGGCGGACCGTAGTGTCTGGTCCGGCGAGGCCACCCTGGTTGTCGCCCGCACCACGTCCGGCGACATCGGCGTCATGCCCGGTCACCAGCCGCTTCTCGGTGTGCTGGAATCGGGCCCGGTGACCATCCGTACCGTCGAGGGCAACACTGTTGTCGCCGCGGTGCACGGCGGATTCATCTCGTTCGCGGACAACAAGCTGTCCCTGCTGGCCGAGATCGCCGAGCTTGCCGACGAGATCGATGTCGAGCGGGCGGAGCGGGCACTGGAGCGCGCGAAGTCGGAGACCGATGGGGCCGCCGAACGTCGCGCCGATGTCCGGTTGCGCGCGGTTTCGGGGCGCTGAGCCCCGGTACCGGTAAGAGTTTCAAACCTCAGCCGCGGCCTGTTCCGGAACTTTCCGGACCGGGTCGCGGCTGAGGCGATGCAGGTCGCCCCCAGACTCCGTCTGGTAGGAGCTCCGTCGGTAGAGGTTTTCGATGAGCGAGGAGGTCGGTGAAAGATGCTCCTCGCTCTGCTTGTGAGCGGCCTGTCCCTAGTGGCCCTGGTGGTGATCGGGCTGTTCGTCTTCGGGCTGCGCCGCAGGCTGATCCAGCGCTCCGGCGGCACCTTCGACTGCAGCCTGCGCTGGGGTGTGGCCGAGGAGCCCGACATCTCCGGCAAGGGCTGGGTGTACGGGGTTGCGCGCTACAGCGGTGACCGCATCGACTGGTTCCGTGTCTTCAGCTACTCCCCGCGGCCGCGCCGGCTGCTGGAGCGGTCCTCCATCGAGGTCATCGCCCGCCGTGCGCCCGAGGGCGAGGAGGAGCTGGCCCTGCTCTCCGACGCCGTCGTACTCGGCTGCGTCCACCGGGGTACCCGGCTGGAGCTCGCGATGAGCGAGGACGCGCTGACCGGATTCCTGGCCTGGCTCGAGGCGGCTCCGCCCGGGCAGAGGGTGAACGTCGCCTGAGGGCTCGTACGACGTGGGGAAGCCGGGGAGACGGGGGCGGACCCGTCTCCCCGGCTTCGTTCTCCACCGGTTCAGCGCGTGGGGATCACTGAAGGCCGGTGTGGATCGCGGTGGCCAGTTCGCCGTTCGCGGTGTCGCCGCTGAACTCCCAGAAGAAGGCACCCTTGAGGCCCTGCTGCTTCGCCCAGGTCATCTTCCCGGCGATGGTGGCGGGGGTGTCGTAGCTCCACCAGTTGCCGCCGCACTTGGCGTAGGCCGTGCCGGCGACGGTGCCGGTCGCGGGGCAGCTGCCCTTGAGCACCTTGTAGTCCTCGATGCCCTGCTCGTAGGTGCCCGGAGCCGGGCCGGTGGCGATGCCGCCGGGCGCGGCCTGGGTGACGCCGGTCCAGCCGCGGCCGTAGAAGCCGATGCCGAGGTTGAGCTTGGATCCGGCGATCCCCTTGCCCTTGAGCTTGGTGATGGCGGCCTCGGAGTTGAAGCCGGCGATCGGGATGCCGGTGTACGAGGTGAGCGGGGAGTGCGGGGCGGTCGGGCCCTTGGCGTCCCACGCGCCGAAGAAGTCGTAGGTCATGACGTTGTAGAAGTCGACGTACTGGGCCGCGCCGGCGTAGTCGGCGAGGTCGAGCTTGCCTCCGTTGGAGCCGTCGGCGGAGATCGCGGCGGTGACCAGGTTGCTGCTGCCGAACTTCGCGCGCAGCGCGGAGAGCACGTTCTTCAGGGAGGCGGCCCCGCTGGTGTCGCAGGACAGGCCGCAGGCGTTCGGGTACTCCCAGTCGATGTCGATGCCGTCGAAGACGTCGGCCCAGCGCGGGTCCTCGACCAGGTCGTAGCAGGACTGGGCGAAGGCGGCCGGGTTGGCCGCCGCCTGGCCGAAGCCGCCGGACCAGGTCCAGCCGCCGAAGGAGTAGAGGACCTTGATGTTCGGGTACTTCTTCTTCAGCTGGCGCAGCTGGTTGAAGTTGCCCGCGACCGGCTGGTCCCAGGTGTCGGCGACACCGGAGACGCTGGAGGAGGCGTCGTAGGTCTTCTGGTAGTCGGCGTACGCGTCACCGATGGTGCACTTGCCGCCCTGGACGTTGCCGAAGGCGTAGTTGATGTGCGTGATCTTCGCGGCGCTGCCGGAGGTGACCAGGTTCTTCACGTGGTAGTTGCGCTGGTAGACGCCCCAGTCGGTGAAGTAGCCGAGCTTGACCGCCGCGCCCGGGTTGCCCGGGTCGCCCGGGTCCGTGGTGCCGCCGGTGGTCTTCACCGAGACGGAGCCGGAGGAGGGCCCGGTCTGGTCGGCGGTGTCGCGGGCCGTGACCGCGTAGGTGTAGGTCGTGCCCTTGGTGAGGCCCGAGTCGGTGTAGGAGGGGGTCGTGACCGTGGCGACCTTCAGGCCGCCGCGGTAGACGTCGTAGTTCTTGACGCCCTTGTCGTCGGTGGCCGCGGCCCAGCCGAGGGTCAGGCCGGTGTCGGTGACGCCGCTCGCCGTGGGGGTGCCGGGGGCGCTGGGCGGGCTGTCGGTGGGAGTCGTACCGCCGTCGCAGCTGCCGCCGTTGACCTTGCAGCCGGTGGGGGAGCCCGAGCCGGTGCCGTTGAAGCCGAAGCTGATGGTGGCGCCCGGGGCGAGGGTGCCGTTCCAGCCGACGTTCTTGCCGGTCCAGTGGGTACCGGAGCTGGTGACGGTGGCGTCCCAGGCGGAGGTGACCGCGGTGCCGGCGGGGTAGTCCCACTCCACGGTCCAGCTGCTGAGGGTGGTGGTGCCGGTGTTCTTCACCGTCCACTTGCCCTCGAAGCCGGAGCCCCAGTCGGAGACCTTGGTGTACGTCGCCGTCGCCGCGGCGGCGGCCTCGGCGGGTCCCGCGAGGGCCACGAGCCCGGCGACGGGCAGGGTGAGGACGGCCAGGGCGGCCGCGACTCTTCGAAGCAGGGGTGCGCGTCGTGGGGGTGCTGTGCTCAAGGGTGCTCCTCCGAGGTCCGCCGCGGCCGTGGGGACGGCCGCGGCATGGGGGTGGGACCTGCGCCGCCCGTGAGCGCGCCCTGCATGACCTTTTGTCATGGCACGCTCACCACAGTTGTGCGTGAGGGTAGAAAGGTCTGGACCAACCGTCAAGAGGTCCAGACCTTACCGGGAAGCCGTCCGCTCATTTCCGGCCGGATTCCCGCTACAGCCCCAACTCCTGTGCCAGCACCGCCGCTTGGAGGCGACTGCGCAGCCCCAGCTTCGCCAGCAGCCTGCTGACGTGCGTCTTCGCCGTAGCCTCCGCCATCTCCAGGCGGGCCGCGATCTCCGCATTCGACAAGCCCGCGCCGAGGCACCCCAGCACCTCCCGCTCACGCCGGGTCAGCGAGTCCACCGCCGCCGGCACGGGGGCCCGTACGGGCCGCGGAGCCGCGAACTCCGCGATCAGCCGCCGGGTCACCGCCGGCGCGATCAGGCCCTCCCCGCGCGCGACCGTCCGTACCGCCCCGATCAGCTCCGCCGCTTCCGCGTCCTTCAGGAGGAAGCCGGCCGCGCCCGCGCGCAGCGCCCCGAAGACGTACTCGTCCAGGTCGAAGGTGGTGAGGACCAGGACGTCGGCCAGACCCTCCGCCACCACCTGGCGGGTCGCCGAGACCCCGTCCAGCCGCGGCATCTGCACGTCCATGAGCACCAGGTCCGGCCGCAGCTCCCGGGCCAGGCGCACCGCCTCCTCCCCGTCGGCCGCCTCGCCCACCACCTCGATGTCGCCCGCGCTGCGCAGGATCAGCACCAGCCCGGCCCGGACCGCGCTCTGGTCCTCCGCCACCACGACCCTGATCGTCACGTCCGTACCGCCCTTTCCCGTGCGGGCAGCACTGCCCGCACCCGCCACACCGCCTCCTCGCGCCCCGCCCGGAACTCCCCGCCGAGCAGCTCCGTCCGCTCCCGCATGCCGATCAGCCCGGCCCCGGAGCCGGGGGCGCGCGGGCCGGGGCGCTCCCCGTAGGGGGAGTCGACGGCCACGGTCAGCATCCCCCCTCCGGTCCCGCCTCCGGCGTGGTCGCGGGTCAGGCGGACGGTGACCGTGCCCGGGGCGGCGTGCTTGAGGGCGTTGGTCAGCGACTCCTGGACGATCCGGTAGGCCGCCAGCTCCACCGGGGCGGGCAGCGGCTCCCCGGCCGGCGGCCGGGGCCGCCCGTCGAGGAGCACGAAGTCCAGCCCGCTCGCCGCCCCGGAGGCGCGGGCCTGCTCCAGCAGGTTCTCCAGGCAGTCGAGGGAGGGCACGGCGACCGCGTCCTGCCCGGCGCCCGCGTCCCGCAGCAGCCCGATCAGCCGACGCATCTCGGCCAGTCCCTGGACGCTGTTCTCCCGGATCACCCCGAGCGCCTCGCGGCTGGTCGCGGGGGAGTCGATGGAGAGCGCGGCGGTGGAGTGGATGGCGATGGCGGAGAGGTGGTTGGCCACCATGTCGTGCAGTTCGCGGGCCATCCGGGCCCGCTCGGCGACGACGGCCTGGGCCCGGTCCATCTCGGCCAGCAGCGTGGTCTGCTCGGCGCGCAGCCGGGCGGCCTCGGCGGCTTCCCGGTGGTTGCGCAGGGTGGCGCCGGTCAGGGCCGGAGCGAAGCTCACGATGCCGGTGATCACACCGATCATCAGGGCCTGAGGGGTGCGCAGCCAGGCCACTGAGGCGATGGTGACGGCGACGGTGATCAGACCGGTGGTGACCGGGAGGCGGCGGGCCATGGCGGGCTTGCCGTAGACGACGGCCGCGTACATCAGGTCGGTGAAGATCAGGACGGTGGCCAGATTTCCCACCGTGAACTGGTCGGCGATCACCCCGGCGGTGCCGACGGCCAGCGTCACCCGGGGCGCGCTGCGCCGCAGCAGCTCCATCGCGCCGAGGGCGGCGAGGGGCACCAGGGCGGCCCAGTCGGGCAGCAGGTTGCGGGTGGGGGAGCTGTACACCCCGAGCGACCACAGGAGCAGGCCGGCGGCCGAGCTGATCACGGCGAGCAGCACGTCGTCGCGGTGCGGGGGCGGGATCTCGGGGGTCACGGTGCCATCCAACAGGGTGTGACGCGGAGCGGGCATCGCCGTCGTGGCCGAGGCGCGGTACATCGAAGGATGCAGCGCGGCCCGCGCGCCTTTCGTCATCGGCGACGAGGAATCGGCGCGGACCGGGCGGGAGGCTGGAGGCATCCCCACCGCAGGAACGGAGACTCCCTTGCTCGTCACCCTGATCATCGCTTGTGAGGTCGGCTTCTGGGTCCTGCTGACCGGCGGCCTGGCCCTGCGCTACCTCGCGAAGATGCCGAGGACCGGTGCGGCCGTCCTCTTGTGCGAGCCGCTGCTGGAGCTGGTGCTGCTGGCGGCCACCGCGGTGGACCTGCGCGGCGGCGCCGAGCCCGACTGGAAGCACGGGATCGCCGCGCTGTACATCGGCTACACCGTCGCCTACGGCCACTACACCGTCCGCCGGCTCGACGCCCACGCGGCGTACCGCCTGGCGGGGGGCCCGAAGCCGGCCGGTGCCGGCCACGGCCGGGCGCGGGCCGTCCACGAGTGGAAGCTGGCCGCCCGGACCGTCCTCGCTGCCGCCGTCGCGGCCGGCCTGCTGCAGGCGGCGATCTTCTACGTCGGCGGTTCGGGCGACACCGGCTCGCTGAGCGGGTGGCAGTTCACGGCGCTGCGGGTGGCCGGCATCCACCTGCTGATCGCCGCCACGTACACGGTGTGGCCGAAGCGGGCGCCGGTGCGGGCCGGCCTGCGGGACCGCACCGACGAGATGGCCTGAAGTACGCTCCCGCGCCCTGCGTCGCACTCCGCCCGACGCGCGTGCTGATCCGCCGGGGACCGCGGGAGGGCCCTCAGCGGTCGCCGCCCGGTACCCAGAGGACGTCCCCGACCTCCTTGTTGGCCGTACGGGCCAGGATGAAGAGGAGGTCGGAGAGCCGGTTGAGGTAGGTGGCCGTCAGCGGGTTCATCACCTCGCCGTGTGCCTCCAGCGCCGCCCACGTGGATCGCTCGGCGCGCCGAACCACGGTGCAGGCCTGGTGGAGGAGGGCCGCGCCGGGGGTGCCGCCGGGGAGGATGAAGCTGCGGAGCTTCTCCAGCTCCCCGTTGAAGAGGTCGCAGTCCGCCTCCAGCTTGTCGACGTAGAACTGCTCGACGCGCAGCGGCGGGTACTGCGGATCCTCCACGACCGGGGTGCACAGGTCGGCGCCCACGTCGAAGAGGTCGTTCTGCACCCGGACCAGGACCTTCACGACATCGGCGGACAGCGAGCCGAGCGCGATCGCGGTCCCGATCGCGGCGTTGGCCTCGTTGGCGTCGGCGTAGGCGGAGATCCGCAGGTCGGTCTTGGCGGTCCGGCTCATGTCGCCGAGCGCGGTCGTGCCCTTGTCGCCGGTGCGGGTGTAGATGCGCGTGAGGTTCACCATGCCGCCAGCGTAGTTCGAGGCGGTGGAGTGTTCGAGGCGGTGGGGCGTGCGGGGCGGTGGAGTGTCCGGGGCGGTACGGGGTCCGAGGCGGTGGCGCGTTCGAGCCGGCGCGGTGACACGGCGGGGCGGTGTGGTGCGCGGGCCAACTGGAGCCCCCTGCCGCACTGCTGGGCCGTCCCGGTGTGATGTCCGTCATCTGAGACGTGACGCGTGTTACTTCGCGGTCACACCGCCCCCCGCGGGCGCTAGTCTCCGCCGGAGTGGGTACGAGACTTGCCGTATTTGAGAACGTGGGGTGTGCAGTGGCTGGGAAGCTCGCCGTCATCGGTGCCGGACTGATGGGTTCCGGAATCGCGCAGGTCTCCGCTCAGGCGGGATGGGACGTCGTGCTGCGCGATGTCACCGACGCCGCGCTGACCCGTGGGACCGACGGGATCAAGGCCTCGTACGACAAGTTCGTCTCCAAGGGCAAGCTGAGCGCCGAGGACGCCGAGGCCGCGCTCGCCCGGATCACGACGACCACCGACCTCGACGCGGTCTCCGACGCCGACATCGTCGTCGAGGCCGTCTTCGAGAAGCTCGAGGTCAAGCACGAGATCTTCCGCGCGCTCGACAAGCTCGTGCGCGACGACGCGATCCTGGCTTCCAACACCTCCGCCATCCCGATCACCAAGATCGCGGCTGTGACGGAGCGTCCGGAGCGGGTGGTCGGCGCGCACTTCTTCTCGCCCGTCCCGATGATGCAGCTGTGCGAGCTCGTGCGCGGCTACAAGACCAGTGACGAAACCCTCGCCACCACCCGGGCGTTCGCCGAGTCGGTCGGCAAGACCTGCATCGTGGTCAACCGCGACGTCGCCGGTTTCGTGACGACCCGTCTCATTTCGGCGCTCGTCGTCGAAGCCGCGAAGCTGTACGAATCGGGCGTGGCGTCCGCCGAGGACATCGACATCGCCTGCAAGCTGGGCTTCGGGCACGCGATGGGCCCGCTGGCCACCGCGGACCTCACCGGCGTCGACATCCTGCTGCACGCCACCAGCAACATCTACACCGAGTCGCAGGACGAGAAGTTCGCGCCGCCGGAGCTGATGCGCCGCATGGTGGACGCGGGCGACATCGGCCGCAAGAGCGGTCAGGGCTTCTACAAGCACTGATCACCAGTTCGAACGCCCGCACCCTATCGGGTGAATTTGGTATCGGTTCGCTCACGGTCGGCAACTTCCCTGCCCTTGGGGCAGTCAGTTGAAGTGAGAGGTGCCGACCACGGACCAGTCGGACCATACGTACGCAGTACCGCACTGCCGGGAGCACACATGCACATCAGGGGCGACCACGCCGAACTCGCTGTCGGGGGTCGTCTCGACGTGCGCAGCGCGGCGGACGCCCGTACGGTCCTGCACACCGCCCTCGACGACGGTCACGGCGACCTCGTGCTGGACCTCACCGGGCTCGACTCCTGGGACGCGACCGGCCTGGGTGTGATCATGGGCGCCCACCGCCGCGCCGGCCGGACCGGCCGGCGGCTCGTCCTGCGCGGGGTGCCGCCGCAGATGCAGCGGCTGCTCGTCGCCACCCGGCTCCACCGGATCCTCGCGATCGAGGGCGGCCTGGAAGCGGAATCCCTGCCGCGCGTGTGAACCGGGTGGGCGGTGTGTAGGAACCGGCGGACATTTCCTGCGGAAACGTAACGGTCCGGTGGTGAAGGCACCCCGCCGGTTCCCGCGCGGCCGGGCACGGTCTAGGGTTCGGGCGGAAACCGGACCAGTAGCGACAGCGGCGTGCGAAGGCCGGGCGATACGACGGCGCACGGCGCGATCGGGGGACTTGGTCATGGACCGCATACAAGGACAGGCCGATCCGGCGGAACAGCCCGCACGAGTGGTGACGCTCACCGCGGGGGACTTCACCCTCACGGTGAACCCCGTCGACGGCAGCGAGATCGAGCCGACACACCGCCCCGGCGGCGAGAGCGCTCCCGTCCCCGTCAAGCGGACCCCCGCCGCACGCGCCTCCAAGGCCGCCGCGGCACGGCCCCCCGTACCGCCGGGTGCCCCGGCCGGGCGGCTGCTCCTGGGCCGTGAGGAGGAGCGCGAGCGCCTCCTGCGGCTCCTCGCGCGCGGCCGCTCCGTACGGCTGACCGGACCGCCCGGGTCCGGTCGCACGGCGCTGCTCGACGCCATCGCCGACGACTGCGCGGACATCGCCCCCGACGGGGTCGTGCGGCTCAGCGGATACGGGCACCAGACGCCCGGTGAACTGCTCCACGCCCTGTACGCCACCGTCTACGAGGCCACGGCCGAGCGCCCCGACCGGAGCGAACTCCTGCACCGGGTAAGGGAAATCGGCGCCGTCGTCCTCCTCGACGACCTCGACATGGGCGGCTCCGCCCTCGACGAGCTGCTGCGGGCCACGCCGGAGTGTGCCTACCTGCTGGCCGCCACCCCCGACACCCGGGCCCCCTCCGAGGACTCCCACCTCGAAGAGATCTTCCTCGGCGGCCTGAGCGCCGCCGACTGCGCGGCCCTCCTCGAAGCGGGCACCGGCCGGGTCCTCGACGAAGAGGAGGCGGCCTGGGCGGGCGACCTGCGCTTCGCCTCCGAAGGACTGCCGCTGCGCTTCGTACAGGCCGCGGCGCTGCTCCGGCGGCGCGACGAGCTGAACCGGCCGGACACCGTGGACGAGGACGAGGAGCCCGGCGTCTTCGAGGGCCGGCCGCGCGACACCGTCTTCGTGCCGCTGCCGACCCTCGCCGAAGGCGCCGCCCCGGCGGAACTGCTGGCCTCGCGGGTCAGCGAGTCGGCACGGGCCGTGCTGCGGATCGCCTGCGCGCTGGGCGGGGAGCTGCCGCACCACGCGCACCTGCCGGCGCTGGTCGGGGACACGCACGCCGACACGGCGGTCGCGGAACTGCTCGACTGCGGGCTGCTGAGCCCGGTCGGGACGCGCTACCGGCTGGCCGCCGGGGTCGCGCGGCAGCT
This sequence comes from Streptomyces sp. NPDC060049, assembly GCF_042736715.1. Classification (NCBI taxonomy): domain Bacteria; kingdom Bacillati; phylum Actinomycetota; class Actinomycetes; order Kitasatosporales; family Streptomycetaceae; genus Streptomyces; species Streptomyces sp. NPDC060049. The sequence continues at coordinate 91,028 of NZ_JBHWVV010000006.1, forward strand.
GGAGGAGGTCGGGTACGGGGAGAGCGCGGCCGAGGAGGCCCGTACGGCCGCCCGGCACTACGCCTGGTGGACCGGGCACACCTCGGTGACCCCGGAGCGCGTCGCGGCGGAGGCCGACGCGGTCCTCGCGGCGCTGGCCGGGGCCGATGTGGTGGCCGCGGTACTGCTGGCGCGGACGGCGGCCCCGGCGTTCGCGGCCTCGCTGCACTGGGAGGCGTGGGAGCGCGTGCTGCGCTCGGGCGCGGAGGCCGCGCGCAAGGCGGGCGAGGTCGCGGAGCAGGCGTACTTCCACCACGAACTGGGCGTACTGGCCCTGTGCGAGGGCCGGATCGACCGGGCGCGGGCGGAGCTGGAGGCCTCGATCGGGCTGCGCGGCGCCCTGGCCGACAAGCGGGGAACCGTGGCGGGCCGGCGGGCGCTGGCCCTGGTCACCGACCGGGAGGCGGCCGGCGTGCACGTGTCGCCGCCGCTGCGGCTGGCTCCGCCGGCCGCGGCCGGCGCTCCGGCGAACGGCCAGGGCGGGGCGACGGGCCAGGGTCCGGCGAACGGCAAGGGCGAGGCGCCCGGGGCGGCCCCGGTGGCCCCGGCGGCCAAGGGTGCTCCCGCCTCCAAGGGGGCTCCCGCGCTGCCGAAGGGCCCCGTCAAGCCACAGGGCCCCGTCACGCCGCAGGGCCCCGTCACGCCGAGGGGCACAGGGTTGCCGCAGGGCCTCGTCTCGCCGACGGCCCGCACGGCGCCGGTGCTCGGTGCGGCTCCCGCCGCGTTCTCGGGCGCGGAAGCGGTCACCACGGTGGTGCCGGCGGTGCTGCCGGCGGGGACGACCTCGCCCACGACCCTGGCCGAGGTGTTCGAGGACGCCTTCCCGCCCGTTCCGGAACCGGTGAAGCCGCCGGCGGAACTTCGGCCGAAGCCGCGGCCCAGCCGCAAGCCGCTCCTCCTGGCCGTGGCGGGGGCGCTGACGGTGGTGGCGCTGGGCACGGTGGTCGCGCTGGCGATGACGTCCGAGGAGACGCCGCCGCCTTCGCAGGGGCCGGGCGTCTCCACGGCTCCGACGACGCAGGACGGTCAAACGCCGCCGAGCGAGCCGGGCACGGGCGGGAACGATCCTTCACCGGAGCCGGGCACGTCGTCTCCGGGGGCGGAGGCCGAGGCGCCCGGCGCCACGCCGTCGCCGAAGAAGTCGACCACGCGCAAGCCGACGCCGACGCAGACGCCGTCGTCGCAGTCCTCGAGCTCCTCGGGCCCGGTCCAGCCGCCGGCGAGCCCGCCCACGAGCACGAGCACCGCGCCGTCCCCGAGCACGTCACCGACCCCGACGGCCACCGCGACGGTGCCGCCCGAGGCGGGCACGGGCGGCACCGTGACCGCTCCGGGCGGGTCGGTCTAGAACAGGCGGAGCTTGTCGTCCTCGATGCCGCGCATGGCGTTGTAGTCGAGGACGACGCAGTCCATGCCGCGGTCCGTGGCCAGGACGCGGGCCTGGGGCTTGATCTCCTGGGCCGCGAAGATGCCCTTGACGGGCGCCAGGTGCGGATCGCGGTTCAGGAGCTCCAGGTAGCGCGTGAGCTGCTCGACGCCGTCGATCTCGCCGCGGCGCTTGATCTCCACCGCGACCGTCGCGCCGGAGCCGTCCCGGCACAGGATGTCCACCGGGCCGATCGCGGTCATGTACTCGCGGCGGATCAGCGTGTAGCCCTCGCCCAGGGTGTCGATCCGGTCGGCCAGGAGCTCCTGCAGGTGGGCCTCTACGCCGTCCTTGATCAGGCCGGGGTCGATGCCCAGCTCGTGTGAGGAGTCGTGGAGGACTTCCTCCATGGTGATGATGAGCTTCTCGCCCGCCTTGTTGACGACGGTCCAGACGCCGGCCTCCTCACCACTCCCCTCCTTGAGGGTGCAGGGCGGCGACATCCAGTTGAGCGGTTTGTACGCCCGGTCGTCCGCGTGGATCGAGACACTGCCGTCGGCCTTCACGAGGATCAGACGGGGTGCCGAGGGCAGATGGGCGGTGAGCCGGCCCGCGTAATCGACGGAGCAGCGGGCAATGACGAGACGCATGGTCGGCAACGCTACTCGACCGACGGGCCTGCACGCGATTCGCCCCCGAAAGCCCCGTTCGCGGATGGCGCGTTGTATGCGCATTCTCCTGGTGCGGTCCCCACCGGGCGCCTACCGTGGTGAGCGGGAGGTTGCCGAGCGTGCACACTGCGTCGCGGCCTCCCTCCCTGCCCGTAAGACTCCGGTCACCCAATCGACCGGGGTCGCGAGAGGAGAACCCATGTCGCTCGACGTCTCACCGGCCCTACTCGAACAGGCCGAGCGAGGCGAGGTCGACGAAGCCGCCTTCGTCGACTGCGTCCGGACCTCCCTGCCCTACGCATGGGAGATGATCAGCTCGCTGGTGGCCCAGCTGAAGGTCGACGGCGGACAGTTCGCCGACAACCAGACGCCGCCGCCGGACGAGCAGGCGCGTGGCCAACTGCTGCGCGCACTCGCGAGCGACGCGATACGAGGTGCGCTGCAGCGCCACTTCGGAGTGCGCCTGGCATTCCAGAACTGTCACCGGCTGGCGGTGTTCCCGCTGGATTCCTCGGTGGACGACCGGCTGGCCAAGTTCACTTCGATCCGTGGTCAGCTGCTCAACCAGTCGCCGGAACTGCGCGACTGCTAGCTCGACCCGTACGCGCACGACCTGCACGTCCGCACCACCCGTAGGTCCGCACCATCAGTACGTCCGCAGATATGACCGTGCACGACCGGTACTGCGCTGCCGCTCCGGTGCCAACGGAGCGGCAGCCCTGGTCTCAGCCGAGCCGGGGCACGACCTCGGTGCCGAGCCGACGGAGGTTCTCCTCCGTCGCGGCGAGGTCCCCCGAGCCTTCCGTCAGCAGGGCGAACCGCGTGATGCCCGTACGTTCCGAGGTGGCCGCGAGCCGGTCCGCCGCCAGTTCCGGGGTGCCCACGGGGTGCAGCTCGCACAGCAACTCCGTGTACGCGACCGGGTCCCGCATCGCGCGCAGGCGGCCGTCCACCGTCACGTGCGCGTCCAGGCCCTGCCTGAGCCAGCCCGGCATCGACTTCATCAGCGCCTCCCGGGCGTCCGCCGTCCGGTCCGCCAGCTGGCACACCCCGGCCGACACGTGGCCGGCCTCCGGCGAGCGGCCCGCGGCCCGTGCCGTACGGCGCCACAGGTCGACCATCGCGGCCTTGTCCTCGTCCCCGCAGTGCATGCCGAGCAGCATCGGCAGTCCGCGCTCCGCGGCCAGCCGGACCGACGAGGGGGAGGTGCAGGCGACGATCACTTCCGGCCCTGTCCCGTCCGCGTCCAAAGATTCCGACGGGCGGGGCACGACGGCCACCTCGCGGAAGCCGTGCCGCGGGCCGGCACCCTGCGGGCCCGCTCCCGGTGTGCTTCCCACCCGCGGTTCGGTGAGCCAGCGGCGCAGCAGGTCCACGTCCTCCCGGAAGCGGTTCTCGTACGCGTCGAGCCCGCCCCCGAAGACCTCCAGGTCAACCCAGGGGCCGCCCCGGCCGACCCCCAGCGTGAACCGCCCTTCCGACGTCAGGTGCAGCAGGGCCGCCTGCTCGCCCAGGGCCACCGGGTGCGTGTTCGGCAGTACGCTGACCGCCGTGCCCACGCGGAGCCTCCTGGTGCGGCCCAGCATCAGGGCCGCCAGGGTCACCGCGGACGGGCAGACTCCGTACGGGACGAAGTGGTGTTCGGCGAGCCAGACCGAGTCGAGCCCGGCCTCCTCGGCCACCTCGGCGGTCCGCACCGCCCGGTGCAGTGCCTCTCCCTGTCCCTGTCCCGGGAACTGTGCCGCCAGTACAAACGCTCCTACGCGCATCGCCTTTAGCCTCCTCGCGGCTGACGCGGCCTCCCCCAGGCGGACCGGTTTCCTTACGGGCAACAACGTCTGACACGTGCCAAAGGCACGGCCTGACAGGAAAGTTATTGGGATTGTCGGGCCAGTCGCGTTCTTCGGATGGTCGGTCTTCCGATGGTCGTCCTTCGGCCACCCTGCGGGTAGCGTGCCTCGCTGCGCGTAGTCTGGGAGAAAGTCACTGCCGCCCGCCCATCCGTGAGGTATACGTGTCACCGCGCCACAACCGCCCCAGGGGCGGCGAGAATCCAGCCGACCGTTCGGACCAGGGCTCGGGCCCGGGGAGCCTGGAGCGTTACGGGCTGGAGCGCACGGAGGAGTACCAGGGCGAGGAGTGGAAGGTCCGGCACGTCGCGGGCGCGAGCGCGGCGGGCAAGCGGTACCGCTGCCCCGGATGCGACCAGGAGATCCCCTCCGGCACCCCGCACCTGGTGGCCTGGCCGGAGTACGGCGGCGTCGACGACCGCAGGCACTGGCACAAGGCCTGCTGGAACGCGAAGGACCGCCGCGCCTCCAAGGTGCAGCGGTCCCGCAACGCTCCCAAGTACTGAGTCCCGGCGCCGAAGCCCCGCGCCGGGCAGGCCCTAGAGGTCCCGGCGGCCGGTCACCACGTACGAGGCGGCGACCATCGTGCCCGTCACCAGCAGGATCAGGACCATGTGACTGAGGCTGTCCGGCGCCGAGATGCCCTCCTCGGCGGCGGCCGGGTCGCCGGCGCTGCTGGGCAGACCGAACAGCTGTATCAGGGCCATGGGCGAGTTGTACTGCAGCAGGGCCCGGCCGATCGGGGCGAGGGCCTCCCAGATGCTGAACACGGCCCCTATCACCGGCGGCAGGGTGACGATGCCGAGCATCAGGGCGATCGCCCCCGCCGAGTGCCGCACCAGCGCCCCGATCGCCAGGGCCAGCACACCGAGCAGCGTGATGTAGAAGCTGCCCAGGATGCCGGAGGCCCACTCCGAGCCCCGGTGCGTCCCGGCGGCCGGGCCGCCGTGCAGGATCGACGCGGCCAGCCCGATCAGGCAGACCGAACCGGCGGTGATGAGGAAAGCGGTGCAGGCGAAGACGAGGTACTTCGCGGTCAGCACCCGGTACCGGTCGGGGGCCGCCGTGAACGTGGTGCGGATCAGGCCGGTCCCGTACTCCGAGCTGATCGTCAGCACCCCGAGCACCATCACCGAGAGCTGCCCGACGAGCAGACCGAAGAGGGCGGGCGCGATGAACGGCATCTGCTCGTAGTCACGGTCCGCGGTCTTCAGGATGACGGCCAGGCCGATGCCGACGACGAGCAGCACCAGCGAGCCGAGCGTCCACACCGTGGAGCGCACGGAGGTCAGCTTCGTCCACTCCGACGCCACCGCGTGCCCCAGGTGCGGCCTGGTGGCCGGCAGCGGAGAGCGGTAGCCCTGCGGACTCTGCTCCCCGGTGGTGGCGGAGGTCGGGGCGGTCATCGGGAGTCCTCGGGGGAGTGGGCGGCGGGGGAGTGCGCGGGCGGGGAGCCGCCGGCGAGCTCGCCCGGGCTGGTGGGCATCAGGAAGGGCCGCCCGTCCGTTCCGGGCGGCGGAGGCGCGAAGAAGCCCGTTTGCGGGACCTGGAGGGCGGCGGCGTCCGCCCCCTCCTCCCACTTCGGCACGCTCAGCGGTTCGGGCTCCCACAGCTCGGCGCGCGGGTCCTCGGTGGAGGTGTACTCGACGGAGGACTGCGTCATCCGCATGTAGGCCTCCTCCAAGGAGGCCCGGTGCGGCGACAGCTCCCACAGCCGTACGCCGGCCGCGTGCGCGAGATCGGAGATCCGGGGCAGATCCAGCCCGGTCACCCGCAGGGCCCCGTCGGGCTCCTTGAGCACCCGGCCACCCGCCCTGCTGAGGACGGAGCCCAGCGCGTCCCAGCCGTCCGGGTCCGTGTCGGCCGTGCGGACCCGAGCGAATCCGGCCGAATTGTGCGTGATGAAGTCCCGGGTGCTCATGTCGGCCAGCAGCCGGCCCCGGCCGATCACGATCAGGTGGTCGGCGGTCAGCGCCATCTCGCTCATGAGGTGGGAGGAGACGAAGACGGTGCGGCCCTCGGAGGCGAGCCGGCGCATCAGGTTGCGGACCCAGAGGATGCCCTCGGGGTCGAGCCCGTTGACCGGCTCGTCGAAGAGCACCACCTGCGGATCTCCGAGCAGGGCCGCCGCGATGCCGAGCCGCTGGCCCATGCCGAGCGAGAAGCCCTTCGTGCGCTGCCGGGCGACGTCCTGGAGGCCGACGACGCCCAGTACCTCGTCGACCCGCTTCTCGGGGATCCCCGAGAGCTGGGCGATGGACAGGAGGTGGGTGCGGGCCCGGCGCCCGCCGTGCGCGGCCTTGGCGTCGAGCAGCGCGCCGACGTGCCGCTGGGCGTTCGCCAGCTCGCGGAAGGGCAGGCCGTTGATGGTGACCCGGCCTGAGGTGGGGCGGTCCAGGCCCAGCACCAGGCGCATCGTGGTGGACTTCCCGGAGCCGTTGGGCCCCAGGAATCCCGTCACGTGGCCGGGCCTGACCTGGAAGGACAGGTCGTCGACGGCGGTCTTCGCGCCGAAGCGCTTGGTCAGCCCGACTGCCTCGATCATGTGCTCTGCCCCTTACCAGGCCGGGACGACTCTCGCCCGCGTAAGGGTTAAGAGGATAACGAGGATCCTACGGTTCCGTCCCGGGCCGGATCCCTGAGCTGCCCCTGAGATCGACCCGGGGATCCCCCGTAGTACTTCAGGCGTCCCTCTTCTTGAGGACGACATAGCCCCCGATCACCGAGGCGACCACCCACAGGAGCATGATCCCGAGGCCGCCCCACGGGCCGTAGGGCGTTTCGGCACTGCCCATGGCGTCGGGCACGATCTGCATGATCTTGGAACCCGCCTTGTCGGGCAGGTACTGGCCGTACTTGCGGGTCGCCTCGAAACCGCTGAGGAGGTTCGAGACGATCAGGAAGAACGGGATCAGAATGCTGATCGAGGCGACCGAGCTGCGCAGCATGGCGGCCACGCCCATCGAGAACAGGGCCAGGAGCGCCATGTACAGGCCGGCGCCGACCACCGCCCGCAGGACGTTCTCCTCGCCGATGCCGATGCTGCGGTCCCCGAGGATCGCCTGGCCGAGGAAGAACGACAGGAAGCTGGTCAGCAGTCCGACCAGCAGGGCCAGCGCCGTGGCCACGGCGAGCTTGCCCAGCAGGAAGCCCCCGCGTCCGGGTACGGCGGCCAGCGAGGTGCGGATCATGCCCGAGCTGTACTCGGTGCTGACGACGAGCACGCCGAAGACGATCATCGCCAGCTGGCCGAACTGCATGCCGCTGAAGCTCAGCAGGGTGGGGTCGAAGGTGGCCTGCTCGATCTCGCTCATGCTGTCGAAGCTCGCGTTGACCAGGGCGCAGAAGGCGGCACCGAATCCGACGGTGGCGATGAGGGCGATGGCGAGGGTCCAGCTGGTGGAGGCGACCGTACGGATCTTGGTCCACTCGGAGCGGAGGACGGCGGAGAAGGCCATGATCACTCACCGCCCTTGCGCGTCGCCTCGAAGCCGGCGCCCCAGGCGGGTACGTCGGCGGGCCGGGCCGGGTTGTCCGCCGCCATGCCGGGACCGGGCGGCAGGCCCGGCGCCCCCGGCGCGTGGGCGTGGTACTCGACGGAGTCCGCCGTCATCCGCATGAACGCTTCCTCCAGTGAAGCCCTTTGCGGGCTGAGTTCGTGCAGCACGATCTGGTGCTGGGCGGCCAGCTCGCCGAGCCTCTCCGCTTCGACGCCGTCGATCTCCAGCGTGCCGGTCGCCGGGACGCTGATGGCGTCGATCCCGGCGCTGTGCAGGACGTCCTTGAGCCGTTCCTGCTGCGGCGAGCGCACGCGGACGTAACTGCGGGAGTTCTGCTGGATGAAATCGGCCATGGACAGGTCGGCCAGCAGCTTTCCCTGTCCGATGACGACCAAATGCTCTGCGGTCAGAGCCATTTCGCTCATCAGGTGAGAAGAAACGAAGATCGTCCTTCCCTCCGACGCGAGCCCCTTCATGAGATTGCGGATCCAGAGAATTCCCTCCGGGTCCAGACCATTGACGGGTTCGTCGAACATCAGGATCTCCGGGTCGCCGAGCAGCGCGGAGGCGATGCCGAGCCGCTGGCCCATGCCCAGCGAGAACCCCTTCGACTTCTTCTTCGCCACGGCGGTCAGGCCGACCAGGTCGAGCACCTCGGAGACCCGGCTGCGCGGGATCCGGTTCGACTGGGCGAGGCAGAGGAGGTTGTTGTACGCGCTGCGGCCGCCGTTCATGGCCTTCGCGTCCAGCAGTGCCCCGATGTACTTCAGTGGCTCCGGCAGGTCCCGGTAGTGCTTCCCGTCGATCCGGACCGTACCGCTGGTCGGGTTGTCGAGGTCTAGCATCATGCGCATGGTCGTGGACTTGCCCGCCCCGTTGGGGCCGAGGAAGCCGGTCACCACCCCCGGTCTGACCTGGAAGCTGAGGTTGTCCACGGCGGTCTTCGCGCCGAATCGTTTTGTAAGGCCCTCGAGCTCGATCATTCCGCCACGCTAGAACGACCGAGGGCCCCACGCCACCTCTAAAGGGTGACGCGGGGCCCGGCATGTCGAAGCGGAGCGTTGCCTTCCGGCGACTAGCGGCTCTGCTGGGCCGGAACGCCTCGGGTGACCGGCTCGTCGTCGATCGGCGAGGCCGCGGCCGCAACGGCCGCGCCCGTCAGGGTCGCCAGCATCTCGCGGACGTTGGTGAGCTGCGCGTTGATCGAGTCGCGACGGTTGGTGAGGGCCGCCAGCTCGCGCTCGGACTCGCTGCGGATCCGGTCGGCCTTGGCGTTGGCGTCGGCCACGATGTCCTCGGCCTGGCGCTGCGCGGTCTCCACGGTCTGGCGGGCGCGGCGCTCGGCGTCCGTACGGAGCTTCTCGGCCTCCAGGCGCAGCTGCTCCGCGCGGTGCTCGATCTCCGCGAGGCGCTTCTCGGCCTTGGCCTGACGGCCGGCCAGGTCGCGCTCCGACTGCTCGCGGCGCTTGGCCAGGTTGGTCTCGAAGTCCGCGGCGGCCTGGGCGGCCTTGGCACGGGTCTCCTCGAAGAGCGCGTCGGCCTCCTCGCGCTTGGAGGCCGCGTCCTTCTGGGCCTCGTTGCGCAGCGTGGAGGCGTCGCCCTTGGCCTTCTCGACGATCCGGACGCCCTCGTCCTCGGCGGTCGACTTCCGGTCGGCGGCGAACGACTCGGCGTCGTTGCGCACCTGCTGGGCGGCCGACTCGGCGAGCTCGCGGTGCTGCTCGGCCGCGCGACGGGCCTCCTCGCGCAGGTCCTTCGCCTCCTCCTCGGCCAGGCGCAGGATCTTCTCGACCCGGGCACCGAGGCCGGCGTACGACGGCTCCGCGTCGTTCACCTGGGCCTGGGCGTTCTGCGTCTCGAGGTGTAGCTCCTCGATCCGCTTTTCCAGAGAGTTGATACGTCCGAGGGCGCTGTCACGGTCGGAGACCAGCTTGGTGATGCGGTCGTCCACCTGACCGCGGTCGTAACCACGCCGCACGAGCTCGAAGCCGAAGGGGGAGGAAGTGTCGCTCATGGGGTTCCTGTCGAATGAGACCGATGAGGTACTACGCGAGGTGTTAGGTGTTAAGGGGAATCCTAGGCGCCAAGACGGCGTGTCATCGAGTCAATCCGCGTTTGATCTGGACAATGACACCCCTTTTGAGTGGCAAGGCGACAGAATGCTTGTCACTCGTTCGCCTGAACCTCCATCAGGAGCACATCGCCGTGGGCACTGACTAGCCCTCTGACGTCTTGCCACCCGATCGAGTGGAACCCGCTGTCGCACCGGCCTTCACGCCCCCCGCGCCCTGGCCGCCGACTCCGGGCTTTCCGCCGCCCGAAGGCGCCTCGAATGATTCCAACGCCTCAAGAACGTCCTGGACACGGGAGATCTCCGCCTGAATGTCCTCGCGCCGCCGCACCAGTACCTCCAGCTCACGCCGGCCCTCCTCGACGAGCCGGGCGGCCTCCGCCGTCGCCTCCGCGAGGCGGCCCTCGGCCACTCGGACCAGCTCGGCCTTCTTCTGCTCGGCCTCCTTGAGCAGCGCTTCCGCCTTGCGCACCGCGGCGATACGGACCTTGCTCGCCTCGCTGCTCGCGTCCGACACCAGCGCCTTGGCCTTCGCCTCGGCCTCGACGCCCTGCTCGGTCGCCGCCCGCACCAGCTTGTCCACGCGCTCGCCGGCCGACTTCATCTGCTCGGCCGACTCCCGGCGGGCCCGCTCGTGCAGCTCCTCGACCTCCGCCTCGACGCGGCCGCGCAGCTCCTCCGCCCGCTCCCTTATGGCCGACGCGTCGCTGCGCGCCCCCACCAGCAGTTCGTCGGCGTCCGTACGGGCCTTCTCCACCAGGGAGTTGCCCTCGACGGTCGCCTCCGAGGTGATCCGCGCGGCCTCCTTGCGCGCCGCGTCGACCATCGCGTCCGCCTGCTCCTCGGCCGCCGTCGTGGCGGCCAGGGCCTGCCTGCGCGCATCGCCGGTGAGCTTCTCGGCCTCAGAGGACGCCTCCGTGATGAGCCGGTCGACCTGCGTCGCGGCCTCGCTGCGGCGCTTGTTGGCCTCCTCGCGGGCCTCGTCCAGCACCCGCTCCGACTCCGCACGGGCCTCGGCCCGAACCCGCTCCGCCTCGGTGGCGGCCTCCGCCTTGACCCGCTCGGCCTCGGACCGGGTGCGGGTGGCGTGCTCCTGCGCCGAGGACAGCGCCTCGGACGCCTCCGCGCGCAGCCGTTCGGCCTCGCTCGCGGCCTCGCCGACCGTGCGCTCGTTGTCCTTGCGGGTCTGCTCGGTGAGCCGGTCCGTCTCCGCCACGGCCTCCCCGACCAGGTGGTCGGCCTGCTCGGCTGCCTCGGTACGGATCCTGCCCGCCTCGGCGCGCGCCTCGTCGAGGGTCTGCTCCGACTCCCGCTCGGCGCTGGCCAGCGTCTCGTTGGCCGCGACCGTGACGCGGTCCGCCTCGGCGGTGGCCTCGCCGATGATCCGGCCGCCCTGCGCACGGGCGTCGTCCAGCACGCGCGCCGCCTCGGCGCGCAGCCGCTCGGCCTCCGCCGCCGCCTCGCCGACGGTCGCCTCGTTGGCCGCGCGCGTCTCGTCGACCAGCCGGTCGCCCTCGGTCCGCGCGTCGACCAGGATCCCCGTCGCGTCCCGCTCCGCCCCGGCCAGCGTCTGCGCCGCCTGGGCCGTGAGCCGCTCCGCCTCGGCGCGCGCCCCGTCCAGGGCGGCCTCGGCCTCGGCCGTGAGCCGGGCGGCCTCCTTCTCGGCCTCGCCGACGGTCAGCGCGCCCGCCGCACGGGCCTCCGCAGCGTGCCGCTCGGCCTCCGCCGTCGCCTCCGCGACGATCCGGCCGCCCTCGGCGCGCGCGGCCTCCAGGGACTCGGCCGCCTCGCCGCGGATCCGGTTCGCGTCGTCGCGGGCGTCCGCCCTCGTACGGGCGGCGTCACGCTCGGACGCGGCCAGCGCGTCCGTGGCCTCCGTGCGCAGACGCTGCGCGTACTCCGCGGTGTCGGTGCGCAGCTGCTCGGCCTCGGCGATCGCCTCGCCGACCGTCCGCTCGGCCAGCGCCTTCGCCGCGTCCGTCTCGGTGCGCGCCTCGCTGCGGATCCGGTTCGCGTCCTCGGTGGCCCGCTCCCGCTCCGCGTGGGCGTCCGCGCGGACCCGGTCGGCTTCCTCGCCGGCCTCCGTCTTGGTGCGCTCGGCCGCGTGCTCGGCCGCGCTGCGCAGCCCCGCGACCTCTTCCTCGGCCTGCTCGTGCAGCCCGGCCACGGAGTCGCGCACCTGCTGGGCGGTGGCCTCGGCAGCCGCGACGACCTCGGATGCGCGCCGCTCCGCCTCCTCGGTGAGCCAGACCGCCTCGGCCTGGGCCTCCTCGGAGCGCTTGCGGGCCTGGGCGAGGAGCTCCTCGCTCTCCTCCCGGGCCTGCGCCCGCTCGCTCTCGGCGTCCGTGCGCGCCGAAGCCAGGGTCTCCTCGGACTCCCGGCGCCGCCGGGCGGCTTCCTCCTGCGCGGACGCCAGCGCCTCCGCGGCCTCCTGCGCGACCCGCTCGGCGGCGGCCTTGGCCTCCGCGCGCAGCCGGTCGGCGGTCTCCTGCGCCTCGGAGCGCAGTCGCTCCGCCTCGCTCTCGGCCTCGCCCGTCAGCCGCACCGCGGCCTGCTCGGCCTCGGCGCGGACCCGCCCGGCGTCCTGCGCGGCCTCCGTGCGCAGCTGCTCGGCCTCCGCCTCCGACTGCGTCCGCAGCGCGCGGATGCGTTCCGCCGACTCCGCGCGCAGCCGGTCGCTCTCCTCGGTGGTCTCCTTGCGGATGTTCTCGGCGGCCGCCCGGGCGTCGCGCAGGGTCTGCTCGGCCGTCGTGAGGCGGCTCTCGGCGTCCGTGTGCAGGCGGACGAGTTCCTCGTCGGCCTCGGCCCGCTTGGCGGCGAGCGCCTGCTCGGTCTCCTCGCGCCGCACGGCCGCCGCGGCGGCCGCCTCGGCCCGTACCGACTCGGCCTGCTCCTCGGCCTCCGCGCGCAGCCGCTCGGCCTCGGCGCGGGTCCGCTCCAGGGTCTCCTCGGCCTGCTTGCGCAGGGTGGTGGCCCGTTCCACGGCCTCGCCGCGGACCCGCTCGCCCTCGGTGTTGGCGCTGGCGCGCACCTCGTCGGCGTCTGCCCGGGCCTTGCCCAGCAGCTCCTCGGCGGTGCGAGCCGCCTCCTCGATCTGGTGGACCGCCTCGCGGCGGGCCTCGCCGCGGATCCGCTCGCCCTCGGCGACGGCCTCCGCGCGCAGCTGTTCGGCCTCGCCGCGCAGCCGGCGGGCCTCCTCCTGGAGTTCGACCGTGCGGGCGCGGTACTCCTCGGTGTCGTCCTTCGCGGCGCCCTTCAGCTCATCGGCCGTGGCCGCGGCCTGGGCGCGCAGCCGCTCGGCCTCCGCCTCGGCCTCGCCGCGGATCCGCTCGGCCTCCTCGGACGCCGCCCTGGTGGTGGCGCGGGCGTCCTGTGAGGCCTTGTCCAGGACCTCCTCGGCGGTGCGGGCCGCCTTCGCCAGCTGGGCCGCCGCGTCCTCGGCCGCGGCCGTACGGGCCTGGTCGCCGGCCTCGGTGCGCACCCGTTCGGCGGACGCGCGGGCATCGGCCAGGAGCTGCTCGGCCTCGGCCTTGAGGACCTCGGCCTCCTTGGTGGCCTCGCCGACCAGCCGGGCCACCTGCTCCTTGGCCGTACGGGTGCGCTGCTCGTTGACGGACTCCGCCGAGTTGAGCTGCCGTGCGGCGCTCTCCTTGGCGTCGGCCAGCAGCTTCTCCGCGGCGGCGCGCGCCTCGCGCAGGGCCCCGTCGGCCTCTTGGGCGCGCTGTTCGGCGACCCGGCCCAGGTCCATGGTCTGCTGCCGGGTCTGTTCGGCCTCGGCGGAGGTGGTGGAGCGCAGCCGCTCCGCGTGCTCGGTGGCCTCCTGGGCCTGCGCGGAGGCGGCGGTCAGCAGCCGCTCGGCCTCCTTGCGGGCGCGCAGCAGGGTCGACTCGGCCTCGGCACGCACGGCCTCGTTCTCGGCGGCGAGCCTGCGGGTGGCCTCGGCGGCGACCCGGGCGGCCTCCGCGCGGGCGGCGTTGAGGGTCTGCTCGGCCTCGGCGCGGGACTCGTCCATGAGCCGGCGGGCCTGTGACTCGGTGCGGGCGCGCAGCTGCTCGGCCCAGGCCACGTTCTCGTTGACGTGGGCTTCCACCGTCTGGCGGCGCTCGCCGAGCTCCTGGTCCAGGCGCTGGCGGCGGTTGACGGCCTCGGCGTGCAGTTCGGCCTGGAGGCGCGCCTGGTGCTCGGCGTGCTCCTGGAGGATGCGCTGGGTCTGTGCCCGTACGTCGCGCAGCTCGCGCTCGGCGTCCGAACGCATCTGGTCGGCCTGGATCTGGGCATTGCGGAGCAGCTGCTCCGCCTGGTAGCCCATGTCCGCGCCGTCGTAGGCGGGGCGGGACGCCAGGTTACGGCGTACCTCGTGGAGCTTGGCGCGCAGCACCTCGACCTGGTACCCCAAGTCCTCGGCGTGCTGGACGGCCTTCCCGCGTTCCTTCTTCAGCCGCTCCATCTCGGCTTCGAAGCGCGAGAGGTGGTCGGCCTCGGCCTGATGGCTCTCCTGGCTTTCGTAGCCCCGCACAGCGCGGTCCCATCCGTCCCCTGGTCGCAAGCTCACTCCCAGAGCATCGTCCGCCCGCTGAACGACGCCCCCGGGGAATGGTGTCAGATACCGGGGCGGGGGTTACAGGCCCCGACCCTCTCCGCACCGAACCCCGGCCGAGCCATGGCCACTCTACCGGCCGGGGAATGGCGGCATCAGTGCTCTCCTGCCGGGGACCTCGGGAGCAGGCCTCGCGGCATGTCACCCTTCGGGGCCGCGGAGCGGCGAATTGAGGTGTTCGAACACATGTGTCCGGGACCGTGCCGCGTGTGATCAACACGACGCGCGGCGGGGCTGGGCGGGAGCCGGTCCGGGCGAGGGGTGACCGGCGGCGCGGACGGCACACCACGGCCGATGGTGTGCCGTGACGCGAGCCGGCCCGTCAGTGCCCGGCCGTCGACTGCTCGGGGTTGCTCGTGACCAGTTCGGTCAGGACGCCGTGGCAGTCCTTGGGGTGCAGGAAGGTGATCGACGAGCCCATGGAGCCGGTGCGGGGCTGGTCGTAGAGGACGCGGACGCCCTTGCCGCGGATGGCCTCGGAGTCCCCCTGGACGTCCTCGGTGCCGAAGGCGATGTGGTGGACCCCCTCGCCGTTCTTGGCCAGCCACTTGCCGACCGCGGAGTCCTCGCGGGTGGGCTCCAGGAGCTGGAGGTAGGAGGCACCGCCGTCGGAGGTCTCGTTGATCTTCAGCATGGCCTCGCGGACACCCTGCTCCTCGTTGACCTCGGAGTGGAACACCTCGAAGCCGTACGTGGCACGGTAGAACTCGACGGTCTTGTCAAGGTCGAAGCAGGCGATCCCGATGTGGTCGATTCTTGTCAGCATGGAGACAGTGCAGCGCCACCGGGGCGGTTACGCAACGTGCGCGCGATCACACTGACGGGCCGATGACGGCACGGGTACCGCTCAGTACATTCGGGTAAACCCTCGTTCACTCCTCATCTTCAAGGGGCTGTGCTCCATGTCCGGAACGAACAACACCACGTCAGTGATCGTCGCCGGGGCCCGCACCCCCATGGGGCGGCTGCTCGGCTCGCTGAAGTCCTTCTCGGGTGCCGACCTCGGCGGCTTCGCCATCAAGTCCGCGCTGGAGCGGGCCGGGATCTCCGGCGACCAGGTCCAGTACGTGATCATGGGCCAGGTGCTCCAGGCCGGCGCGGGCCAGATTCCCGCCCGCCAGGCCGCCGTCAAGGCCGGGATCCCGATGAACGTGCCCGCGCTCACCATCAACAAGGTGTGCCTGTCGGGCCTCGACGCCATCGCCCTGGCCGACCAGCTCATCCGCGCCGGCGAGTTCGACATCGTGGTCGCGGGCGGCCAGGAGTCCATGACCAACGCCCCGCACCTGCTGCCGAAGTCCCGCGAGGGCTTCAAGTACGGCGCCATCGAGATGCTCGACGCGATGGCCTACGACGGCCTCACCGACGCCTTCGAGAACATCGCGATGGGCGAGTCCACCGAGAAGCACAACACCCGCCTGGGCATCGGGCGGGCCCCGCAGGACGCGTTCGCGGCCACCTCGCACCAGCGCGCCGCCGCCGCGCAGAAGAACGGCGTCTTCGAGGCCGAGATCACCCCGGTCGAGATCCCGCAGCGCAAGGGCGACCCGGTGGTCTTCTCGCAGGACGAGGGCATCCGCCCCGAGACCACCGCCGAGTCCCTCGGCAAGCTGCGCCCGGCCTTCACCAAGGACGGCACCATCACCGCCGGCACCTCTTCGCAGATCAGCGACGGCGCGGCCGCCGTCGTCGTGATGAGCAAGGCCAAGGCCGAGGAGCTGGGCCTGGAGTGGCTCGCCGAGATCGGCGCCCACGGCAACGTGGCCGGTCCGGACAACTCGCTGCAGTCGCAGCCGTCCAACGCGATCCTGCACGCCCTGAAGAAGGAGGGCCTGGAGGTCGCCGACCTGGACCTGTTCGAGATCAACGAGGCCTTCGCGGCGGTCGCCGTGCAGTCGATGAAGGACCTCGGAGTGAGCCCGGAAAAGGTGAACGTCAACGGCGGCGCCATCGCCCTGGGGCACCCGATCGGCATGTCCGGCGCCCGCGTGGTGCTGCACCTGGCGATGGAGCTCAAGCGCCGCGGCGGCGGCGTCGGCGCGGCCGCGCTGTGCGGTGGCGGCGGGCAGGGCGACGCCCTGATCGTCCGCGTCCCGTAGCAGCCGGACCCCCGCACCCGTAACCGTACGAGAACCGAGGAGCGCAGCACCTATGACGGCGGTGGACGTCCCCCAGCTGGTGGCCCAGGCCCGCGAAGGCAGGCCGCGGGCCGTGGCCCGGCTGATCTCGCTGGTCGAGGGGGCGTCCCCGCAGCTGCGCGAGGTGATGGCGGCGCTGGCGCCGCTCACGGGCAACGCGTACGTGGTGGGCCTGACGGGCTCTCCGGGCGTGGGCAAGTCCACGACCACCTCGGCTCTGGTCTCCGCCTACCGGCAGGCGGGCAAGCGGGTCGGCGTGCTCGCCGTCGACCCGTCCTCGCCGTTCAGCGGGGGCGCTCTGCTCGGCGACCGGGTGCGGATGTCGGACCACGCCTCCGACCCGGGGGTGTACATCCGCTCCATGGCCACCCGCGGCCACCTGGGCGGTCTCGCCTGGGCCGCCCCGCAGGCGATCCGGGTGCTGGACGCGGCCGGCTGCGAGGTGATCCTGGTCGAGACGGTCGGGGTCGGGCAGTCGGAGGTGGAGATCGCCGCGCAGGCCGACACCTCGGTCGTGCTGCTGGCCCCCGGGATGGGCGACGGGATCCAGGCCGCGAAGGCGGGCATCCTGGAGATCGGCGACGTCTACGTGGTCAACAAGGCCGACCGGGACGGCGCGGACGCCACCGCCCGGGAGCTGAACCACATGCTGAGCCTCGGGGAGTCCCGGGGCAAGGGCGACTGGCGCCCGCCGATCGTCAAGACGGTCGCGGCGCGGGGCACGGGCATCGACGAGCTGGTCGAGGCACTGGAGAAGCACCGGGCGTGGATGGACGAGCGCGGCGTGCTGGCCGAGCGCCGCACGGCGCGGGCGGCGCGCGAGGTCGAGACGATCGCGATCACGGCGCTGCGGGCACGGCTGGCCGACCTGCACGGCGACGCCCACCTCGACGCCCTGGCCGCGCGGGTCGCGGGCGGCGAGCTGGACCCGTACGCGGCTTCGGACGCGCTGCTGGCGACCCTGACGGAACCGGATGCGGAGCCCGCGAGCCGGTCATAGACTGGCGAACGCCCGGAATGCCCACCGCAGGGAGGTTTCATGGCGAAGCGCGGCAACAAGAAGCGAGCCCGCAAGAAGAAGAAGGCGAACCACGGAAAGCGTCCCAACGCCTGACCGTGAGGATTGACCACGCACACGCAAGCCGCACCCCGTCCACGGGGTGCGGCTTGCGCGCATGACGCTCTAGTTGCTGGTGCTGTTTGAGCCGGAAGAGACCACCTTCGCCGTGGCGGTGTCCACGTTGACGTTCTGGGTCTTCCCGTCGTTCGTCTTGACCTCGACGTTCCAGTAGACGGCGCCGCCGTTGTTGTCGTCGTCCCACTCCACCGACCAGACCTTGCCGGGATGGGCGGCGAGGGCCGCCTTCATCGCCTGCTCGGCCGTCACCTTCGCGGCGAGCAGTGCGGCGTACTCGTCGGCCTGCTGCTGGTCGTCCGCGTTCTCCTTGGTGACGGCGCCGGTCGCGGCGTCCACCTCCAGCTCCGCGTGGGTGCCGTCCTTGCTGATCACGTCGACGTGCCAGACGGCTCCGTCGCGGTCGAGGGACTGGATGACGCCCGGGTGGGCCTTGAGGGCCGCCGCGGCCGCGGCCTCGGCGGTGACCTCGGCGGGTGCGGTCGTGGCCGTGGGCGGCGTTCTCACCGTGTCGGCGGATGCCGTCGCCGCGGCCGCCACCGGGCCTCCTAGTGCCAGGACCACGGCCGCGGCCGCCGAGACGTACGCGTTGCGCTTCATGACTGGACCTCCTCAGGCCGGCCACAAGCGCCTACGGGTGCTCGGCGGGGCCGGCAGCGAGTGCGATGTCCACCATTGTCCGGTGATCCGCCGGGGCGGGCACGTCGGGCCGCCCGAACCCGGCTCAGGCCTTGCCGCGGCCCGCGCGCAGGTGGTCGGCGACCGGGCCGAGGGAGGCGCGCAGGGCCGCCAGGGCGTCCGGCGGGAGCAGGTCGATGAAATGCCGGCGGACGGACGCCACGTGGTGCGGGGCGACCTTGCGCATCATGTCCATGCCCTCGGGGGTGAGTACGGCGTAGAGCCCCCGGCGGTCGGACTCGCAGTTCACGCGGCGGACCAGGCCCGCGGACTCCATGCGGGTGATCTGGTGGGAGAGCCGGCTCTTGGACTGCAGGGTCGACGTCGCGAGATCGCTCATCCGCATCCGGTGGTCCTCGGATTCCGAGAGGTTCACCAGGATCTCGTAGTCGTTGTTGGTGAGCCCGAAGGGCTGGAGATCCTTTTCCAGCTGGTGCATCAGCAGTCTGCTGACGTCCAGGTGGGTGCGCCAGGCGCACTGCTCGGCGTCGCTCAGCCAGCGCGTGGCCGTCTCGGTCTCGATGGTCTCCATGAAAGAACTCTACCTAAGAAGTTGAATTGCGTACAAAATTGCAGGGGGGCCTTCTTGCGGGGCCTACAGTCCGAAGCGGCGCTGGAGATCACCCAGCTGCCCCGGCATCCGTGGAACACCCAGCTGGCCGAGCGGGCCCTGTGCTGCTCCGGGGACGCCCTGCGCGTTGCCCGTGGCCGCGCCGGCGCCCACGGCCCCGATCGCCTGCTCCGCCATCAGCATCTCCGAGGACTGCAGCAGTACCGTCCCGGCCCCGACGAACTCGAACTGGTGCTCCTCGCCGGAAGAGCCCCCGATGCCCGTCAGCGAGCGCAAGCCCCCGATCACGCCCGACATGTACCCGTGGTCGTAGTGGTGGCAGGGGGAGGGGCAGTCCGCCCACCCCACCAGCGCCTGCGGGTCCACGCGCAGCGGCGGCTCCATGAACACCACCGGACCGTTGGACGCGGCCACGAACTTCCCCGTTCCGATCAGGGTGAGGAAGCCCGGCACGATCGACTGCTTGAGCGCGAGCGTGGGCTGGTAGGCGAGCAGGTTGCCCGACCGGATGGTCAGGTTGCCGTTGTCCAGATCGTACGAGTTCACGTCGAAGGCCCGGTCGGCCAGGAGCATCTTGCCCTGGCCCTCGGCGACCACCCAGTCGCTCGCGTGCAGCGGCGAGTGGAAGCTCGTGCGCAGCAGCCGGTCGAAGCGGCCGTGGCCGATGCCGTTGAACTCGATGCGCCCGTAGTAGGCGATCATCTTGCCCTTCTGCAGGAACCACTGGCTCCCCTTGAGCTCCACGCAGAAGGTGTAGGCGTTGACGTTGTCGTCGGACGGCAGGGTGTACGGGTCGAAGACCGTCGGGCCTCCCGGTCCGCCGATCACGGTGCCATTCGGTCCGGACTGGTAGGTCACAACTTCTCCTCGGAGGCCTGTACGTACACCGCGCCCTGTCCGGACAGCTCCAGCTGGAACGCCTCGCCCGAGCCCCGTCCGACCATGTCGCGCCAGCCCAGCGCCGTGGACAGTTTGTTGCGGACCTCGCCGTGGTGGGCGACGTAGGCCTGCGGGTCCACGTGGACGGGCCGCTGCGGGGTGATCGGCAGCTCGATGACCCCGCCGTGGGCCATCACGGCCACCGAGCCGTGGCCCTTGAGGGTGGTGGTGAACAGGCCCTGGCCGCTCACCTGGCCGCGCACCATGCCCATGACCCCGCCCTGCGAGCCCATGAACATCGTGCCCTGCTGCAGCGTGCCGTCGAAGGCGAGCAGCCGGTCCGCCTCCACGTACAGGGTCTCGCCGGTCAGGTTGATCACCTGGATGTGGTGGCCGCCGTGGCCGAACATCACGGTGCCGCTGCCCTCGACCTCCATCAGCGGGGTCTGCTCGTTCGCCACGCGGCGCCCGATCATGCCCATCACCCCGCCCTGACCGCCGGTCAGGCTGGGGGTGAAGGAGACCTCGCCGCGGTAGGCGAGCATCGCTCCGCGCTGGCTGTACATCTTCTGCCCCGGTACGACCTGGGCCTCGACCATCTTCGAGTTGACCTCGCGGAACGGCATCAGATGTCGCCCCCGACGGTGTTGCGCTCGCTGGGCTGCACGTACACCAGGCCCTCGCCCTCGAAGCGGATCTGGAACGCCTCGCCCGAGCCCTCACCGATCAGCGTGCGGAAGGTCACGCCGGACTGGAAGGACTGCTGGAGGTTGCCGGTGTGCGCGATGTACGCCCCCGGGTCGACCGAGAGCGGGTACTGGGCGCTGACGCGCAGCACCACCGCCGGGCCGTCGGACATGATCGCCGCCTGCCCGTTGCCCTCGACGGTCGTGGTGAACAGGCCGTTGCCCGTCGCCCCTCCGCGCAGACCGGTGAAGGTGGTGCCGGTGCGCAGGCCGGCGTCGGTGCACAGCAGGTTGCTGGACTCGACGTACAGCTTGTCGCCGTTCAGGGCGACCAGATTGATCTCGCTCGCACGGTCGGCGAAGAAGCAGGTGCCGTGACCCTGTACCTCCATCACGGTCATCTGCTCGCCGGTGAGCCGCCGGGTCACCATCCCGCGGATGCCTTCGCCGCCGCCGGTCATCTTTTTGAAGGCCATCTGGCCGTCGTACGCGACCATGGAGCCGTTTTTCGCTTTCACGGCATCCCCGGTCAGGTCGACGGCGAGCACCTTGCTGCCTTGAAGTCGGAACTGAGCCACGGGGAGACGTTATCCGCAGCGGGCGGGACCGAACAGGGGCCCGTTGGCCGATATGCGTCACCATCCGCCGTGAGCGGGCCCCGCGACAAGATCGACCGGGGCCCCTGAGACACTGGGACGGACCCCCGGCATCCACCCCGAAGGTTCCACGTGGACATCAAGACCGCCTCCGCCCTGCACCGGCTGCGCCTCATCTCCGTACCGGAGGCCCTGTCGTTCCCGGCCCTGCTGATCTTCGGTTCGGTGCTGAGCCGGATCTCGGACATCGACTACCTGATGATGCCGCTCGGCATCCTCCACGGGATCCTGTTCGTCATCTACGCGGTGTTCCTGCTGGATGTCTGGAACAAGGCGAAGTGGCCCCTGAAGAAGGTCGCGCTGTTCTTCCTGCTGGCCATGGTGCCCTTCGGCGGGCTCTACGGGGACCGGCTGCTCAAGCGCGACGAGACGGCGGGCGTGCTCGCGGCCCGTGCCCGCGAGGCGGCCCGCGCATGATGATCGCGTTCTCGGTCACCCCGCTGGGCGTCGGCGAGGAGGTCGGCGAATACGTCGCCGACGCGGTGCGCGTCGTACGGGAGTCGGGGCTGCCGAACCGCACGGACGCCATGTTCACCACCATCGAAGGTGAATGGGACGAGGTGATGGACGTCGTCAAGCGGGCGGTGCAGGCCGTCGAGGCGCGCGCCCCCCGGGTCTCCTTCGTCCTCAAGGCGGACATCCGGCCGGGTGTCACCGACGGCATGACCTCCAAGGTGGAGACGGTGGAACGCCACCTCGCCCGCGGCTGAATCCGCGGCTAGCCGGTGGAACGGCGGGCCAGGCCCAGGGCGTAGTCCGGCCACCACGTGCCGGCGGGCGGGCCGCCGCGGCAGGGGCCGTCGGACTCGCCGGGGCGCTTGATCCAGAGGTACGCGTCCACGAGCGGGTCGCCCGTCCTGTCGCTCGGCGGCGCGCCCAGGGCGCGTCCCGGCGGGTTGCACGAGGCCTGCTCCCCGGGTCCCCCGAGCGCGCCCGCGCCGCTGCGGCCCGTGTCGATGACGAAGTGTCTGCCCCGGGTGGCCTTGGAGATCGCGGCGCCGTACTCCCGGCCGGCCGCGCCGGGCCGCAACCCCGACACGTTGACGGAGAAGCCGTCGGCGCGGTCGAGGCCGGCCTCGCGCAGGGGGCCGGCCAGCTTCCCCGGGTCCGGGATCCGGTCCGGGCTGCCGGCGTCCAGGTAGACCTTGGTGTTCTTGTTGCGCTTGAGCCGGTCGACGGCCTCGGAGAGCAGCCGCAGGCGCTCGTCGCGGCGCCCGGCCCCGGTGCAGCCGTCGACGAGGTGCGCGATCGCGTCGGGCTCCAGGACGACGAGGGCCTTGTGGTCGGCGATGTTGTCGGCGACGGCGCCGATCCAGCCGCGGTAGGCGGCGGCGTCCCGGGCGCCGCCGGCGCGGCCGCAGTCGCGGTGGGGGATGTCGTACGCGGTGAGCACCAGGGTGCGGCCGGCCGCGCGGGCGCTCGCACGGGCCCTTCGGATCTCCGGGCCGGGATCGTCCCCGCGCAGCCACAGGGCCGTCGGCCGGTCCGAGATCCGGCGCAGCACCTGGGCGTCGCTGTTGCGGCCCCTCGCCTCCCAGGCGGCGACCTGCCGGGCGGCGTCGCTCCGCGGGTCCACCCAGAACGGGGACTCCTCGGTGGCGCCGGCGGGCGCCGAGGGGTGGGGAGGTCCGGGTTCCGGCCGCACGGCGGGGGTGTTCGTGCAGGCCGCCACCGCGGTGAGGGCCAGGGCGAGGGCGGCGGCGGTGGCGAGGGGGGCGCGGGCTCTGCGGGGGCCTGGCATCCGGTTTCCTCGGGACGAAGGGTCGGACAGCGGACCGGAACATCGTGACATGACGGACAGACGGGGCTGCCGCGACACCGCCGCGTGCGGCCGGGCCGGATGCGGCGTCAGGCGCCGGCGGCGCTGGAGTGACCCGCGGTCAGGGCGATCGCCAGGGGGGTGCGTTCGTAGAGGATGCGGTGGCCGTGGCGGGTGGAGACGAGCAGGCCCGCCGCGTGGAGGGCCTTCAGGTGGGCCGACACCGTGGAAGGGGCCAGGCGGAGGCGGTGGGCCAGGGCCGTGGTCGAGGCCGGGTCGGTCAGCGCGCAGAGGATGTCCGCGCGTGCAGGCCCCAGCAGCCGGGACAGCGGGCGCGGGGTCGGGCCCGCCGAGGCCGTCCACAGCCCGCCGATGCCCCGGGCCGGGTAGACCAGCGTCGGCTGCCACGGCGGGTCGTAGCCGCCGACCACCTCCGGCCAGACGAACGCGCTCGGCATGAGGAGGAGCCCCTGGCCGTCGAGCGAGCGGTCGTGGTGGTTGCGGCGGTCGATCGTCAGGGTGTCGCCGGACCACCGCAGGTCCGGGTGGAGGCCGTCGAACAGCTCCTCCAGCCCGCCCGCCGCGAGCCGCCGGGAATGGAAGAGGATGTCCGCCTCCAGCAGCGCGCGCAGCCTGGGCCAGTGGGGGGCGACCAGCGCCCGCCAGGCCCGTTCGTACAGGTCGGCCAGCTCTTGGACGGCTCGCGCCGGATCCGCCAGCATCCGCCGTCCTGTCCCGCTCTCCAGCGCGCCCGGGGTGCAGGCCAGGGAACGCCGCAGGTCCTCCCGCGCCGCCCCGGGATCGGCGGACCGGACCCGCGCGAGCTCCTCCTCGAAGGTGACCGACGGGCCCGTCGGCGGCGGGCTGAGAAAGTCCGGATTGTGCCCGGCTTCGGGCATCAGCAGCCACAGCGGCCGCAGGTCCAGCCCGTCCGCGGCCGCGCGGATCTGCCGGAGCCAGGGCAGGTGGTAGGCGTGGCGTCGTGGCTGGAGCAGGACCCGCACCGCCTCCTGGGTCTCCCAGCGCGGCGAGATCGAGAACCGGCAGCGCAGCAGGTCCGCCGGGCCGAAACGGAAGTGGAAGGTCACGGGCGGGGCTCCGCTGGAGTCGGATCGTTCGCACCCCCGTCCGCCTTCCCGCGTGCTCGTACCGCGCGCGGGCTCGAATGATTCGGATGAGGACGAATCTCTGTCCCCGCAGCGTACGGCCCGCCACGGTGGGCCGTATGTCAACCGCCAACACGACGGACGCGGCTGCCGGAGCCGACCCCGGAGCCCGCCCCGGAGCGACCGGCTACCGCTCCGTCTTCCGCGTCCGCGAGTTCCGGCCCGTCTTCGCCGCGCACCTGCTGTCCGTACTCGGCGTGGTCGTCGCCGAGATCTCGCTCACCGTCCTCGTCTACCGCGCCACCGGCTCGCCCCTGATGAGCGCGCTCACCTTCGCCCTCGGCTTCCTCCCCTACGCCCTCGGCGGCACCCTGCTCGCCCCGGTCGCCGACCGCCTCCCCGCCCGCCGCGTGCTCGTCGGCTGCGACCTGCTCTGCGCGGCCTGCGCGGCGGCCATGGCCGCGCCCGGCACCCCGGTCGCGCTGCTCCTCGTGCTGCGCTGCGCGATGGCCTTCGTCGCGCCGCTGTTCCAGGGGACCCGCAGCGCCTCGCTGGCCGACATCCTCGGTGACGGCGAAGCGTACGTACTGGGCCGCTCGCTGCTGCGCGTGGTGGCCCAGAGCGCCCAGCTCATCGGCTTCGGGCTCGGCGGTCTGCTGCTCACCGTCCTCGCCCCGCGCGGGGCGATCGTCCTGACGGCCGCCGGCTTCCTCGGCTCCGCCCTGCTGCTGCGCCTCGGCACCCGGGACCGGCCCGCCCGCGCCGCCGCGGGCCCGCGCACCTCGCCGCTCGCCGGACTGCGCTCCGTCCTCGGCGAGCCCCGGCTGCGGGCGCTGACCCTGCTGTGCTGGCTGCCGCCGCTCTTCGTCGTCGTCCCCGAGGCGCTGCTCACCCCGTACGCGGCCGGGGCCGGCGCCTCCACGGCCGTACTCGGGCTGCTGATGTGCGCGATGCCGGTCGGCGCGATCGCAGGGGAGCTGTGGGCGGGCTCCGCGCTCACCGCCCGAACGCGTTCGCGGATCACGGCCCCGCTCGCCGCCGCGGGACTGCTGCCGCTGCTCGTGTACGCCGTCCGGCCCGGCGCGGCGCTGCTGGCGGCCGCGCTGGCGCTCGCCGGGCTCTGCCACGCCTACACCCTCGGACTCGACCAGTGGTACGTCGACGCCGTACCGGCCGAGCTGCGCGGCCGGGCGATGACGTTGCTCAGTACCGGTCTGATGACCCTGCAGGGCGTCGGCATGGCGCTGGCCGGCGTCGCCGCCGAGTTCCTGCCCGTCCACGTGGTCGTCACGGGCGCCGCCGTCCTCGGTACGGGGGTCGTCCTGCTGCTCCTCGCACAGGTGCGCCGGACGCGAGGATCGAAGCGTGAGACGGGTCCCGCCGCCAAATGACCGCCGGGTAGGGTCTGGTGCGTGCCGAAACCGCTCAGCCTTCCCTTCGATCCGATCGCCCGCGCCGACGAACTGTGGCAGCGGCGCTGGGGTCCGGTGCCCTCGATGGCCGCGATCACCTCGATCATGCGGGCGCACCAGATCCTGCTCGGGGAGGTCGACGCGGTCGTCAAGCCGTACGGGCTGACCTTCGCGCGGTACGAGGCGCTGGTCCTGCTGACGTTCTCCAAGGCCGGGGAGCTGCCGATGTCGAAGATCGGCGAGCGGCTGATGGTCCACCCGACGTCGGTGACGAACACGGTGGACCGGCTGGTGCGGTCCGGTCTCGTCGCCAGGCGCCCGAACCCGAACGACGGCCGCGGCACGCTCGCGTCGATCACGGAGAAGGGCCGCGAGGTCGTCGAGGCGGCGACGAAGGCGCTGATGGAGATCGACTTCGGACTGGGCGCCTACGACGCCGAGGAGTGCGCGGAGATCTTCGCCCTCCTGCGTCCGCTGCGGGTGGCCGCGGCGGACTTCGAGGAGAGGTAGCGGCGTGGCGGGCGTCACCCCCGGCCGGGGCGGCCCGCTGCGAGACCGTGCAAAACGGACGGCTAGTCTCGACGGCATGAAACGAAGCGTGCTGACCCGCTACCGCGTCATGGCCTACGTGACCGCGGTCATGCTCCTGATCCTCTGCTCCTGCATGGTGGCGAAGTACGGCTTCGACACCGGCGCCGACCTGACCTTCGCGGTCTCGCAGGCGCACGGTGTGCTGTTCATGATCTACCTGGTGTTCGCCTTCGACCTGGGCTCCAAGGCCAAGTGGCCGTTCGGCAAGCTCCTGTGGGTACTGGTCTCGGGCACGATCCCGCTCGCCGCCTTCTTCGTCGAGCGCACGATCCGTGCCGAGGTCGAGCCCCTCGTCGAGGGCGCTCCGGCCGGCGCCCGCGCCTGATCCGACGCCCGACCGACCCCCGGGGAGGACTCTCCGGGGGTTTGCCATCGACATTTACTAGGACGTCCTAGTAAATTCATGGGTATGGACGCTGACGCCATCGAGGAGGGCCGCCGTCGCTGGCAGGCCCGTTATGACAAGGCCCGCAAGCGCGAGGCCGATTTCACCACGCTCTCCGGGGATGACGTCGATCCCGTCTACGGGCCGCGGCCCGGCGACACGTACGAGGGTTTCGAGCGCATCGGCTGGCCGGGCGAGTACCCGTACACCCGGGGACTGCACGCCACCGGGTACCGGGGGCGGACCTGGACCATCCGGCAGTTCGCCGGATTCGGGAACGCCGAGCAGACCAACGAGCGCTACAAGATGATCCTGGCCGCCGGCGGCGGCGGGCTCTCCGTCGCCTTCGACATGCCGACCCTCATGGGCCGGGACTCCGACGATCCGCGCGCGCTCGGCGAGGTCGGCCACTGCGGGGTCGCCATCGACTCCGCCGCCGACATGGAGGTCCTCTTCAAGGATATCCCGCTCGGCGACGTCACGACGTCGATGACCATCTCCGGGCCCGCCGTGCCCGCCTTCTGCATGTACCTCGTGGCCGCCGAGCGGCAGGGCGTCGACCCGGCCCTCCTCAACGGGACGCTCCAGACCGACATCTTCAAGGAGTACATCGCCCAGAAGGAGTGGCTCTTCGAACCCGAGCCGCACCTGCGCCTCATCGGCGACCTCATGGAGTACTGCGCGAACGGCATCCCCGCCTACAAGCCGCTCTCCGTCTCCGGCTACCACATCCGCGAGGCCGGGGCGACGGCCGCGCAGGAGCTCGCCTACACGCTCGCCGACGGCTTCGGGTACGTGGAGCTCGGCCTCTCGCGCGGGCTGGACGTGGACCACTTCGCGTCCGGGCTCTCCTTCTTCTTCGACGCGCACCTCGACTTCTTCGAGGAAATCGCCAAGTTCCGCGCCGCCCGCAGGATCTGGGCCCGCTGGATGAAGGAGGTGTACGGGGCGAAGTCGGAGAAGACGATGTGGCTGCGCTTCCACACCCAGACCGCCGGAGTCTCCCTCACCGCCCAGCAGCCCTACAACAACGTCGTCCGGACCGCCGTGGAGGCCCTCGCGGCCGTCCTCGGCGGCACCAACTCGCTGCACACCAACGCCCTCGACGAGACGCTCGCGCTGCCGAGCGAGCAGGCCGCCGAGATCGCCCTGCGCACCCAGCAGGTACTGATGGAGGAGACCGGCGTCGCCAACGTGGCGGACCCGCTGGGCGGTTCCTGGTACGTGGAGCAGCTCACCGACCGCATCGAGGCCGACGCCGAGAAGATCTTCGAGCAGATCAAGGAGCGCGGACTGCGCGCCCACCCGAACGGGCAGCACCCCATCGGCCCGATCACCTCCGGCATCCTGCGCGGCATCGAGGACGGCTGGTTCACCGGCGAGATCGCCGAGTCGGCCTTCCAGTACCAGCGTTCGCTGGAGAAGGGCGACAAGCGCGTCGTCGGCGTCAACGTCCACCACGGATCGGTCACCGGCGACCTGGAGATCCTCCGGGTCAGCCACGAGGTGGAGCGCGTACAGGTACGGGAGCTCGCGGAGCGCAAGGCCGGCCGGGACGACGCCAAGGTGAAGGCCGCCCTGGACGCCATGCTGGCCGCCGCCCGGGACGGGTCGAACATGATCCCGGCCATGCTGGACGCGGCGCGCGCCGAGGCCACGATGGGCGAGATCTGCAACCTGCTGCGGGACGAGTGGGGCACGTACACGGAGCCGCCCGGCTTCTGACGCGGCACGGCCTAAGGTGGCGGCCATGACCGGCCGCCACCTTCCCGCTCCCGTCTACGGGGTGAGCGCCCGCGTGGTCATGCAGACCGACTGCGGGCCGTACGCGTACATCGCCGCCGATTTCGAGCCGCCCGGCCCCGACGGGCTGACGGAGGTGCTCGACGCGCTGCCGGCCGGGCGGCTGCCCGAGGTCTACGTGCCCTGCGTGCGGGCCGGCATCGTGCGCGGACTGGAGGGGGTCGCGGCCTCGGTGCTGCTGACCGACGCCGGCTTCCACGACGGGGACTCCTCCGAGTACGGCTACCGGCTCGCCGGGCTGGACGCGGGCCGGGCGGCCCTGGTGGCCTGCGGGCTGCTGCCGCCCGAGGAGGCCGACAGCCTGCGGTGGGCCGAGTGGCCCGGTCGGCCGAGGCCCTGGCCGGGCCGCAATCCGCGCTCGGAGGCGCTGACCGCCTCGGCCCCGGCCTGGTCCCCGGACTTCCTGCCCCTGTCGGACGGCCGCCCCGCGGTGATCACGCCGTCGCGGGGCCGCCGGGGACGGCGGCGGAACCCAGGAGGCCGTGCATGAGCAGCGTGGTGAAGGTGGCCACCCACAGCTCGTCCACCGGTTCGGAGCTGACCAGCGCGCGGTGCACGACCGTGCCCGCGATCACGTCGAAGATGAGGTCCGTGGTGCGGGCGGCGAGGGACTCGTCCTCCTCGTAGGGGAGTTCGCCACGGGCCTGCGCGCGTTCGCGGCCCAGCACGACGAGACGTTTCTGCCGGTCCACGATCGCCGACCGGATCCGGTCCCTCAGCGCCTCGTCCCGGGTCGACTCGGCGACGACCGCCATCAGGGCCGTACGGGCCTCCGGGCGGCGCAGCAGTTCCGCGAAGCGCAGCACCACGTATTCGATGTCGGCCTCCAGCGAGCCCCGGTCGGGCAGCTCGAGGGAGTCGAAGAGCTCCGCGACCGCGTCCACGACCAGCTCGCTCTTGCCGGACCAGCGCCGGTAGAGGGTGGTCTTCGCGACCCCGGCCCGGGCGGAGACGTCCCCCATCGTCAGCTTGGACCAGCCCAGCTCCACCAGCGCGTCCCGTGTCGCGGCCAGGATCGCGGCGTCCGCCGCGGCGCTGCGCGGGCGGCCGGTGCGCCCGGGTGCGGAAGAGGTGCCTGAGCTGGGGTTGCGCATGGCCGAGACCATACCCGCCGGTAGCCGAACCGCCGGGGGCCCCGGCGGTGTGCTTCAGATCACGGGGCGCCGACGGCCGAAGGGAGTTACGCTACGGCTCGTAGCGTAAGAGCGACAACCACGCGAAGAGCTACCGGCGCCAGGTGGGGACCCGGCGCCACCGCACGAAGAGCACGAAGGGCGCGAAGGCGCAGAAGAGCACGACGCGCACGAAAGAGCACGACGCGCACGAAAGAGCACGACGCGCGCGAACGGCGCGCGAAGTGCACGTACGGCAGCAAGAGCACGGCGGTACCGCGCGACGGGTACCGCGATCGGTTCCTTTCGGCCGATCTTTTTCGTCGCCGCGCACGCACGGGGGAGGATGTACGCATGCAGCCCAGAAACATGTCCATGAGCGGCGTCGTCGACCTCGCCGCGGTGAAGGCGGCCGGCGAGGCCAAGGCGAAGGCCGAGCAGGCCCGGGCCGAGGCGGCCCGCAAAGCCGCTCAGGGCGGTGCGCCCGCGTCCGCCGGGGCCGTCCCGCCGTCCGCGCTCGTCTTCGACACCGACGAGACCCAGTTCGAGAGCCATGTCGTCCCGCTCTCGGGCGAGGTTCCGGTCATTCTCGACTTCCGCGCCGAGGGCTTCGACCAGGGCCGGGACCTGAGCCTGCTGCTGGAGCGGCTCACGGTCGAGGCGAACGGACGCCTGGCCTTGGCCGCCCTCGACGTCGCGGCCAGCCAGAACCTGATCCGCGAGTTCCGCATCCAGGCCCTGCCCGCCGTCTTCGCGCTCGTCGCGGGCCAGGCGATGCCGCTGTTCCAGGACTTCGCGCCCGAGGACGAGGTCCGCGCGGTCCTGGCCCAGCTGGTCCAGATCGCCGAGGAGCGCTTCGGGGTCCTCGGCGTCGCGGTGGACCCCGCCGCCGAGGGTGCCGCCCAAGGCGCACGGCCGGAAGCCGTCGAGGAGCCGGCCGGTCCGCACGACTCCCTGCTGGACGCGGCGGTCGCCGCGCTGGACGCCGACGACCTGGACGGAGCGGTGCGCGCCTACAAGGACGTACTGGCGGCCGACCCGGGCAACAGCGAGGCAAAGCTGGGTCTGGCGCAGGCCGAACTCTTCGTCCGGGTCAAGGGCATGGACCCGCAGGCGGTGCGCGCGGCGGCGGCCGAGAACCCGCGCGATCCGGCGGCGCAGATCGCCGCCGCCGACCTGGACCTGGTCGGCGGTCACGTGGCGGACGCCTTCGGGCGCCTGGTCGACACCGTGCGGGTGACGTCCGGTGAGGAGCGCAACGCCGTACGGGTGCGCCTGCTGGAGATGTTCGAGGCGGTCGGGCCGGAGAACCCGCTCGTCACCTCGGCGCGCACGGCGCTCGCGCGGGTGCTCTTCTAGCACCTGCCCGCGCTGGTCCCGCACCTGGCCGGGTGTCGGGGTCCGGTGTCGGTGATTTGTTGACACGCAGACAAACAGCGGCCGCACTTTGCCAAAACTTGGCAATTGCGGCCGCTGTTACTCGCAGTAAATCGAACCCCGTGAACTGTCCGGTGTGTTCACTCTTCCCCCGATGTGTCGTGGCCCTTGGTAACACCCTGTGTTGCTGCCCGACAGCGGCAGGTCTTCCTCAGGTTATCTGGCCGTTACCCGCCAGTAACGAACCCCCTTGTGCCCCGGCCCCGAATGGACCACGATCGGCGACGCTCGGTCCTTCCCGCAGAGCCGCTCATCCGGAGCCGCGGTGGAGGGTCCCCACCGGGCCGGCCGGTGGCAGTGGCACCGGCCGTGGGACAGGGGGGTCTTCGCCACACGGCGGAGCCTGTCCTCCAGGTTGCGCGAACGCGTGGCCAAGTGGTTGTCGCTCGGGGGTGAACGCCGGTGCACCGGACGCGGCTCTGCCGCGGCCCGGCCGCTTGCGCTCCTTCCCGAGGACGTAGCACTTCTCCCATCCCAGGACGGGTACGGCCCGGACCGGAGATGTACGTCCGAGAAGGAGGAACAAAATGAGTTCTCAGATTCGTGGCGGGACCAGATGGAAGCGCTTCGCGCTCGTCATGGTGCCGAGCATCGCGGCCACGGCCGTGGTCGGTGTGGGTCTGGCGCAGGGTGCCCTCGCGGCTTCCTTCGCCGTCTCGGGCCAGGACTTCAAGGTTTCGGCCGACAAGCTCGACGGCCGTGACCTGATCCAGTACGGCGGCGTTGCCGAGGGTCACGACCTTCAGGGCAAGGCGCAGCACCACCCGGTCACCATCTCCGGGTTCAGCCACGCCGAGATCACCAACATGTGCCAGTCGCTGGTCACCCCGACTCCGCTCGGCAACATCACGCTGAAGCTGAACACGGGTACCAAGCCGGGCAAGCCCGCCGTGGCCGACAACATCTACCTGGATGTTGCCGAGCTGGACACCGACGCCGAGTTCACCAACCTCGACATCGGTATCGCGGTCGGCGACCCGAGCCACAAGACCAAGCCGCAGGCCGGCACGGTCGCCAGCCCCTACGCGTTCTCGCAGCGCGCGGACCGCGCGGTGCTGTCGAACGTGCGCCAGAAGGCGTGGGCGACGACGGCGGGCACCTTCAAGCTGCCCGACCTCAAGCTGCGCCTCCTCGGTGGCGACCAGCCCTGCTACCAGGACGAGAAGTAGTCGCTCCCGGTGCGTAACCGGACGGGCGGGCGGTGCCGGCAGCTGTCGCCGTCGCCCGCCCGTCCGGGCTCCACATAGTTCTCAGTACCACCCGTTTCCAGGGAGCTGTTGTCCATGAACCCCCAGGCCCCGGTTTACGTGCGCGCCGAAGACGACGCCTGGCTCACGATGGTGTACTACCGCTTCCACGCGTGGAGCGGTCACCGCCCCTTCTGGGCCGGACTGGTCACGCTCATCGCCGGCTTCCCCATCGCGTACTTCCCGTACGCGGACGTCCGCCTCGGCAACGTCACCATCGCGATGGCGACGACGGCCGGTGCCGGTTCGCTGATCATCGGCGTCCTCCTGGTAACGCTGGGGCTGACGCTCTGGTTCCAGCAGGGCGTACGGATCTTCGCGGGCGTCGCCGCGATCCTGCTGGGGCTCGTGTCCCTGCCGGTGTCGAACCTCGGCGGCTTCGGCCTGGGCCTCATCCCCGCCATGATCGGCGGCGGCCTCGCCCTGGCCTGGGTGCCGGGCAAGCCGGCGGACGAGACGGACCCGGCCGACACCAGGCACCAGGCGCAGGCCGTGGACCTGGGCAAGGCCGAGGCGATGGCGGGCCCCCAGGGCTTCCCCGGACAGCGTGCGACGGAAACGACGGCATACGCGAGCGAGACGACTGCCCACGCCGATGGCGGGAGGAACAGTGCGGGGTGACGAGACGCAGCGGGGCGAGGCCCCGGATGCGGAGTCCCGTGAGAGGAAGGGCCCGCGCCACGCGGCGCCCAGGAAGTCGCTGCTGACCAAGCTCCAGATACCCGTCGGCAGGACGATGGCGCTGGCGGCCATGCCGACGGCGGTCTTCGTCGGCATGGGCATGGCGCCGAAGCTGGCCGTGGCCGACGACAAGGAGATCCCCTTCGCGCCCGGACCGTGTGTGACACGGTCCGACGAGCCCGCGGAGTCGGCATCCCCGTCGCCGTCGAAGACGCCCTCCAAGACCCCTACGAAGACCCCGCAGGCGAAGCCCTCACCGGCCAAGTCGCCCACCGCGGTGCCTTCCCCGAGTGCGAGCCCGTCGGCGTCGAAGCCGGTGCAGAAGCCCGCCGAGGCACCGGCCGTCAAGCCGGCCGCGGCCGCGGTGGCACCCGCCGCCGCACCCGCCAAGGCCACCAACCCGCTGGACCCGCTGGGTGTGGGCGACGCGATCAAGGGCTTCTTCGACGAGCTGGGCAAGCCGCTGGGCAACGACCCCGACGCGCCCGCTCCGACCACCCCGGCTCCGACCGCGCCCGCTCCGGCCGCGCCGAAGCCGGCGGACAAGCCGGCGCCCACCGCTCCCGCCCCGGACCCGGCGGCGGACGCGATCCGCGACGCCGCGAAGCGGGCCGGCACCGAGGTCACCGAGCTCTCCGACGAGGTCAAGGACACCGCGACCACCCCGAAGGACGAGACGGGCGCCAAGGCGGCCGAGACGAAGAAGAAGGCCGAGGAGACCGAGGACGCGGACGGGAAGAAACCCTTCCCCTGCCCGACCCACGACGCCAAGGCCCTGGCCGCGGCCGAACTGGAGCAGGGCATCCCGCTGCTCCCCGACGAGCCCTGGTACCTCGACAGCTCGCTGCTGACCCTCTACGGCCTGGACTACGAGGGCATCGTCGAGGTGAAGACGGCGGGCGGCAAGACCAAGACGGTCCTGAAGTTCACGGCGGACTCGCTGGACATCAAGGACCTGTACCAGACGGTCGGCAAGGGCGGGCAGGTCGCCCACCTGAAGTCCCGACCGGGCTCGACGTCGAAGATCCGCGGGGCCAAGGTGACGATGTACACCGAGAGCCTCAAGGGCAACCTCTTCGGCCTTATCCCGATCGAGTTCACCCCGGACACCCCGCCGCCCCTGAACGTCCCGTTCGCGTTCTTCACGAACGTCAAGGTCGTCCAGGCCGGCCAGTTCGGCGGCACGCTGACCGTTCCGGGCCTGAAGAACTACATCGGGCCGGCCGAGTAGGCGAAGCCCGGCAGCTGATCGAGCCGGTACCGAAATGACCCGCCCCGCCGAGCGAGGGGCGGGTCATTCTCCGTGTGGCCCCGCCTCGGCGGCGAAGTGGAGGACACGTCGGTGAAGCAGGTCCACCGCCGGCTCGGCTCGGACATCGGGCTCAGCGGCTTGATGAAGACGTTCCACTATCCCCGGACGAACAGGATGTCCATCGCCCTCGCCCACGTGGGGTGGTTCACAGAACGGGGGGAAGGGGCGTACGCCCATCAGCTGCTGGAAGACGCCAAGCGGCTGCTGGCTTCGCCCCTGTCGGGCCCGGAGCTGACCGCGCTGTGGCAGGCGGGAACCCGCCGGGACTTCGATTTGGAGGCCTGCGGGATCGAGGGGCGCCAGTGGCTCACCTGGATCGAGGAGATCGCCGAGTACCGCATCACCTTCAACGTCGGGGACGCGCCCGTCCCGCCGTATCCGCCGCTGGCTCTAGGGCTGAGGGAAGCGGTGCTGGGCGAGATTGCGCTGGTGGCCCAAAACCTGGAGTCGGCCACCGCCCGGCACTCCCACGTCGCAGTGCCGGGAGTAGTTTCGGCGCTGCGGCGGGTCACCGCCGAGGTCGATCCGGATCTAGGATTCCGGCTGCTGCTGCGGGTGCTCAAGTCCTACCTCGTGCCGGTCGGCCCCACGCGCGTCGCGGGTTACCACGCGCTCGCGCAGCCGCTGGGGCTGGAGAAAGAGCTCGTCGAGGACGGCAATTTCATCGTCTGGTCTGATCTCGGCTGAGGCGCCGGAAAAACCCGAGGGCGGCGCCCCGATCCTTCTCAGGATCCGGGCGCCGCCCTCGGTCTCTGTGCGGCAGAGTTCAAGCGGGTCCGGCGTCAGGTGCGACGCCGGGTGCGACGTCAGTTGCTGACGTCGCCGCCCAGGTGGTGGACGCGGACCATGTTGGTCGTGCCCGGGACGCCGGGGGGCGAGCCGGCCGTGATGATCATGGTGTCGCCCTTGTTGTAGCGCTTGAGCTTGAGCAGCTCCGCGTCCACGAGGTCGACCATCGCGTCGGTGTTGTCCACGTGCGGGACGACGTAGGAGTCGACGCCCCAGCTCAGGGTGAGCTGGTTGCGGGTGCCCTCGTCGGTGGTGAAGGCCAGGATCGGCTGGAGCGTGCGGTAGCGCGAGAGGCGGCGGGCGGTGTCACCGGACTGGGTGAAGGCGACGAGCGACTTGGCGTCGAGGAAGTCCGCGATCTCGCAGGCCGCGCGGGCGACGGAGCCGCCCTGGGTACGGGGCTTCTTGCCCGGGACCAGCGGCTGGAGGCCCTTGGACAGGAGCTCCTCCTCGGCCGCCTCGACGATCTTCGACATCGTCTTGACGGTCTCGATCGGGTAGGCGCCCACCGAGGACTCGGCGGACAGCATGACCGCGTCCGCTCCGTCGAGGATCGCGTTGGCGACGTCGGACGCCTCCGCGCGCGTCGGGCGCGAGTTGGTGATCATCGACTCCATCATCTGGGTCGCGACGATCACCGGCTTGGCGTTGCGGCGGCAGAGCTCCACGAGGCGCTTCTGCACCATCGGGACCTTTTCCAGCGGGTACTCCACGGCGAGGTCGCCGCGGGCCACCATGACCGCGTCGAAGGCGGCTACGACGCCCTCCATGTTGGCGACGGCCTGCGGCTTCTCGACCTTGGCGATGACGGGGACCCGGCGGCCCTCCTCGTCCATGACCTTGTGGACGTCCTTGACGTCGTCGGCGTCGCGGACGAAGGACAGGGCGACCATGTCGCAGCCCATCCGCAGGGCGAAGCGGAGGTCGTCGACGTCCTTCTCCGACAGGGCGGGGACGTTGACGGCGGCACCCGGCAGGTTGATGCCCTTGTGGTCCGAGATGACACCGCCCTCGATGACGATGGTCTTGACCCGGGGGCCCTCGACCTCGGTCACCCGGAGCTCGACGTTGCCGTCGTTGATGAGGATCTGGTCGCCCTTGGAGACGTCGCCCGGCAGACCCTTGTAGGTGGTGCCGCAGATGGACTTGTCGCCCGGGACGTCGTCGATGGTGATCGTGAACTCGTCCCCGCGGACGAGCTCGACGGGACCCTCGGCGAAGGTTTCCAGACGGATCTTCGGACCCTGGAGGTCGGCGAGGACGCCGACGGCACGCCCGGTGTCCTCGCAGACCTTCCGGACGCGGTCGTACCGCTCCTGGTGTTCTGCCTGGGATCCGTGGCTGAAGTTGAATCGGGCCACGTTCATACCGGCCTCGACGAGCGCTTTCAGCTGCTCATACGAGTCGACGGCGGGGCCCAGCGTGCAGACGATTTTGGAACGGCGCATGGAACGGATCCTATCGGTTTGTTTCGCAGCGGAATATTCCGTCTGGTGGAAAGTCCAAGTGACTACCCGGTAACCAGCGCGTACGTCTGGCTGGCGATCTCCAGTTCCTCGTCCGTCGGGACCACGGCCACGGCCACCCGCGCGTGCCGCGCGGAGACCAGCCGCGGCTCCGGGGACCGCGCCGCATTGGCGTCCGGGTCCAGCGTCAGGCCCAGCTCCTCCAGCCCGGCCACGGCCATCTCCCGGATCGCGGACGCGTTCTCCCCGACGCCCGCCGTGAAGACCACCGCGTCCACCCGTCCCAGGACGGCCGAGTAGGCGCCGATGTACTTCTTCAGGCGGTGGACGTACGAGGCCAGGGCCAGGCGCGCCGGGGCGTCGCCCTCCTGCGCCCGCCGGAGCACCTCGCGCATGTCGTTGTCGCCGCACAGACCCAGCAGACCGCTCTTCTTGTTCAGGAGCGAATCGATCTCGTCGACGGACATGCCGCCCACGCGCGCCAGGTGGAAGACGACCGCCGGGTCCAGGTCGCCCGAACGGGTCCCCATGACCAGCCCCTCCAGCGGGGTCAGGCCCATCGACGTCTCCACGCACACCCCTCCGCGGACGGCCGACGCCGAGGCGCCGTTGCCCAGGTGCAGCACGATCACGTTCACGTCCTCCTCCGGCTTGCCGAGCAGCCGGGCCGTGGCCCGGGCGACGTAGGCGTGGGAGGTGCCGTGGAACCCGTACCGCCGGATGGAGTACTTGTCGGCCGTCGCCGCGTCGATGGCGTACCGGGCCACGTGCTCCGGCATCGTCGCGTGGAAGGCCGTGTCGAAGACCGCCACCTGGGGCAGGTCCGCACGCAGCTCGCGCGCCACCTCGATGCCGGTCACGTTCGCCGGGTTGTGCAGCGGCGCGAGCGGGATCAGGCCGCGGATCTCGGCCAGCACCGCGTCGTCGATCAGCGTCGGGTGGGTGAACTTGGTCCCGCCGTGCACCACCCGGTGGCCCACCGCCGCCAACTCGGGCGAGTCCAGGCCCAACCCGTCGGCTGCGAGTTCCGCCGCCACGGCCTTGAGAGCGGCCTCGTGGTCCGCGATCGGGCCGACCCTCTCGCGCTTGCCGCCGGCCGCGCCCGGGACCGCCTTGTCGACCAGTCGCTCGTGCACGAGCCGGGAGGTCTCCTCGCCGATGCGCTCGACCAGGCCGGCCGCCAGGCGGGAGGAGTCCGCCATGTCGAGCAGCTGGTACTTCACCGACGAGGAGCCGGAGTTGAGGACGAGTACGCGCGATGCGGTCACGATGGGGGTCTTTCCTTCGGTCTGGGGGACGGCTCGGCGGGGGCCGGGGTGCGGGCGGTGGCGGCGGGGTCAGGCGGTGGGCGACGGCGCGCCCTGCGCCTGGATGGCCGTGATGGCCACGGTGGTGACGATGTCCTGGACCAGGGCGCCGCGGGAGAGGTCGTTGACGGGCTTGCGCAGGCCCTGCAGGACCGGGCCGACCGCCACGGCGCCCGCCGAGCGCTGCACGGCCTTGTACGTGTTGTTGCCGGTGTTGAGGTCCGGGAAGATCAGGACCGTCGCCCGGCCGGCCACCTCGGACTCGGGCAGCTTGGTGGCGGCGACCGAGGGCTCCACGGCGGCGTCGTACTGGATCGGGCCCTCGATCAGCAGGTCGGGGCGCCGCTCGCGGACGATCTCGGTGGCCTTGCGGACCTTG
The DNA here is from genome assembly GCF_042736715.1 of Streptomyces sp. NPDC060049. Classification (NCBI taxonomy): domain Bacteria; kingdom Bacillati; phylum Actinomycetota; class Actinomycetes; order Kitasatosporales; family Streptomycetaceae; genus Streptomyces; species Streptomyces sp. NPDC060049. The sequence goes on from NZ_JBHWVV010000006.1 coordinate 128,651, forward strand.
TCCACGTCCGCGCCCGAGCCGGAGGTGCCGGTCGAGTACGAGAGCATCGCGATCCGCGGCTCCAGCCCGAAGGCGGCGGCCGTGGTCGCCGACTGGACGGCGATGTCGGCGAGCTGCTCGGCGTTCGGGTCGGGGTTGACGGCGCAGTCGCCGTAGGCGAGGACCTTGTCGGCCAGGCACATGAAGAAGACCGAGGAGACGATGGACGCGTCGGGCTTGGTCTTGATGATCTCGAAGGCCGGGCGGATGGTGGCGGCGGTGGAGTGCACCGAGCCCGAGACCATGCCGTCGGCGAGGCCCTCCTGGACCATCAGGGTGCCGAAGTAGTTGACGTCGGTGACCACGTCGTGGGCCAGTTCGACCGTCATGCCCTTGTGGGCGCGGGCCGCGGCGTAGTACTCGGCGAATCGTTCCCGCAGCGGGGAGGCGGCCGGATCGATGAGCTGGGCGGCGGAGATGTCGACCCCCAGGTCGGCGGCCTTCTTCAGGATCACCGCCTCCTCGCCCAGCAGCGTCAGGTCGCAGACGCCGCGGCGCAGCACCACGTCCGCGGCGCGCAGCACGCGCTCCTCGGCGCCCTCCGGCAGCACCACGCGCCGGCGCTCGGAGCGGGCCTGCTCCAGCAGCTCGTGCTCGAACATCATCGGGGTGACGCGCTCGGAGCGGGCCACCGAGAGCACCTCGCGCAGCTCGGCGGTGTCCACGTGGCGCTCGAACAGGCCGAGCGCGGTCTCCAGCTTGCGCGGGGTCGCGGAGTTCAGCCGGCTCTGCAGCGAGAAGAGCTCGGCGGCCGTCGGGAAGCTGTTGCCGGCCACCGAGACGACCGGTGTGCCGGGCGCCAGCTTCGAGGCCAGCGTCAGGATGTCCTTGCCGGGACGCTCGTTCAGCGTCAGCAGCACACCGGCGATCGGCGGGGTGCCGGAGGTGTGCGCGGCGAGCGCGCCGATGACCAGGTCGGAGCGGTCGCCGGGGGTGACGACCAGACAGCCCGGGGTCAGGGCGTTCAGGAAGTTCGGCAGCATGGCTCCGCCGAAGACGAAGTCCAGGGCGTCGCGGGCGAGTCCGGCCTCGTCGCCGAGGAGCACCTCGGCGCCGAGCGCCTGCGTGATCTGGGCGACCGTCGGGGCGGACAGGTGCTTGTCGTCCGGGAGCACGTAGCAGGGCACGGGGAGCTGGGCGGCCAGTCGCTCGGCTATCGGCTCGCGGTCCTCGGGGGCCACCCGGTTGACGACCATCGCGCCGACGTGGCAGCCCAGGCTCTCGTACGCCCGGTAGGCGTTGCGGGTCTCGGCGCGCACGGCCTCGGCCGCGTGCTTGGTGGCGCCCACGACGGGGACGACCAGCGCGCCCAGCTCGTTGGCGAGGCGGGCGTTGAGTGCCAGCTCGTCGGGGAGGTTGGTGTCGGCGTAGTCGGTGCCGAGGACCAGCATGACCTCGTAGTCGCGGGCCACGTCGTGGTAGCGGCCGACCAGCCGGGACACCAGCTCGTCCGTGCCCTTCTCGGCCAGGATGGCGGAGGCCTCGTGGTACTCCATGCCGTAGGCCGTCGAGGCGTCCTGGTCGATCCGGTAGCGGCCCTTCAGGAGGTCGAAGAGCCGGTCGGGTGCGTCGTGCAGCAAGGGGCGGTATACACCCACCCGGCCCGTCTGGCGAGTCAGGAGCTCCATGATCCCCAGTTCGACGACCTGGCGGCCGTCCCCTCGCTCGATACCGGTCACGTACACGCTGCGCGTCACGCGTGCTCTCCGTCCCTCGTGTGAAATCTCGGGATCGCCCCGTCGGGATCATGGCCCCGGCGGGGCGGCCATTCGCGTCGGTTGTCCCAGTTGGTAGGGGTTGACCTCTTGACAATACCTCTGTGGATCGTTAAGACGCCCGCCAGGAAAAGGGCCCGTCCGAGGGGGTCGAAAGGCCTGTCGGGGACCGTGCGGGCGGTGTCGCACGGAGCGCGCGCCACCCCGGGCCCGTGGAACAATCGGACAGGCTTCATCAATACGCCCTTCATTTGTACGGTCGGCCGCCCGCACGCGGACCGCCGGGTACGACCAGGAGCAGGAGACACAGGACGATGCGCATCGGAGTTCTCACCGCAGGCGGCGACTGTCCGGGCCTGAACGCTGTCATCCGGTCGGTCGTACACCGCGCCCTGGTCGGACACGGGGACGAGGTCATCGGCTTCGAGGACGGCTTCAAGGGCCTCCTCGACGGCAATTACCGCCCCCTCGACATCAATGCCGTCAGCGGCATTCTCGCCCGGGGCGGCACGATTCTCGGTTCAGCCCGGATGGAGCGCGCGCGCCTGCACGAGGCCGCCGAGAACGCCGCGGAACTGGCGAAGCGCTACGGCATCGACGCGCTGATCCCGATCGGCGGCGAGGGCACCCTGACGGCGGCCCGGATGCTGTCGGACGCCGGCATGCCCGTCGTCGGCGTGCCGAAGACGATCGACAACGACATCTCCTGCACCGACCGCACCTTCGGCTTCGACACCGCCGTCATGGTCGCCACCGAGGCCATCGACCGCCTCAAGACCACCGCCGAGTCCCACCAGCGCGTCATGGTCGTCGAGGTCATGGGCCGGCACGCCGGCTGGATCGCCCTGGAGTCCGGCATGGCCGGAGGCGCCCACGGCATCTGCCTGCCGGAGCGCCCCTTCGAGGTGGACGCCCTCGTGAAGATGGTGGAGGAACGATTCGCCCGCGGTAAGAAGTTCGCCGTCATCTGCGTGGCCGAAGGCGCCCACCCGGGCGAGGGCTCCATGCCGTACGAGAAGGGCGCGATCGACCAGTACGGCCACGAGCGGTTCGCCGGCATCGGCAACCGCCTCGCCGTCGAGCTCGAACGGCGCCTCGGCAAGGAAGCCCGCCCCGTCATCCTCGGCCACGTCCAGCGCGGCGGCACCCCCACGGCCTACGACCGCGTCCTCGCGACCCGCTTCGGCTGGCACGCGGTCGAGGCCGTCCACCGCGGCGACTTCGGCAACATGACCGCCCTGCGCGGCACCGACATCGTCATGGCCCCGCTGGCAACGGCGGTCACGGAGCTGAAGACCGTGCCCGAGGAGCGCATGTACGAGGCCGAGTCGGTCTTCTGACCGTCCCGGCCGGGACCTCCGTCCCGAATTGCTCAGGCCGAACGGCCCGGCGCCACCGCCCCGCGGCGGCGCCGACGGGCCGTCCGGCCGCCTCCGGACCGGCCGCCGCCGTCCCCGCCGGCCGCCGCTGATCCACATCCTGCTCCCGCCGTGCCGGGAGCTATGATCCGAAGACTCCACCGTTGGGGGATTGAGTGGCCGGGCCGCGTACGGCCGGATCGGGCCGTGAAGTCCAGGCCCCCTGATCCGGTTCCGCGCGCTCGATGGAAGGTGCCCGTTTCCCGTGGCGACCCGCCCTGCCCTCTTGACCAGTAGGAACGCCGAACGCCCCGAGGCGCGGCAGACCGCCGGCCCGGCTCCGGCCAGGGGCGAACGGCGCTGGTCCGTCCTCGCCGCGGCCCTGGCCGCTTCGTGGGCGCTGCCGCTGCTCCTCGACGCCCTGAGCCTGGACGTGGTGCTGATCCCCGTCCTGGTCCTGGCGATCGCCTCCCTGATACGCGTCGGCGGCGGCCTGCTCGACCGCCTGGTCGTCGCGGCCTTCCTCCTCTGCGGCGCGGTCATGGCCTTCGGGCTGCTCTTCTCCGTCTGGCCGTGGGGGCTGGCCCCCGTCCCGGGAACCGGCTTCCTGCTGAGCGTCGTGTCGCTCTGCGGCTGGCTGTCCGGCCGGCGCCCCGCCATCCCCATGCGGCTGCGCGGCTCCGACGCCCTGGTGGTCGGCACGGCGGCGGTGGTCTGGCACTACATGCACAACCCGCTCGCCGGGAAGTCGATCACCGAGCGGCTGGCCTTCTTCGTCACGTCCGAGGACCGGATGGGGCACTTCTCGTACTTCGACGGCATCCACCACGTGGGCGGTTACGCGTTCCTCCACCAGGAGGCCGCCAAGACGTTCATGATGACCCCGTCCGAAGCCGTCTACCCGCAGGGCACGCACTTCCTGCTGGCATGGATCGACGTCCTCGTGAAGTCCTCCACCGACGGCGGCCCCGCCGCCGAGATGATGAACCGTTACCTCCTGTACGTCATCGGCGCCTACGCGCTGCTCTGCGCCGCGCTCGTCTGGGCCGCCCGCTGGGTCGGCGGCCCGCGCCTGCGCGGTTGGCGCGCGGCGGCGGTGTGCGCGAGCGTGATGGCGGTGATGCTGTCCGGTTCCATGGCGCAGCTGGTCGAGAAGGGCTTCGACTCCGAGACCGTCGGACTGCTGTTCCTCGCCGTGGGGCTGGCCCTGCTCGTGCGGCCCGCGATGGGCCGGGTCGAGTTCGCGCTCGTCGCGGTGGCCGCGCTGGTGACCGTGACCTTCGTCTACAACCTCTACGGCGCCCTCCTCGGCCTCGCCCTGGCCACGGTCCTCATCGTCCACCGGCGGCGCTTCGCCCACCGGCGGCGCCTGCTCCTCGGGGCGCTGGCGGGAGGCACGCTGATCGCGGGACTGCCCAGCGTCTTCTCCGTCCTGACCAAGCTGGACGTCACCAAGACCTCCAACCTGGCCGGCCCCATGGTCGTCCCGGACCGCCCCGTGTTCATCGGATGCGCCCTGCTGGCCCTGCTGGCGGCCTCCCTGCCGGCGAACCGCCGCACGGCCACCGGCCGGATGGTGCTGGCCCTCGTCCTGGGCGGGATCACGGTCATCGGCCTCTTCGGGGCCTGGCAGAAGCACACCATCGGCTACTACTCGTACTACTTCGAGAAGCTGGCCGCCGCCGGCCTGGTGATCACCCTGGTCTCCGTGGGCATGGTCGGACTGATGCTGCCGCCCGAGCGGCTGAGGGGCTCACCGCGCCGCCGCCGGGCGGAGCGGCTGGTGCACTCCGGCCTCGCGACGGCCGCCGCGCTCGCCCTGTTCGCCAACGTGCAGTTCGGGGTCCCCACCGGGTGGACCGACCCCGCGGCCAGGTTCAGTCCCCCCTCGGCCTGGTACGGCAGCTCGATGCTCAAGTGGGCCAGGGGCGAGAGCCGCAGTGACATGGGCCCGCCGGCCGCGGCGCTCACCCGGCGGGACCTCGCGGGGGTCTCGTCGCCGGTGATCGCCCTGTACTCCAACGACGCCTACCTGAACCTGAAGTCCACCTTCCTCGCCCAGCTCCTGACCCACCGCGCGGGCAACATGGTGGAGCTCTACGAGATCTTCTACGTCAAGATGGGCGGCCCTGCGACCGAGGACGTGGACAAGCAGTACGCGACCTCGCTGGTCCATTTGAAGAAGGCGATCGGGGAGCTGCCCTCGGCGCCGACCGTCCTGGTGGGCGACCGGGCGGTGGCCGACCGGCTGTCGAAGGACCTCGCGGGAGCGGGCGTCGAGGCGACCGTGGTCCACGCGCCGCTGAAGTAGCCGCCGAAGGGCCCCCGCGGCGGGACTTCCGCCCCGATCCGCCCGGGCCGAACGGCCCCGACCGCGTCCCGCCGTGGACGCGATCGGGGCCGTTGCCGTGGGGAGCCCTCCGGCGGGACGTGTCCTACGCCGCACCGCCCGCGAGGGACCAGAAGCGGTCCACGATGGCCGCGAGGTACTCGCGCCCCGAGTCGCCGCTGCCGGCCTCGCCCTGCGCGCCGCCCCAGCCGAGGGTCGCCACCATCCTCGACTGGTACTCCCCGTGCAGCTGCTCCAGCACCCGTTCCAGATGCGCCTTGGGCACCGGCAGCAGTTTGGCCAGCGGCTTCACGTACGCCTGCCAGCGCGTGGTCACCGCGCTGCGCAGCAGCTCGGCCAGCTCCTCGTGCTTGCCGGTCGCGGTCACGAACTGGGCCAGCGTCAGCCCCAGTGCCGTGGCCAGGGCGGCGGACTGCCGCTCGTTGCCCTTCCAGCGGCCGGTGTCCTCCATCTTCTGGTAGGAGCCCGCCTCCACACCGACCCGCCGGGCCAGCTCCTCGGCGGCCAGCCCCCTGGCGATCCGGTGCTCGCGCAAGGTGACCGGCTCGGCCAGGAGCTCGCCGGGGGAACACCAGAGCACGCCCGCGAGGGCCGTGAGTTCGACCGCGGTCGGCGATATCTCGCCACGCTCCCACGCCATCACGGTCTCGGGGGTGACGATCAGTCCGTACTGGGCGCGCAGGCCGTAGACGACATGACCGGGAGCCATGCCCAGGGCCGCGCGCAGACGACGCGCGGCGGGGGCATTGAAAGGTGGGCTGGAGTGCACAGGGCACACCGTAGGAGTGGCTGAGCCGCGGCGACTACAGACCAAACAAACAAGCCCATACCTCGTAGGAACATCCTATGAAGTAAAGGGCTTTGGTCCGTTTTCGTTGCGACTGTCCGGTAATCGAATCGAGCCGTGATCGACTTCCCAGCGTACGTTTCCGGCCGCCCCGGGCGATAGCCCCGCGCGTGAGCCGCCTCACAGGACGGCGACCGTCTCGAACCGGCCACCCCGCCCGCGCGTGCTCTTGGACGGAGGCCCTCGCATACGGGGGTGGCGAGGGCCTCCCCCCGCCCGCCTCCCGACGTCCTGACGCGCTTCTCCTTGCCTTGACGCCGACGTCAAGGATTACGGTCGGGACATGCGAATCGGCGAACTGGCCGAGCGGGCGGGCACCAGCACGCGGACGCTCCGGTACTACGAAGCGCGGGGCCTGCTGCCCGCCCGGCGCGACGGCAACGGACACCGCACCTACGACGAGGACGACCTGCGGATGCTCCGCCAGATCCGCACGCTCCAGGACTTCGGCTTCGACCTGGAGGAGACCCGCCCGTTCGTGGAGTGCCTGCGCGCCGGGCACCCGGCCGGCGACTCCTGCCCGGCCTCACTGGCCGTCTACCGGCGCAAGCTCGCCGAACTGGACGGCCTGATCGGCCGGCTCACGGACGTACGGGACCAGGTGGCGAGCCAGCTCGCCGATGCCGAAGCGGCACAGCCCAGATGCGAGATGACCGGCTGAGAGCCGGACGAGAGGGGAAGCAATGATCAAGGCACACGGCGTGGCCGAAGTGACCGACGCGGACTTCGAGGCGGAGGTGCTCGCCGAGCGCGGCAGGGCCGTCCTGGTGGAGTTCACCGCAGACTGGTGCGGCCCCTGCCGCCAGCTGGCCCCCGTCCTGTCCGCCGTCGCCGCCGAGGAGGCGGGCCGGCTCAAGGTCGTCCAGATCGACGCGGACAGCAACCCCGGCACGCTCGCGCGGTACGGGGTGCTGTCCATGCCGACCCTGCTCGTCTTCCGCGACGGCGAACCCGTGCGTCAGATGGTCGGGGCCCGCGCCAAGCGCAAGCTCCTGCAGGAGCTGGAGGACGTGATGGCGCCGGCCGGCACCCCTGCTACGGCACGGGCCTGAACCAGAGGGTCGCCAGCGGCGGGAGCGTGAGGCGCAGGCTCACCTCCCGCCCCTGCGAGGGCACCGGCTCGGGGCGCAGCGGCCGCGCGTGGTGGATGCCGCTGCCGCCGTAGAGCTCGTGGTCGGTGTTGAGCACCTCCCGCCACAGCGGCACCTCCTGCGGGACCCCGAGCCGGTACCCGTGCCGGACCACCGGCGAGAAGTTCGAGACGCACAGCAGCGGCGAGCCGTCCCGCGCGAAGCGCAGGAACGCGAAGACGTTGTCCTCCGCCGCGTTCCCGTCCACCCAGGCGAAGCCCTCCGGCACGCTGTCCCGCTCCCACAGGGCGGGCGCCTCCCGGTAGGTGCGGTTCAGGTCGCCCACGAGGCTGCGTACGCCCAGGTGGTCGCCGGCCGCCGCGTACGTGGAGTCCAGCACCCACCAGTCCGGCCCGTGCGCCTCGGACCACTCCGAGCCCTGGGCGAACTCCTGCCCCATGAAGAGCAGCTGCTTGCCCGGGTGGGCCCACATGAAGCCCAAGTACGCCCGGTGCGCGGCCCGCTGCTGCCACCAGTCCCCGGGCATCTTCGACACCAGTGCCTGCTTGCCGTGCACCACCTCGTCGTGCGAGATCGGCAGGACGTAGTTCTCGCTGAACGCGTAGACCATTCCGAAGGTCATGTCGTTGTGGTGGTACTTGCGGTGCACCGGATCCTTCGACACGTAGCGCAGGGTGTCGTGCATCCAGCCCATGTTCCACTTCAGGCCGAAGCCGAGACCGCCCATGTCGGTGGGCGTGGTGACGCCCGGCCACGCGGTGGACTCCTCGGCGATCGTCACCACGCCCGGACAGCGCCGGTAGACGGTGGCGTTCATCTCCTGGAGGAGCGCCACCGCGTCGAGGTTCTCCCGCCCGCCGTGCTCGTTCGGCGTCCACTCGCCTTCGTTGCGCGAGTAGTCGAGGTAGAGCATCGAGGCCACCGCGTCCACGCGCAGCCCGTCGATGTGGAACTCCTGGCACCAGTAGACCGCGTTGGCGACGAGGAAGTTCCTGACCTCCCGGCGGCCGAAGTCGAACTCCAGCGTGCCCCAGTCCGGGTGTGCGGCCCGCTGCGGGTCGTGGTGCTCGTACAGCGGACGCCCGTCGAACTCGGCCAGCGCCCAGTCGTCGCGCGGGAAGTGCGCCGGCACCCAGTCGACGATCACCCCGATCCCGGCCCGGTGGAGGGAGTCCACCAGGAAGCGGAAGTCGTCCGGGGAGCCCATCCGGGAGGTCGGCGCGTAAAAACCGGTGACCTGGTACCCCCACGAGCCGCCGAAGGGGTGCTCCGCGACCGGCATCAGCTCCACGTGCGTGAAGCCGAGCTCCTTCACGTACGCGGGGAGCTGCTCGGCCAGCCGGCGGTAGGAGAGCCCGGGCCGCCAGGACGCGAGGTGCACCTCGTACACCGAGAAGGGGGCCTCGTGCGCCGGGAGGTCCCCGCGCGCGGCCATCCACCCGGCGTCCTGCCAGACGTAGGCGGAGGCCGTCACCACCGAGGCGGTGGCCGGCGGGACCTCCGCGTGCCTGGCCATCGGGTCGGCGCGCAGGGTGTGCGAGCCGTCCGGGCGGGTGATGTCGTACTTGTACAGGGCGCCGTCGCCGACACCCGGCAGGAACAGCTCCCACACGCCGCTCGAACCGAGCGAGCGCATCGGATGGCCGGTCGGGTCCCAGTACGAGAAGTCGCCGCTCACGCGTACGCCCTGCGCGTTGGGGGCCCACACCGTGAACCGGGTGCCGGCGACGCCCTGGTGCTCCATGGGCTCCGAGCCGAGCGCCCTCCACAGCTCCTCGTGGCGGCCCTCGCCGATCAGGTGCAGGTCGAGCTCACCGAGCGAGGGCAGGAAGCGGTAGGGGTCGTGGACCTCCACCTCGCCGCCGTCGTACGTCACCAGCAGCCGGTAGTCCGGCACCCCGCTCAGCGGCAGCAGCCCGGAGAACAGCCCGTCGCCGTCGTCGAAGAGCTCGGCCCGCAGCCCCTTGGCGACGATGGTGACCGCCTTCGCGTACGGGCGCAGCATCCGGAAGCACACCCCGCCCCGCTGGGTGCGGGCGCCGAGCACCCCGTGCGGATCGTGGTGGCGGCCCTCCAGCAGCCGGGCCCGTTCCTCCGCGCCGAGCGCGGGCGCCGGCCGGACCCCGTGAGGCGGTGCGGCCCGGCGGGCCCGCGGGGCCCGGGCCTTCTTCGCCGGCGTCTCGTGGGAGGGGTCGGGAGCGGTGACGGCGGGCTTGGCTTCGTCGCGGACGGTCGGTGACGGCTGTCGTGCGGCGCTCACGCGAGCGGCCTCCTCGGGGGCTTCGGGCGGGGGACGGTGGATCCGGGGGCGGGTGGACGCGTGCGGTGGGCGGGCAGACCCTGGGGCTCGGACAGCCTCCGGATGGCCGCCATCGGCACGTGCAGCCAGTCGGGGCGGTGGCGGGACTCGTAGCGGGCCTCGTACACCGCCTTGTCGGTCTCGTAGGCGCGCAGCAGTACGGGGTCCTCGCGCGGGTCCCGTCCGGTCGTACGGGCGTAGCCCTCGCAGAAGGCGGCCCGGCAGGCGTCCGCCCAGGCGGGTGCGAACGGCCGGTGCGAGCGGGCGGCGTAGTCGAAGGAGCGCAGTATCCCGGCGATGTCCCGGACCGCGGGCTCGGGGCGGCGGCGGTCGGCCAGCGGCCGGGCGGGCTCGCCCTCGAAGTCGATCAGCGCCCAACTGCCGTCCGCGGTGCGCAGGGTCTGCCCCAGGTGCAGGTCCCCGTGGATCCGCTGGGCGGGCACCCCGGCTCCCCGGGAGGCGGCCAGCGCGTCGAAGGCGCCGCGCAGGCCCGCCTCGTAGGGCCGCAGCGCGGGGACCTCGCGGGCGGTGGCGGCGAGCCGCGCCGTCATCCCGGCGGCCAGCCGGGCCGTCTGCTCCCGGCCCAGCGCCAGGGTGGGCAGTGCCCCGGCCAGCGCGCTGTGCACCTCGGCGGTGGCCCGCCCCAGCGCGTGCGCCTCGGCGGTGAAGTCGGCCCCGGCGCGCAGCCGGTGCAGCGCGAGCTGCCAGCCGTCGTCGGAGCCGCGCAGGTAGGGCTGGAGCACGCCCAGGGTCAGCGGTTCGCAGCCGGGCAGCTCGGCCTCGTACCAGGCGACCGGGGCGGGCACGCGGGCGCAGCCGGCGGCGGCCAGGGCCCGGGGCAGCTCCAGGTCGGGATTGACCCCGGGGCCGACCCGTCTGAAGATCTTCAGGATGAACGAATCTCCGTAGATGAGCGAAGAGTTGGTCTGCTCGCCGGACAGCGGCCGGGGGACCTGCCCCTCGGGGATCACGGCGGCCGGATCCCGGTCGAAGCGGAGCGGGCCCAGGGTGCCCGGGGAGCGCAGCCGCTCCAGCAGCAGCGCGGCGAGCCGTGGATCGCCCAGGCCCTCGTAGACCGACTGGCCGGCGTACGGGCCCTGCTCGGCAAGGCCGATCAGGGCGGGCGCGAGCGCGGGCGGCAGCGGGCTCGGGCGCACCCCGAGCAGCAGTTGGTAGCAGTCCCCGTCCACGTCCAGCAGCAGGTGCAGGAGCCCGGGCGTGGAGCCGGGCGGCAGTAGTTCGGCCGCCGAGATCGTCCTCAGCCGTCCGATGGCGCGGCCCTTGCCCGCGAACCAGCGCTGCGCGGGCAGCCAGGCCCGCAGCATCGGTTCCAGCGGGCCGAGCCCGGCGACCCGGTCGGCGGTGAGCCGATCCCGGGCGGATGCAGCCTCCGACATGGCTTCGCGTCCTTTCCCCGGGCCGTCACAGAATGCGCAGAGTGTCCCGGATCGCTGTAGTTGCTTCTCCGGTGTGTGTGAGTGTCGGGTCAGGATGGTCCTTACAGGGGCGGGCGATTGACCCATTCGCCGCGCCCGCCCCCGGGCCGGGCTGTTATTCGGAGCGCAGGCGGAACCAGTAGAAGCCGTGGCCCGCCAGGGTCAGCAGGTACGGCCACTCGCCGATCGGCGGGAAGCGGACGTCACCCGTCAGTTCCACCGGGACCCGTCCGTTGAACGACTGCAGATCCAGCTCGGTGGGCTGCGCGAAGCGCGAGAAGTTGTGCACGCACAGCACCAGGTCGTCCCCGAACTCCCGGAGGAAGGCGAGCACCGCCGGGTTGGTCGAGGGCAGTTCGGTGTAGGAGCCGAGCCCGAAAGCGGGGTTCGCCTTGCGGACCTCGATCAGCCGGCGGGTCCAGTGCAGCAAGGAGGAGGGCGACGCCATGGCCGCCTCGACATTGGTGACCTGGTACCCGTGGACCGGGTCCATGATGACCGGCAGGTTCAGCCTGCCCGGATCGCACGAGGAGAAACCGGCGTTGCGGTCGGGGGTCCACTGCATCGGCGTGCGCACCCCGTCGCGGTCGCCGAGCCAGATGTTGTCGCCCATGCCGATCTCGTCGCCGTAGTACAGGACCGGCGACCCGGGGAGCGACAGCAGCAGGGCAGTGAACAGCTCCATCTGGTTGCGGTCGTTGTCCAGCAGCGGGGCGAGGCGGCGCCGGATGCCGATGTTGGCCCGCATGCGCGGGTCCTTGGCGTACTCGGCGTACATGTAGTCGCGCTCTTCGTCCGTGACCATTTCGAGGGTCAGCTCGTCGTGGTTGCGCAGGAAGATGCCCCACTGGCAGCGGTCCGGGATCGCGGGCGTCTTGGCCAGGATCTCGGAGACCGGGTAGCGGGACTCCCTCCGCACGGCCATGAAGATGCGCGGCATGACGGGGAAGTGGAAGGCCATGTGGCATTCGTCCCCGCCCTTTTGGAAGTCGCCGAAGTAGTCGACGACGTCCTCCGGCCACTGGTTGGCCTCCGCGAGCAGCACGGTGTCGGGGTAGTGCGCGTCGATCTCGGCGCGGACCCGCTTGAGGAGGGTGTGGGTGCGCGGCAGGTTCTCGCAGTTGGTGCCCTCCTCGGCGTACAGGTAGGGCACGGCGTCGAGGCGGAACCCGTCGATGCCGAGGTCGAGCCAGAAGCGCAGCGCGGAGACGATCTCCTCCACGACGGCCGGGTTCTCGTAGTTGAGGTCCGGCTGGTGGGAGAAGAACCGGTGCCAGTAGTACTGCTTGCGGACGGGGTCGTACGTCCAGTTCGAGGTCTCGGTGTCGACGAAGATGATGCGGGCGTCCTGGTACTGCTTGTCGTTGTCGGCCCACATGTAGTAGTCGCCGTAGGGCCCCTCGGGGTCCTTGCGGGACTGCTGGAACCACTCGTGCTGGTCGCTCGTGTGGTTCATGACGAAGTCGATGATCACCCGCATGCCGCGGGTGTGCGCCGCGTCCACGAACTCCACGAAGTCGGCGAGGTCGCCGAACTCCGGCAGCACGGAGGTGTAGTCGGAGACGTCGTAGCCCCCGTCGCGGAGCGGGGAGGCGAAGAAGGGCGGCAGCCAGAGGCAGTCGACGCCGAGCCACTGGAGGTAGTCCAGCTTGGCGGTGAGCCCCTTGAGGTCACCCACGCCGTCGCCGTTGCTGTCGTGGAAGGAGCGGACGAGGACCTCGTAGAAGACCGCCCGCTTGAACCAGTCGGGATCGCGGTCCTTGGCGGGGGTGTCCTCGAAGGTGTCGTGGACGGGATCGTTGATCATCATGTGGTGGGTGACCCTCCGGTGGGCGGGGACGGTCGCAGAGCGGCCAGTACGTGCGCGGGCGTTCGGCCCGGCTCTAGGCGCACGTAGTTCGCCCTGCCCCAGTGATAGGTCTCGCCGGTGAGCTCGTCGCGCACCGCGAGGGACCCGTGCCAGTCGAGGCCGAGTACCGGCATGTCCAACGAGACCGTCGCCTCCTGGGTGTGGTGCGGGTCGAGGTTGACGACCACCAGTACGGAATCGGACCCGGCGTGCTTCGAATAGGCGATCACCTGTTCGTTGTCGGTCGGGTGGAAGTGGATGTCCCGCAGCTGCTGGAGCGCGGGGTGGCGGCGGCGCATCCGGTTCAGGGCGGTGATCAGCGGGGCGATCGTGCGGCCCTCGCGGTCGGCGGCGGCCCAGTCGCGCGGGCGCAGCTCGTACTTCTCGGAGTCCAGGTACTCCTCGCCGCCCTCCTCCACCGCGGCGTTCTCGCAGAGCTCGTAGCCGGCGTAGACCCCCCAGGTGGGGGAGAGGGTGGCGGCGAGCACCGCACGCACCTCGAAAGCGGGACGGCCGCCGTGCTGGAGGTACGCGGGAAGGATGTCGGGGGTGTTGACGAAGAAGTTCGGCCGCATGACGGAGGCGGAGCGGGTGTCCGTGAGCTCGGTCAGGTACTCGGTGAGCTCGGCCTTGGTGTTGCGCCAGGTGAAGTACGTGTAGGACTGCTGGAAGCCGATGGCGGCGAGGGTCCGCATCATCGCGGGGCGGGTGAAGGCCTCCGCCAGGAAGATGACGTCGGGGTCGGACTTGTTGATGTCCGCGATCACCTTCTGCCAGAAGACGACCGGCTTGGTGTGCGGATTGTCGACCCGGAAGATGCGGACGCCGTGGTCCATCCAGTACCGCAGGATCCGGACCGTCTCCTCGACGATGCCGGCCATGTCGGCGTCGAAGTGGATCGGGAAGATGTCCTGGTACTTCTTCGGCGGGTTCTCCGCGTACGCGATCGTCCCGTCGGCACGGTGACGGAACCACTCCGGGTGCTTCTCCACCCACGGGTGGTCCGGCGAGCACTGCAGGGCGAAGTCCAGCGCCACCTCGATCCGCAGCTCGCGGGCCGCGCCGACGAAGGCGTCGAAGTCCTCGATGGTGCCGAGCTCCGGGTGGACGGCGTCGTGGCCGCCCTCGGTGGAACCGATGGCCCACGGCACGCCCGGATCCCAACTCCCCGCGGACAGGGTGTTGTTCGGGCCCTTGCGGTACGTGCTGCCGATGGGGTGGATGGGCGGCAGGTACACGACGTCGAAACCCATCGCGGCGATCGCCGGCAACCGCTCGGCGGCCGAGCGGAAGGTCCCGCTGACGGGCGCCTCACCGGGCTCCAGCACCGCCCCCTCCGACCGGGGGAACATCTCGTACCAGGAACCGAAGAGGGCCCGCTTGCGCTCGATCAGCAGCGGCAGCGGCTTGGAGGCGGTGACCAGCTCCCGGTACGGGCGCTTCGCGAGCGCCGCCGCCGCGGCCGGTGCCAGGGCGGCGGCGTACCGGACGGCGACCTCCCGGTCCTCGTCCCTCATGGCGGCGGCCGCGGCGAGCACGTGCTCGCGCCCGTCGCGCTTGGGGATCTTCGCGGCGGCCCGCTCGTAGAGGTCGGCGCCTTCGAGGAGCGTGAGCCCCGGGTCGATGCCGGCGGGAATCTTGATCGCCGCATGGGCCCGCCAGGTGGCCACCGGGTCACTCCACGCCTCGACGGTGTAAGTCCACCTCCCCTCGACCTCGGCGGACACCCGGGCCCCCCACCGGTCGGTGCCGGGAGCGAGCTCGGACAGGGGCACGGGGGGCCGCAGCCGCCCGCTCGGATCTCGGAGCACGACATGGGCGGCGACCGCGTCGTGCCCTTCGCGGAACACGGTGGCGGAGATCTCGAAGACCTCGTCCACGACCGCCTTTGCGGGTCTGGCGCCGCAGTCGACGGCGGGGCGGACGTCCAGCACGGGAATGCGACCGATCATGATGGGATCACCTGGGGGCAGTTCGCAGGGCTCGGTGACGACAGGCCAGCCGGCATGGCGGCTGGTAGTGCACGCTCTGTTCGCTCTGTTTCTAGCCGCTCGGAAGACGCCTTGGTTGCGGGCATGGCCGCTCCTGTCCGCGTTCACTCGGGTGGCGGGAGAGGTCGGGGGAGGCGGTGCGCCGTGCGCGTACCCGGGAGCCCTTCCCACTCCAGCCCGGCCCAATCCGCGTGCTCGGTTAACTACTCGTACGTAGCCGCACAGGCGTCCCGAAGTTCACTCGCAGAATTCACCTGTGCTCCGTCAACTCGAAGTGGACTTCCGGATGTCCACGGTGATCCATTGCCACGAGCGGGGTGGTCGAGGGGCGGTAGAGGCGCCATGGCCGCGCGGGAGACCCGCCGCTAGCCTTCCGAGGGTGATGCGGGCGCCGCACAGCGTGGTGCGGCCCCTCCGATCCGTCATCCCCTGCGAAGGTGGAACGCGTGAAGGCTATCCGTCGATTCACCGTGCGCCCCGTCCTCCCCGAGACCCTCTCGCCCCTCGCAGGCCTCGCGCGCAATCTGCGCTGGTCCTGGCACACCGAGACCCGCGAGCTCTTCCAATCCGTCGATCCCGAGGGCTGGCAGGCAGCCGGCGGGGATCCCGTCCGGCTGCTCGGCGCCGTGTCCGCCGCGCGCATCGCGGAGCTCGCCGCCGACCGGCGGTTCCTGCGGCGGCTCGCCGTCGCCGCCGCCGACCTCGATGACTACGTCCACGGCGGGAGGTGGTACCAGGGCCACGAGGCCGCCGCGGAGCTACCCGCCGGCATCGCCTACTTCTCGCCCGAGTTCGGGATCACCGCCGCCCTGCCCCAGTACTCCGGCGGGCTCGGGATCCTCGCCGGGGACCACCTCAAGGCCGCCAGCGATCTCGGCGTACCCCTCATCGGGGTCGGACTGCTCTACCGCCACGGGTACTTCCGCCAGTCCCTCTCCCGGGACGGCTGGCAACAGGAGCACTACCCGGTGCTCGACCCCAACGAACTGCCCGTCTCGCTCGTGCGCGAGGAGGACGGGACGCCGGCCCGGGTGTCGCTGAGCCTGCCCGGCGGCCGGGCCCTGCACGCCCACATCTGGCAGGCGCGCGTCGGCCGGGTACCGCTGCTGCTCCTCGACTCCGACGTCGAGGACAACGACGCCGTCGCCCGCGAGGTGACCGACCGCCTCTACGGCGGCGGGAGCGACCACCGGCTCCTCCAGGAAATGCTCCTGGGGATCGGCGGGGTGCGGGCCGTCAGGAGCTACTGCCGGATCACCGGGCATCCCGACCCCGAGGTGTTCCACACCAACGAGGGCCACGCCGGGTTCCTCGGACTCGAGCGCATAAGGGAACTGGAAGGACAGCGGGGACTCGGCTTCGACGCCGCCGTCGAAGCCGTGCGGGCGGGAACGGTCTTCACGACGCACACGCCCGTCCCCGCCGGCATCGACCGGTTCGACCGGGCGCTGGTCGCCCGCCACTTCGGCGAGGGCGGCGAGCTGGCCGGCGTACCCGTCGACCGGATCCTGGAACTCGGCGCGGAGACCTACCCCGGCGGCGACCCCGGTGTCTTCAACATGGCCGTGATGGGGCTGCGCCTCGCCCAGCGGGCCAACGGCGTCTCCACGCTGCACGGCGCGGTCAGCCGGGAGATGTTCGCCGGACTGTGGCCGGGATTCGACCCCGCCGACGTGCCCATCACCTCCGTGACGAACGGAGTGCACGCACCG
Organism: Streptomyces sp. NPDC060049; assembly: GCF_042736715.1. Lineage (NCBI taxonomy): Bacteria > Bacillati > Actinomycetota > Actinomycetes > Kitasatosporales > Streptomycetaceae > Streptomyces > Streptomyces sp. NPDC060049. The sequence continues at coordinate 145,338 of NZ_JBHWVV010000006.1, forward strand.
ACCTGGGTCGCGCCGGAAGTGGTGAAGCTCGGCGCCCGCCAGATCGGCGCCGGACGCACCGAGGACGCCCTGTCCGTCGGCGGCTCCCCGCGCTGGGACGCCGTCGCCGACATCCCGGACCAGGACGTCTGGGATCTGCGCCGGGTGCTCAGGGAGCAGCTGGTCCAAGAGGTACGGGACCGCCTGCGGGCCTCCTGGCGCCAGCGCGGGGCCGCCGACGCCGAACTGGGCTGGGTGGACTCCGTCCTCGACCCCGACGTCCTGACCATCGGCTTCGCCCGCCGCGTCCCGTCCTACAAGCGGCTCACGCTGATGCTGCGCGACCCCGACCGGCTGCGGCGCCTGCTGCTGGACCCGGACCGGCCGGTGCAGATCGTGGTCGCGGGCAAGGCGCACCCCGCCGACGACGGCGGCAAGCGGCTCGTCCAGGAGCTGGTGCGCTTCTCCGACGACCCGCGCGTGCGCCACCGGATCGTGTTCCTGCCCGACTACGGCATGGCCATGGCGCAGAAGCTCTACCCGGGCTGCGACGTCTGGCTCAACAACCCGCTGCGCCCGCTGGAGGCGTGCGGGACCAGCGGGATGAAGGCCGCGCTCAACGGCTGCCTCAACCTCTCCGTCCTGGACGGCTGGTGGGACGAGTGGTTCGAGCCGGACTTCGGCTGGGCCATCCCGACCGCCGACGGCCTCGGCACGGACGAGGACCGGCGCGACGACCTGGAGGCGAACGCCCTCTACGACCTGATCGAAGGACGGGTCGCGCCCCGGTTCTACGACCGGACCGGGCGGGGCGGACTGCCGGTCCGCTGGATCGAGATGGTCCGGCGCACCCTCGTCTCACTGGGACCCAAGGTGCTGGCCGGTCGGATGGTGCGGGAGTACGTGGAGCGGCTCTACGCTCCGGCCGCGCTCGCCCACCGCGCCCTGACGCCGGAAGCGGCACGGGACCTCGCCTGGTGGAAGGGCCGGGTACGCGCGGCCTGGCCGAAGCTCACCGTCGAGCACGTGGAGGCGCTGGCGGCGGGCCCGGTAGGCGGTACCGCCGAACTCGGGGCGACCCTCACCCTGCGCGTGCAGGTCTCCCTCGACGCGCTCGGGCCCGAGGACGTGGAAGTCCAGGCCGTCGCGGGCCGGGTCGACGCGCAGGACGTGATCCGGGACGGCCGGGCCTTCCCGCTCAAACCGGCCGGCGGCCCGGACCTGGAGGGGCGCAGGCTGTACGAGGGCCCGCTAGCCCTCGACCGCACGGGGCCCTTCGGCTACACCGTGCGGATCCTGCCGACGCATCCGCTGCTGGCGACCCCGGCCGAACTGGGCCTGGTCGCCGGACCGCAGGAAACGGACGCGGGAGGCGGCGTACTCCTGCGCTAGGGCGCGTCCGTCGAAGTGGCGCGGGCCAGGGGCCACTTCGAGGACAGGCTCAGGGCGCGGCGAGCCCGCCGGTCCGCGGACATCCGCGGGCCCGCGGGCTCAGGGGGCGGGCGGCGGATCGACCAGCCGCCCGCCCTCCACCAGCATCCCGGCCCGTTTGACGCTGAGCAGGGACGGGATCACCTCCACGTGGCCCACGCCCTCCACCGCGCCGATCCGCTCGGTCAGGTACGTGTAGAGCGCGTCGGTGTCACGGCACACCGCCACCGCCATCAAGGAGGCCGCCCCCGTCACCGCCGCCGCGAAAGCGATCTCGCGGTGGCCCGCCAGCGCCGCCCCCACCTGCGCCAGCCGGGCTGGCGGCACGGTCAGCACCAGCGTCGCCTCGGCCTCGTAACCGAAGAGCGCCGGGACGAACTCCACGTCGAAGAAGACCGCCCCCAGCGCGCGCAGCCGCTCCAGCCTGCGGCGAGCCGTCGACTCCGACAGCCCGGTGGCGCGCGCCAGTTCCGGGTATCCGGCGCGGCCGTCCCGGCCCAGCACCGCGAGCAGCGCGAGCTCCGCCGCGTCCAGGACGTACGGGGTGTCCGGCGCGGGCAGGACCGGCGGCCGCTCGAGCGCCGCGATCTGGTCGGGGCGCAGCGCGTCCGTACCCGCCCACGCGTCAGGCCCGCCGAAGAACTTCCGCAGGATCGTGTGGGCGCTGATACCGGTCACCCGCCGGGTGCGCGGCAGCTTGTCCAGGAGCAGCGCGTCCCGGTCCTGGCGGGTCCGGGCCCGGGTCATGCAGTGGACCTCCGTGCCGCCCGAGTTCAGCGTCACCCACGCGATGTCCGGACGGCGGGCGAGCGCCTCGGCGACCGGGAGCGCCGCGTCGGGGGCGCACTGCACGCGCAGCCAGGACTCGAACAGCCCGACGCGGCTGCCCAGGGGCAGCCCGACGACCCTGATGAGGCCGGTGCCCCGAAGGCGCCGGTAGCGGCGGACGACGGTCTGGTCGGAGACCTCCAGCACTTCGGCGAGCCGGCTGAAGGCGGCCCGGCCGTCGATCACGAGGGCCTGGACCAGGGACCGGTCGAGCGGGTCCATCTCCGTGTCGTTCACGGTTCCCATCATCCCAGGGCGTCCGATGGGGGAAATCCGGCGCGAGCGGGCCGCTGGGTGGGGGACGGGGCGGGGCGCGGGCACCTTGGGCAACCCGGGGATCCTGCCGAGCCCCCCGTGATCCGAGGAGAACTCCCCATGCGCAAATGGCTGCCGTTGACGGCGGTGTGTCTAGGGGCCTTCATGCTTCTGGTCGACGTCACGATCGTGACCGTCGCCCTGCCCGACATGGCCGACGACATGGACACCGGATTCTCCGGGCTCCAGTGGGTGATGGACATATACGCCCTCGCCCTGGCCGCCCTGCTGCTCGGCGCCGGTTCGCTCGCCGACCGGATCGGCCGGCGCCGCGTCTACCTCGGCGGGCTCGGCCTCTTCGCCGCCGCCTCCCTCGCCTGCGGTCTGGCCGGCGGGCCGGCCGCGCTGATCGCGTTCCGCGCCGTCCAGGGCGTCGGCGCCGCCGCGATGTTCGCCACCACCATGGCCCTGCTCAGCTCCGCCTACCAGGGCCGCGACCGGGGCGTCGCCTTCGGCGTCTGGGGCGCGGTCAACGGGGCCGCCGCCGCGGCCGGCCCCATCATCGGCGGCCTGCTCACCGAGCAGTTCGGCTGGCGCTGGATCTTCTTCATCAACCTCCCCGTGTGCGCCCTCGCCGTGTACGTCACCCTGAAGGCCGTCGGCGAGTCCCGCGACCCGCACGCCAAGGGCCTGGACCTGCCCGGCACGGCCGCCTTCACGACCGGCGCCGCCGCTCTCACCTACGCCCTGATCCGGGCCGGAGAGAACGGATGGACCTCCCTCACCACGCTGGGCCTGTTCGCCCTGGGCGCGGCCGCCTTCGCCGCCTTCGTCCTCGTCGAACTGCGCAGCTCCCGGCCGATGCTGGACCTCTCGCTCTTCCGCAGCCCGGCCTTCGTCGCGGTCATGGCCGCCTCGCTGCTGATGGCCGGAGCCGCCTTCGGCTACCTGATGTACGTCTCCCTGTGGCTGCAGACCGCCGAGGGCATGGGGCCGGTCGGCGCCGGCCTGGCGCTGGTTCCGCTCAGCCTGGCCGGCTTCTTCGTCGCCGCCGCGAGCGGCAAGCTGATGCACGGGGCCCCGCCCCGGATCACCATCGGCGGCGGGCTGTTCCTCATCGGCGCCGGCGCGCTGCTCCAGGGTTGGATGCTGGACACCGGCGACGGTTGGACGGCGCTGGTGCCCGGCATGGTCGTCGCCGGCGTCGGCGTGGGCATGAGCTCCCCGGCTCTGGCGGCCGCCGCGATGGGCGCCGTGCCCCCGGCCCGGGCGGGCATGGCGGGCGGCGCGCTGAACACCGCCCGGCAGCTGGGCATGGCGCTGGGCATCGCGGTGCTCGGGGCGGTCTTCCAGGCCGGGCTGTCGGACGGGCTCGAAGGCTCGGGCCGGCCGCACGGCACGGCCGAGGCGCTGGCCGGCGGCGGAGCGGGCAAGGTGCTCCAGGCGGCCCCGGAGGCCGCGCGGTGGGTGGAGGCGGCCTTCGTGAGCGGGCTGCGCGACACCTTGTGGGTCTCGGGGGCGCTGGGCCTGGCGGGCGCGCTGATCCTGGTGGCACTGGTCCGCCGGCCGGCCGCCGGGCGGACCCCGGAGGCAGCCGGTGCGACGGAGGCAGCGGGGACGACGGAGGCAGCGCGCGGCCCGGCGGGTCCCGGGGCTCCGGCGGGTCCCGGGGCTCCCGTGGCCGGAGGGGTTGCGGCGCCCGGGACGGGCGAACGCGCCGCCGTCTGAGCCGCCTCGGCGGGCGTGCGCACGGGCTCACGAAGCTCGCGCACGCCCGTGCGTACGCCCGCCCGAGTGGCCCCGGGACCCGTGCGGATTCCGGGGCGTTCGGGCGTTCGGCCCCCGAGGGGACCGTGAGGGTGAACCTTCGAACGCGCGGCGCAGTCGAACCGTTTCGGCGCTTCCGTTCCTCCTACGCTGCCTCGCGGATGTCTCCGGACCCGGCATCCCCGAAACCCCGAGAAATGGACTCCTTCATGCGTCTTCGCACCACCGCCGCGACGCTGCTCGCGGCCCTCGCACTTGTCCTGCCCACCGCGGGCCAGTCACTCGCCAACGACCACGACGACCACGACGGCCTCGGTGTGCTCAGCTACCGGTACAGCGACGACGGCGACACGCGTCACGGCCGGATCGAGCCCTCCGACAACGACACCTGCTACCAGCTGACCCACGCCTCGGGCAACCACCCGGCCTTCGAGGTGCGCAACGAGACGGAATCCCTGGCGGTGCTCTTCGAGGGCCGCCACTGCGGCGGCCAGGCCGTGGAGGCGCTGGAGCCGGGCGAGAGGGCGCGGGACCTGGAGGTCCGGTCGGTCCTCTTCAAGCCGTCCGACGACGAGAACCACCACGGACGCCACGACGGGCGCGACGACGGGCGCGACGACGACCGCGACGACCGCCGCGACGACTGGCGTGACGACGAGGACCGCACCGGCGCCCGCGTGGCCGGCGCGCCGGCCGAGGCGGCGCCGGGCTTCTTCGACTCGATGGTCCGCGCCATCAACTGACCCCGGCCGCAAGCGGCAGGAAGGGCCCGGCACCCCTCGGGGTGCCGGGCCCTTCCGGTGCGTGCGGTGTGCCCGCGTGCGGCGTGCATCGTTCCTCCGCCCGGCCCTGGCGGCCCGGCAAATGGGACAGGGCCGCCCGGGGAGGTCTGCTCCCGGGCGGCCCCGTGATCTGACGGTTCAGCTCCTGCTCACCGGATCCCTCGTGGGGATCAGAAGGTCAGCTTCCAGCTGTTGATGTAACCGGTGTCCAGGCTGGCCAGGTCGGCCACCCGGAGCTTCCAGGTGCCGGCCGCGACCTCGGAGGAGGCGTTCACGGTGAAGCTCTGGATGATGTTGTCCGCGCTGCCGCCGGTGCGGTTGCGCAGGTTGTAGACGGTGCCGTCGGGGGCGACCAGGTCGACCCGCAGGTCACCGACGTAGGTGTGGACGATGTTCACGTCCACCTTGAGGGTGCTCGGGGCGTTGCCCGTGCGGTTGACCGGGAGCGGGGACTCCACCGTGGCGTTGTCCGCGATCGTGTAGTCGGTCGTGTTCTCGAAGACGCTCTGCTGCGAGGTCCCGACGGTCCAGACGAAGGACGCCGTACCGGTCTGGTTCGCCGAGTCCTTCACCGTGACCGTCGTGTTGTACGTACCGGCGGTGGAGGCGGTCCCGGAGATCAGGCCGGTCGAGGAGTTGATCGACAGGCCGGTCGGCAGACCGGTCGCCGTGTAGGTCAGGGCGCCGGCGTTGGTGCTGCTGGCCTGGATCTGGAGGCTGACGGCGCTGCCCGTGACGGTGTTCTGGTTACCGGGGCTGGTGACCGAGACACCGGCGACGATGCGCGGGCCGACGTTGATGCCGGCCCAGGCGTTGGCCGTGTTGTTGTACGTGGCCGAGCCGGCCCCGTACAGGTCGGCGGCGGCCTGGAGGGTGGCGACGCGGGCGGCGGCGTAGTTGGTGTTCGACTTGAAGTAGCCGGCCGTCAGCGCGCGGAACCAGATCTTCGATGCGGCGTCGCGGCCGATCGCGGTGACCGGGAGGTTGTCCGAGGTCGGCGAGTTGTAGCTCACGCCGTTGATGACCTTGGCGCCCGAGCCCTCGGAGGCCAGGTAGTACCAGTGGTTGGCCGGACCGGAGGAGTAGTGGACGTCGATGGAGCCGATGCCCGAGTACCAGGCGTCCTTGGAGCCGCCGTCCTTGCTCGGCTTGTCCATGTAGCGCAGCGGGGTGCCGTCGCCGTTGATGTCGATCTTCTCGCCGACGAGGTAGTCACCGACGTCGTTGGTGTTGTTGGCGTTGAACTCGACGGCCGCCGCCATGATGTCGGAGGTCGCCTCGTTGAGGCCGCCGGGCTCACCCGAGTAGGTCATGTTGCCGGTGACCGAGGTGAGGCCGTGGGTCATCTCGTGCGCGGCCACGTCGATCGACGTCAGCGGGTGGGTGTTGCCCGTGCCGTCGCCGTACGTCATGCAGAAGCAGGAGTCGCTCCAGAACGCGTTGACGTACGCGTTGCCGTAGTGGACCCGGCTGTACGGGGCCACGCCGTCGTTGCGCAGGCCGTTGCGGCCGTGCACGTTCTTGTAGTAGTCCCACGTCAGCTGGGCGCCGTAGTGCGCGTCGGCACCAGCGGTCTCCCGGCTCGAGGCGGCACCGGTGCCCCAGGTGTCGTCCGGGCCGGTGAAGAGGGTGCCCGTGCCGCTGCCGGTGCCCCCGTTGAGGTCGTAGGTCTTGTGGGCGCCGCGGCCGGCGTCGTTCAGCGTGAAGTTGCTGCCCGACTGCGAGGTGCCCAGCGTGACCTGACCGCTGTACATCGTGTTGCCGACGCCGGTCTCGATCGCCTGCCACTCGGTGATCTTCGCGCCGGTCTTGGCGTTGGTGACCACGTGCAGTTCGCTCGGGGTGCCGTCGTGCTGGAGGCCGCCGACGACGGTCTCGAAGGCGAGGACCGGAGCGCCTTCCGCGGCCCAGATCACCTTGCGGGCGCCCTTGGTGGCCGTGGCGTCCTTGGCACCCGCCGCGTTGGCCGAGCTGAGCGCCGCGCCCTCGGCCGAGGCCGGGGTGACGGTGGCTGTGGTGTCCGCGACCTTGATGTCCGCGTTGGTGGCCTTGGTGACGCTCTTGGTGACGCCGCCCTTGGCGTGGACGGTCAGGTCACCGCCGAGCACCGGTATGCCGTCGTAGGTGCGCTCGTAGGTGGTGTGGGTGGTGCCGTCCGCGTCCTTGACCACGTCGCGGACGATGAGCTTCTCCGTGCCGGCGAGGCCGAGGGCCTTGGCCGCCTGCGCGGTGGTGGAGTTCGCCTCGGCGAGGAGCGTCGCACGCTCCGAAGCGCTGAGTGCGCGGTTGGCCGCGCCCGGGTTGGCCTGGGCGACCGTGCCGACCTGGGACGCGGTGGCGTCGGCGGTGGCGGTTCCGGTCTGGATGCCTACGGCGAGGAGAGCGGCCGCGGCAACAAGCGCGCCGGCCGTGGTGGCACGCCGCTGGGGGGTGGGACTCAACGCAGACTCCTTCTGCAAGGGGGGTTCCGGACGGCTGGGTGGGCCTCCGGGCAGATCGGGCTGGTGCGAAGAACGGTCGAAGAGTGCCATCTGCGCGCCGTGATGTCAGGGCCGCGTCAAAAGGTTGGCTGGAAACGGTTCGTTGTCCGAAGAGACGTATCCGGTATCCGGAACATTCACTTTGGTGTGGGAGAGAAGCGATCAATATCCGGAATGTGCAATGCCGACCTCTAACGCTTGGGCAACAAGACGCCCGGTTCCCGCAAACGGCATTTCCCGTACTGGCGTTTGTCGTACTGTTTCCCGGTGCGTCAGATGTCCACCGCTTGGGGAAGCCGGCGGACACGCGCCACCGTCAGAGACCACGTGCCAGGGGGGCCCATGAGGCATGTCCATATACCTGTGCAAAGAGTGGCCAGGAGGGCGCTCGCGTCGGCCGCGCCGATTCGAGGGCTCGGCGACAAGGCGCGCTGGTACCTGCCGGCCGCGGTCGCCGCGGACCTCATCGGCGCGGGGGTGCCCGTCGGCCTGGTCTTCGAGGCCGCGCAGCAGGCCCGGCCCGTCTACTGCGCCGCCGGCGCCGCCCTGGCATGGAGCGGCGTGCAGCTGCTCCGCCGGCGGTACGCGGCGCGGGTGCTGGGAGAGTCCCGGGGAGTTCTGCCCGTCGTACACGACTGGCTGATTCTGATCGGCGTTCTCGCCGTGGCCCGCGTCGTCACCGGTGAGGACACGCCCCGGCTGTCCGCGCTCGGCGCCCTGCTGCCCGCCCTGCTCGTCACCGTCGCCTGCCACAAACTGACCTACCGTCATCTCTCCGCCGCCCGGCGCGAGGCCCAGGCCGTGAGCCGGGTGCTGGTCGTCGGCGAGCCCGACTCCGCCGAATCCGTCATCGGCCACCTCGCCGCGCGCACCGACCACCCGTACGTCGTCGTGGGCGTCGTCCCGGTCGGCCCCGGCGGGCTCGACAGCGGGGTGCCGGTGGCCGCGCGCCTCGGCTCCGCGATGGCGCAGACCCCGACGGGGGACTCCGCCGCCGTGCTCGACGCCGTCGCCGCCCACCGCGCCGACCTGGTGCTCGTCGCTCCGGGGGCGCAGCTCGCGGGGGAGCGGCTGCGCCGGATCGCCTGGGCCCTGCACGACGCCGGGCTGGAACTGGCGGTCTTCCCCGGTCTGGTGGAGGTCTCCGTCAAGCGGCTGGAGACGCTGTCCGCGGGCGGCCTGGCCGTGCTGCGGGTGGCTCCGCCGGTGAGCCGGGGGATCCAGACCCTGCTGAAGTCGGTACTGGACCGGGCGGCCGCGGGGACCGGACTGGTGCTGCTGTCACCGGTGTTCCTGGCGGTGGTCCTGGCGATCCGCCTCGGTTCGAGCGGGCCGGCCTTCTACCGGCAGCGGCGCATCGGCCGGGACGGGGTCCCGTTCGTCATGTGGAAGTTCCGCACGATGGTCGTCGACGCGGACGCGCTGAAGGCGGAACTGTCCGGATCCAACGAGAACGACGGCCTGATGTTCAAGATGCGCCGCGATCCGCGCGTGACCAGAGTGGGCCGGCTGCTGCGGCGCACCTCCATGGACGAGCTGCCGCAGCTCATCAACGTGGTGGCCGGGGACATGTCCCTGGTGGGCCCGCGCCCGCCGCTGCCGGAGGAGGTGGCGAAGTACGACGAGGTCGAACTGCGCCGGCTCACGGTGCGGCCGGGGATGACCGGGCTGTGGCAGATCAGCGGCCGGTCCGACCTGTCTTGGGACGAAACGATCCAGCTCGATCTGCAGTACGTCGACAACTGGTCCTTCACCAGTGACGTCGACGTCATGGGCCGCACGCTCCGCGCCGTGGTCGACGGTCGCGGAGCGTACTGAGGCCGTTTTGGGATCAGCTCCGCTCGTCGCCCTGCTCGCGCCACCACGCGTACGTGGCGGCGATGCCGTCCCGCAGAGGGATCGCGGGCTTCCAGCCCAGCGCGCGCAGGCGGGTCACGTCCAGCAGCTTGCGGGGCGTCCCGTCCGGCTTCGAGGTGTCCCAGGCGAGCCTGCCGCGGAAGCCGGTCACCTCGGCGACCGTCTCGGCGAGGGCCTTGATGGTGAGGTCCTCGCCGCAGCCGATGTTGACCGGCTCGGCGCCGTCGTACTCGCGGAGCAGGACGGCGCAGGCGGCGGCCAGGTCGTCGACGTGCAGGAACTCCCGGCGGGGCGTGCCCGATCCCCACAGCGTGACCTCCTCGCGCCCCTCGGCCGCGGCTTCGTGGAAGCGGCGGACGAGGGCGGGCAGGACGTGGGACGTCTCCAGGTCGAAGTTGTCGCCGGGACCGTAGAGGTTCGTCGGCATCGCCGAGATGTACGAGGCCCCGTACTGCTTGCGGTACGACTGGACCTGGACGATGCCGGCGATCTTCGCCAGGGCGTACGCCTCGTTCGTGGGCTCCAGCGGGCCGGTCAGCAGGGAGTCCTCGCTGATGGGCTGCGGGGCGAGCTTGGGGTAGATGCAGGAGGAGCCGAGGAACAGCAGCCGGCCGACCCGCGCGGCGTGCGCGCCGGCGACGACGCTCAGCTGGATCTTGAGGTTGTCCTCCAGGAACTGCACCGGATAGGTGCTGTTGGCCATGATCCCGCCGACTTTGGCGGCGGCCAGGACGACGGCGTCCGGCCGGACGTCCCCCAGGTACGCCGCGGTCGCCGCGGCGTCGCGCAGGTCGAGGTCGGCGCGACCGCGGGTGAGCACCTCGTACCCGTCGGCGGTGAGCCGGCGGACGACCGCGGACCCCACGAGACCGCGGTGGCCGGCGACGAAGACGCGGGCGTTCGGAGGCAGGAACGGCGAACTTGTCATACCGCCGATGATGCCAGTCGGCCGTCCGCGCATTTACGGTGGAGCCGCCTCCGGCGTCGCGCCGGCGGGCCCCCGCGCAGGTGGCGCCGGGTGCCCCCGCCCCCGCGCGGATGCGGCGGTTTACCTTCCGGATGGGCCGTGTACGGTACCCATCCAGTCCTCTCGGGGCGGGGCCGCCCGCCGCGCCGGCCGCTCAGGGCCCGGCCGGGCCCCAGTACAACAAGACCGCAACGATCCCCAGGGGGGACCCAATGGGCAAGACCGCGCTGATCACCGGCGTCACCGGGCAGGACGGCTCGTACCTCGCCGAGCTGCTGCTTTCCAAGGGCTACACGGTGCACGGGCTCGTGCGGCGGTCCTCCAGCTTCAACACGGAGCGGATCGACCACATCTACCAGGACCCGCAGACGGCGAACCGGTCCTTCGTGCTGCACCACGCGGACCTCTCCGACGGCGTGTCCCTCGTGAACCTGCTCCGTGAGATACGCCCCGACGAGGTGTACAACCTCGGAGCCCAGTCGCACGTGCGCGTCTCCTTCGACGCCCCGCTCTACACCGGCGACGTCACCGGCCTCGGGGCGCTGCGGCTGCTGGAGGCGATCCGGGCCAGCGGCGTGGACACGCGCATCTACCAGGCCTCCTCCTCCGAGATGTTCGGGGCCACCCCGCCCCCGCAGAACGAGGGCACCCCGTTCCACCCGCGCAGCCCGTACGGCGCCGCGAAGGTGTTCGCCTACTGGACGACGGTGAACTACCGCGAGGCGTACGGCATGTTCGCCGTCAACGGGATCCTCTTCAACCACGAGTCCCCGCGCCGCGGCGAGACCTTCGTGACCCGCAAGATCACCCGCGCGGTCGCCCGCATCAAGGCGGGCCTGCAGGAGAAGCTCTACCTCGGCAACCTCGACGCGGTCCGCGACTGGGGCTACGCCCCGGAGTACGTGGACGCCATGTGGCGGATGCTCCAGCAGGACGAGCCCACCGACTACGTCGTGGCCACCGGCGTCGCCGCCACCGTCCGCGAGTTCGTCGAGGCCTCCTTCGCCCACGCCGGCCTCGACTGGAACGAGCACGTTCGCTACGACCCCAAGTACGAACGCCCCAGCGAGGTCGACGCCCTGATCGGTGACGCCTCCAAGGCCCATGCGCTCCTCGGCTGGAAGCCGACGGTCCTGGTAGCCGAATTGGCCAAGATCATGGTCGACTCCGACATTCGCCAGGTCGAGGACCAACTGGCCGGTGTGAGCGTTCGCATCGACCGCTAGGCCTTATATTTTCGCCTACGATTCGCCGTGTCCCGGTCATTCATGGAGCTTTCCGTGGGTCTGACCGGGGCAAACCTGCCGTATGTCCGTAGTGCGCCGTCCGTACTGAACTTCTTGATTCCAAGTTGGTATGCAATGGGTCAAGTGCGGTGACCAGGCCCTCGCGTGAGCCCTAGTCTGCGCCAGTACATATGGCTGTTCGGATAGTTCCAGCCATTCAAACCGGGCAATTGCCCTGGGGGGCTCATGCGTAGATCCAGAGGGCTGACTGCTGCCCTCGTCCTGTCACTGGCCGGCGCCGGCACCGGGATAGGCCTCGTGCTGATACCCGAGGCGTCGGCCATCACGCAGCCGGTGGCCTTCACCGCCGACAACCTGCCGACGTGGCAGCCCAACGGCATCGTCTGGGCCATGGACCAGGCCAACGGCACCGTCTTCGCCGGCGGCACCTTCTCGGCCGTCCGCCCGCCCGACGGCGCGGCCGGCGCGGAGCAGGAAGCAGTGAACTTCGTCGCGCTCGACGCGGCGACGGGCGCCCCGAGCTCCTGCAAGCTCTCCTTCACCGTCGGCGACGGCAGCGCGACCGTGCGCGCCCTCACCGTGTCGAAGGACAAGAAGACGCTCTACGCGGCCGGTTACTTCGGCGCCGTCAACGGCACCCCGGTCTCCAGCGTCGCCGCCGTCGACATCGAGACCTGCACCCCCAAGGCCTCGTTCCACCCGAACTTCCCGGCCACCGTGCGGGCGCTCGCCGTCACCGACGACACCCTGTACGCGGCCGGCGACTTCAGCACCGTCGAGGGCCAGACCCGCGAGCGGTTCGCCGCGGTCGACGCCTCCTCCGGTGCGCTGAAGCCCTTCGTCGCCAACGCCGACGAACCCGGCCGCGCCGTCAAGGTCAGCAACGACGGCAAGAACGTCCTGCTGGGCGGCGACTTCTTCACGGTCAACGGCTCCAACAGCCACGCGCTGGCCGTCGTCAACGCCACCACCGGCGCCGTGAACAAGACGTACGCCAACATCCCGGCGAACTCGGTCGTCAAGCACATCGCGGCCGACGCGACCGGCTACTACACCGGCAACGAGGGCTCCGGCGGCGGCGTCTTCGACGGACGCATCGCCCTCGCCCCCAACTTCACCGAGAAGTGGCGCGACCGCTGCCTCGGCGCGACCCAGTACGTCCTGCCGTACGACGGAGTCCTCTACAGCTCCTCGCACGGGCACGACTGCAGCACCGAGGGCCAGTTCCCCAACGGCAAGCGCCACTTCCTGCTCGCGCAGTTCACCGACCAGGAGGGCGCGGCCCCCGCGCCCGTGGACGGTTTCGTGCGCAGCCCCCGCAAGCTCGGCTGGCACCCCACCGCCAACGACGGCCTCGGCGAGGGCATCGGCCCGCGCGTGATGGCCATCGCGGAGAAGAGCAGCACCAAGTACATGTGGGTCGGCGGTGAGTTCACCCTCATCAACGGCAAGGCCCAGCAGGCCCTGACCCGCTTCGCCTCCACCGGCGACGTCGGCGCCCCGACCACTCCGGTCTCCAGCGTCTCCAGCGTCAAGCCCGGCGAGGTCCAGGTCCGCTGGCGCGCCAGCTACGACGCGGACGACAGCAAGCTGACCTACCGCGTCTACCGCAACGGTTCAGCGACCCCGGTCGCCACCGTCTCCGCGGACTCCCTGGAGTGGCTGCGCCCGCAGGCCTCCTGGACCGACACCACGGTCAAGGCCGGCCAGTCCTACAGCTACCGGGTGACCGCCACCGACGCGGCGGGCAACACCAGCGCCCTGTCGGCCAGCACCTCGGTGACGGTCCCGACCTCGGTGCTCGCGTACCCCCAGCAGGTCCGTGCGGACGGCGCCAACCTGTACTGGCGCTACGACGACACCGTCAGCCCGTACGTCGCCGACTCCTCGGACGGCGGCAACACCAGCGCCCTCCAGCTGAACGCCCCCGCACTGCGCCAGACCCCGGGCGCGGTCACCGGAGCGAGCACGGCCATGGGCTTCAACGGCACCAGCCAGCAGGTCTACGGCGACCGCCGGCAGACGGTCGGGAGCTCGTACACCATCGAGACGTGGTTCAAGACGAACACCACGCGCGGCGGCAAGCTGGTCGGGTTCGGCAACAACACCGACCGCAGCAGCAGCCTGTACGACAAGCAGGTCTACATGACCAACTCCGGCCGGATCTTCTTCGGCGTCAACTCGGGCTCGGTCAAGACGCTCTCCACGGGCCTGACCGAGACGTACAACGACAACAAGTGGCACCACGTCGTCGCCACGCAGGGCCCCGCCGGAATGGCCCTGTACGTCGACGGCCAGTCCAAGGGCACCTCCAACGTCACGGGCTCCCAGCAGTACGAGGGCTACTGGCACGTCGGCGGAGACAACCTCAGCGGCTACCCCTCCAGGCCGACCAGCAACTTCTTCGCCGGCCAGATCGACGAGACGGCCGTCTACCCGAAGGTGCTGACCCAGGCCCAGGCCAAGAACCACTTCGACCTGGCCAAGGCCGTCAGCGACACCGTCTCCCAGGTCGGCGCGACCGAGGACACCTACATCAACCAGGGCGCGCCCAGCACGGCCTACGGCACCGCGAGCTCGCTCGCCGTGCGCGGCACCTCGGCCTACGAGACGTACCTGCGCTTCGACATCCCGGCCGCCCCGGCCGGCCAGGTGCTGAAGTCGGCCTCGCTGCAGGTCAAGACCTCGACCGCGGCGGGCGCCGGTACCGTCGACACCGTCTCCGTCGTCCCGGTCACCGGGACCTGGAGCGGTGCGGGCACGACCTTCAAGACCAAGCCCACCCTCGGCACCACCCCGCTGGGCACCCTCGCGGGCGCCCCGGACGGCTCGGCCGTCCAGAGCGTGCAGCTGGACACGGCGGCGCTCTCCTCGGTCCTGGGCACCAGCTACAGCCTGGGCCTGACGAGCACGGGCACCGACCCGCTGTGGATCTGGTCCTCGGAGGCGACGGCCGCGGACGCCAAGCCGCAGCTCGTCCTCGTCTTCGGCGCGAAGTAGCCGCTTGACGGAGTGCGGGGCCCGGCCGCCTGTGCGGCCGGGCCCCGCACACCCATCTCATACGTACGGGAGCCACCTCATGTACCGACGCTCCGCAGCGGCTGCTGTCCTGCTGGCCGCCGCACTGACGCTGACCGCCTGCAGTTCGGGCGGGGACGGCAAGGCCGACGCCTCGGCCGCGAAGCCCAAGCCGCCGGCCGAGTCGCCGGTCGCCGACCCGGCGGACGACACCGCACCGCCCTCGACGGACGCGAAGCCGACGGGGCCCGTCCTGCCGGACGCGAAGCTGACCCCCAAGACGGGCAGCTTCACCGCGACGGAGAAGAAGTACCTGAGCGGCCGGGTCCCCGAGAAGATGGACCCGGCGGCCGTCCTGCAGGGCGGCCAGGAGTCCTGCCAGCGCGTGGAGCGCACCGCGAAGCGGGACAAGGACGCGGCGGTCGGCTCCATCGTGGCGGGGGAGATCCCCGGCGCGAAGGACGCGATCACCTTCCTGTGCCCGGAGCAGAAGCCGGTCCTCGCGGTGGCGGAGAAGGGCTTCCCGGACGGCACGAAGCAGTCCCCGGCCGCGGGCGGCTACCGCGCGCTGACCCAGAGCACGACGTGCACCTGGGAGGCCAAGGGCAAGGACGGCGCCCTCCTCGCCTCGGGTCCGGAGGCCCCGCCGAAGGCCGGTGACAAGATCACCGCCACGATCCCGGCGGGCACGGCGGAGTTCGTCTCCAACGGCTGCTACGCCTGGATACCGGCGTAGCACCGCCCGGCACACGACCGGCCCCGCCGCCCCGTCCGGGCGGCGGGGCCGACGCCTTTCCACGCCGCACGCCGGCGCCCGTCCGACCGTCAGGAGCCGTTTCGGTTCCCGGATCGGGGGCAGTCGCGTCACCAGACGGCGGGTTCCACCCGACCACGACTTCGGAGGCGAATTCCATGAGGGGCATAGGCGGTTGCATAGGCCTGATCGTCGTGGGGGCCATCCTCACTTTCGCGTCCGACTGGAAGATGCAGAGCGTGAACCTCGACGTGGTCGGGGTGATCATGATGGTGGCGGGCGCCATCGGCCTCGCGGTCTACGCGAGCGTCCTCAAGCGCCGCCGCGCCATGGCCCTCCCGGTGGTGGACGAGACCCGGCGCGGGCTCTGAGCCGGACGCCGGGCCCCGGACCTCAACGCCGGCGGAGGGCGCCCTCGTACACGGGCAGCAGGGTGTCCAGGACGGCGTCCATCGAGAAGGACTTCGCCGCGAGCTCGCGCGCCGCCAGCGAGGCGGAGGCGTTGGCCGCGGGATCCAGGAGGGCGAGGACCGCCGCCGCGACACCCGACGGACCCGGGTCGACCACCGCTCCCGCACCCGCGGAACCGATGGCGCGGGCCAGCCCGTTGGAGTGGGTCACCACCGAGGGGACGCCCACCGAGAGGGCCTCCAGGACCGACATCGGGAACGGCTCGTCCACGGACGGCAGTACGTAGACGTGGGCGCGGCGCAGTTCCGTCAGGACCTCCGCGCTCGACAGCGCGCCCGGGACCGTGAAGCGGTCGCCCAGGCCCAGGTCCGCCACGCGGGCGCGGACCGCGGCCAGTTCGCCCTCGTCGGGGCCGGCCACCACGAACCGGGCGTCCGGGTGCACCGCCAGGACCGCCGGGGCCGCGTCCACGAAGTCCACCGGGCGCTTGCGGGCCTGCAACCGGGCCGAGTACAGGATCCGGGGAGGACCGGCCGGGGCGGGGCGCTCCTCCTGGGCGGGGGTGCCGTTGACCAGGCGCACCGCCCGGGACAGGACGCCGCCGACGACGGCGTCGAGGCCTTCCCGCTCGTGCGGGGTCAGGTACAGCACCGCGTCGGCGCCGCGCAGCAGCCGGCGTACCGCCACCGCGTCCAGCACCTTGGCCAGGAGCCGCTCGCTCGGGTCGACCATCCCGTGCGTCTGCAGGACGAGAGGTGTGCGGGCGCGCAGCGCGGCCAGGGCGACCGGCAGGGTCACCAGGTCCCGCGCCAGGTGGACGTGGACCACGTCGGCGTCCCGGACGAGCCGGCCCGCCGAGGCCAGCAGCGCGGGCGAGGTCATCCCGCTGAAGCCGAGCGGGAGCAGGCGCCGGGCCGGGAAGAGCTTCGCGGGGACGCCTTCCACGGCGGTCGGCCAGGGGTCCGGGAAGCCCTCGCCCAGAGCCAGCAGTCCCGCCTCGTGGCCGCGGGAGCGCAATCCCGCGGCCAGGTTCAGCGCGACCCGGACCGGCCCGCCGAAGGCGTGCGTGGGCGAGTGCAGGGTGACGGCGTGCAGGACTCTCATCTGGGCTCCTCGACCGGGCGCCGGCGCCCGTCCTGGGTCTGCAGGGTCAGCGGGGGAAGGTCCTTGTGGACCACGGACCCCGCGCCCGCCACCGCGCACCGGCCGACGGTCACGCCCGCCAGCACGGTGGCCCGTACCGCCACCCACGCCCCGTCCTCGACGGTTATGGGCGCGTTGCGGTAACGGAAGTCGGCGGCCCGGTGGTCGTGCGAGCCGGTGCACAGCAGCGCCTCCTGCGAGACGCAGACGTGCGCGCCGATCGTGACCGGCTCCAGGTTCAGCAGCCAGGCGCCCTCGCCGATCCACGCGTGGTCGTTCACGGTCAGCTTCCAGGGCCACAGCACCCGCACCCGGTGCCGGATCAGCACTCCCTCGCCGATCCGGGCCCCGAAGGCGCGCAGCAGCGCGACCCGCAGGCGGGCCGGGCAGAACCAGCTCATGAACAGCGTGTTCATCACGGCGAACCAGAGCGCCTGGGTCAGCAGCCCGCGTCCCTTGTCGTACCCGGCCAGCGTGAAGGCAGGAAGATCACGCACAGCTACCCCTCATCATCCGGCCCGTCGCCCGGCCCGTGGTCCGGCCCGTCGTCCGGCTCCCGGGCGCCTCCCCGGGCGCCGAGGCCTCAGACTAGACTGCGCCCGGATCAGGCACAGGGGTGGGGGCAAGCGTGGCAACCGACATACGCGAGAGCGCCGTCAGGCCCGTCCCGCCGCACCCCGACGAGGAGAAGAGCTGGGGCAGGGTCACCACCCCGCGGACCCTGCTCTCCCGGGCGCTGTCCGTGCCGCTCGCCCTCGGATTCACCGTCTTCCTGCCCCTCTTCGTCGCCGTCCAGCCCGGCGACGGGCAGCATGACGCGGCTTTCTGGCTCCAGCTGGTGCTCACCATGTACGCGGGCGCCCGGCTGTCCGCGATGGTCCTGACCAACCGCCGCAAGCTGCTCCAGGGTTCCTTCTGGCTCTTCGTCTACATGGCGATGGGCGTGGCCCCGCTCGCCCAGGCGGTCCTGGGCCGGGTCCCCACCCCCGTCGTCGGCCCCCGCTCCGACCTCACCGCCGCCATCACCCTGGTGCTGCTCGGCTGCGCCGCCTTCGACGTGGGCGTCGTGCTCGCCCGGCACCGGCCGGTCGGCCGGGCCGGCGGTTCGCGCAAGGAGCAGCGGCCGGTCATGGCGCACCGGCGGCGCCTGCAACTGCTGACCGCCGTGTCGTTCCTCGGCAGCGCGGCCCTGATCATGAAGCTCGGCGGACCGGCGGTCTTCTTCTCCAGCCGGCAGGAGATCATCGCGGGCATCGAGGAAGCGGGCGTCTCCCAGGACGGCCAGGCCGGCCAGGCCCTGCTGCGCGGCTTCGGAACCGTTCCGGCGCTGCTCTCCCTGCTGCTGTACACGCGCTGGCTGATCACCTCGAAGTTCGCCCGCCGCAAGGTCTCGATCCTCGTCACCTGGTCGGCGCTCGCGGCCCTCAACCTGATCGTCAACAACCCGATCTCCAACCCGCGCTACTGGTTCCTCACCGTCATGTTCTCGCTGCTGTTCACCGTCTTCCCGGTGAGCGCGGCGATGTACCGGGTGGCGCTGTCCATGGCCGTGGTGATCGCGCTGCTCGTCTTCCCGTTCGCCGACCGCTTCCGCTACGACGAGAAGAACTACAAGCCGGTCGAGACGACCTCGTTCCTGGAGCCGATGGCACTCAAGGACTACGACCAGATCGGCATGTTCGCGAACACCATCACCTACTCGGAATCCGGCCCGGGCCATTCCTACGGGCGCCAGCTCGCGGGATCCGTCTTCTTCGCCGTGCCCCGCACGATGTGGGCGAGCAAGCCGCGCGACACCGGCGTGATGGTCGGCCAGTGGATGGGCACGGTCAACACCAACCTCTCCTCCCCGATCTGGGCGGAGCTGTGGATCGACTTCGGGCCGCTGGGCATGGGCGCGGGGCTCCTCGGCCTGGGGTACGCCTCCGCCCGCGTCGACCGCCGCTACGCGAAGCGCGCGAGACGCAGCTCACCGCCCGGCAGCCTGATCTCCACGGTGGTCCCGCTGGTCGCCGGGTACTCCTTCATCCTGCTGCGCGGCCCGCTGCTCCAGGCCTCGGGGCGCATCGCCATCGCCGGGGTGTGCCTCGCGCTCGTGGCCACGTACCGCCAGGACAAGGGCACGACCCTGCGCTGACGGTCAGGCCGCCCGGACCCGGTCCGTGGTGGCGGCCGGTTCCGCGGGCGCCGGCACCCGCAGCCGGCTCACCCTCAGCCAGCCCGCCGCCGCCTTCGTCGCGGAGCCCAGCGCCAGACCCCACGCGGCCCCGGCCACACCCCACGCGGCGTACCCGCCCAGCAGCAGGGCCACCGACAGCAGCGAGAAGACGACCTGGAGCGAGAGCGTGGCCTTCGGGTTCAGCACCCGCAGGGTCAGCAGCGCGCACGTCCCCAGACCCATGACCGCGTACTGGGCGCCCGTGGCGGGCAGCAGCGCGGCCGCCCCCGTCCAGGTGTCGCCGAGCAGTTGACGGCCCAGCCGGTCCGGCAGCGCGTACAGCACGGCCCCCCACGCGGCGCCGGTCAGCGCCAGCGCGCCGCCCATCAGGGCGGTCAGCCGTACCACGCCCCGCTTCCCGCGCGCCCGTCCGACGACCGGCGGACCGAAGGAGTTCGCGGAGTTCAGCAGTACGTTCAGCGGCCCGAAGAGGGTCGTGGCGCCCCGCAGCGCGCCCACGGCCAGCGGGGTCGCGAAGACGCCGAGTCCCAGGACGGCGAGCTGGCTGGAGCCGTTGCCCACGGCGAACTCGACGACGAACCGCTGCCCCAGGTGTCCGCGCCGCAGGTACGGCCGCACCTCCCGGACCAGTTCGGCGATCCGCACCCCGCCCACCCGCGGGCGCAGCAGCCACAGGCCCAGGGCGAGCGCGGGCAGCGCCGAGACGCCCCACACCAGTACGAGCCGGCCCGCCGAGGCCCCTTCGGGCTGCGTCAGCAGCGCCGGGACCACGCAGGCGAGGCGCAGCGCGTCGGCGGCCAGGGCCCTCCCGGGCGTACGCAGGGCGGAGAAGCAGTAGCGCAGCCCGTCCTGGAGGAGCACCAGGGGCAGGACGAGTCCGAGCGCGAGGAAGGCCCGGCCGGTGGCCCCGGACAGCAGCAGGCCCACGACGGCCAGGGCGGCGCCCACCGCCGCCGAGGCGGCGCCGGTGAAGGCGAGGCCCGAGCGGCAGGCCGGCGCGAGCCGCTCCTCGTCCTTCTCCAGCACCACGCTCTGGCCGACGTAGGCCATGTTGAGTCCGAGGAGCACGCTGAAGGTCACGTAGACCATCGAGAAGTCGGCGAAGCCGGCCGCCGAGGAGAGCCGGGCGGCCAGCACCAGCACCAGGATGTTCGTGGCGCTGGACGCGGCCTGGTCCAGAACCGAGGCGACCGCCGCGAGGCCGCGCCGGCTCACCGCCGGCCCGTGCGGACCGTACGCAGGGCGACCGTGTCGCTGCCGTCGCCCGGGATGTGGTGCGAGGCGTCGGCGGCCGCCACCTCGTAGGGGATCGGCTGGGGTTCACGCCGTCGGGGCGGCGCTGGAGCGGGCTCCGGGGCCTCGGCGGCGGGCGCGCCGCCCTTGCGGAAGCTGCCGCGGCCGCGCTTCTCGCCCGGCAGCGGCGCGTGCAGCACCGCGCCGAGCACCGTGCCGCCGGCGCCGCTGATCAGCTCGCGGATGCGGGTCAGGTCGGTGCGGTGCACCGCGCCCGGGTTGCAGACCACGAGGACCCCGTCGACGCGGTCCACGAGCGCGAGGGCGTCGGCGTAGGAGAGGACGGGCGGTGCGAGCACCACCACGGTGGAGTTGGGGGAGTCGGCCTCGGAGATCAGGCGGGTGGCGCGCGAAGAGGTCAGCGCGCGGGGCACGTTGCGCACCCGCTCGCCCGGGATCAGGTCGAAGGCGCCCGACTCCCCGGCGTCCACGACGAGCTGCCGTCCGTCGGGCCACTCGGTGTCCGCGTGGAGCGCGCCGCCGGCGCCCTGGTTCTGGCTCCAGCGCGGCCGGCCGGCCGCGTCGGTCGGCAGCTGGCTGGCCAGCACCGGGGTGCGCAGGTCGGCCTCGATGAGCAGGACGTCCTTGCCGGTCTCCGCGAAGGAGGCGGCGAGGTTCACCGCCACGGCGGCTGCGATCTCGCTGCTGCCGCGCGGGGCGACCACGAGCAGGCGGCGCCGGTCGGCGAAGCGGGAGTCGTAGGCGAGCCGGAAGGCCACCGAGCGGAACTCCTCGGCCAGCCGGGGGTCTTCCTCGCCGGCCGCGAGCAGCGGCCCGCCGTCGGCCTTGCCTCGGGGCAGGGAGCCCAGGACGGGCGCGCGCAGGGCCCGGGCGACGTCGCCCTCGGAGCGCGGCGCGGGGTCGAAGACGAGCCGCACCCAGGCGGCGAGCAGGCCGAGCGCGAGACCGACTGCCGCGCCGAGCGCGAGGGACATGGCGAGGCCAGGGCCGTCCGCGCCGTGCGGGGGGACGGCGGCGCTGGTGACCCGGCCCGGGGTCATGTCCAGGGCCTGGAGCTTGGCGATGTTGCTGTTGAGCGTGTTGACCTTGCTCTGCTGGTCGGTCTTGGAGGAGTACGCCGCGTCGCGCGCCGGACCGGCGGGCATGCCGTTGATCTGCTTGACGAGCTCGTCGAGCTGCTTGGCCACCGGATCGCGCTGGTCCTGGTAGCCCTTGACCATCTTGTCGCGGGTGACGTCGAGGGCTTCCTGCCGCTTGAGCAGGTAGGCCTCGGTCATCGCGTTGGCGCGCTTGGCCGCCATGGCGGGGGAGCCGGCGGTGTAGGTGAAGCGCAGCACCATCGACTGGGGCGGGTTGGTCACCTGCAGTCCGGCGCGCAGGGCGGAGAAGTCGGCGGCCGAGACGCCGAGCTTCTTCGCGGCCTCGTTGGCTATGGAGCTGGAGAGCGCGACCTGGCGCTCCGAGCCGATGTTGATCGCCTTGTCGGGCGCGAGGCTCGGGTTGAACGGGTCGTCGGTGGGCGCGCGCAGCACGATGTCGGCGGTGGCCACGTAGGTGTCCGCCGTGGAGACGCCCAGGTAGACCCCGCCGAGCAGGCCGACGCCCACGCCCGCGCCGATGAGCCGCCGGTAGCGCAAGAGCTGGCGGAACTGGTCGCGGAGCAGGTCCGGTTCGTCCTCGGCCGGAGCCGCCGCCGGTCGGTTGGTCTCGATCACGGCCGGGGACCCCCAAGTGCTTCGTCCATCAGTGCGTCGATGCGGGCCAGGCCCGCCTCACGGCTCAGGTGCGCCGCCACGTGGCGCGGTCCGGCCGCACCCAGAGCGTCCGCGCCCGCGGGGTCCTCGGCCAGTGCCCGTACGGCCTTCAGCAGGGCCTCCGGGTTCTCCGGCGGTACGAGCACTCCCGCGCCCGAGCGTTCCACCTCCTGGGCGGTTCCGCCCAGCGCCGCGACGGAGGCGACGACGGGACGGCCGGCCTGGAAGTACGAGGTCAGCTTGGACGGCACGCTCATGTCCATCACGGCGGCGTGCTGCGTGACCGCGAGCACGTCCGCCGCGGCGAGGATATCCGGGAACTCGCCGTCGGCGGCAGGGGGGATGATGTCGAGATTGGGGACGTCGGCCGCGAGGTCGGCGAGGGCGGAGCGCTGGCTGCCGTCGCCCATCAGGACGAAACGGACGCTCGGGTCGAGCCGGGCGGCGCCGACCAGGACCTCCAGCCCCTGCTTGAGCCCCATGTTCCCGGAGTGCAGCACGACGGTCTGGCCGGGCGCCCAGCCGAGGTGGCGGCGGGTACGGCCGCGCGGCCTGGTGGGCAGCGCCACATGGGACCAGTTGGGGACGAGCCTGATCCTTGCGGGGTCCACGCCCATGCCGACGACCCGGTCCACGAAGGTCTCGTGGATGACGCCGACGAGGGTGGCGCGCCGCAGCACGTAGGCCTCCGCCCGCCCGGCCAGTGCGGCCGCCTTGTCGCCGCCGCTGATGCCGCTCTGCGCCGCGGCGGCGCCCATCAGGTCCTGGACGACGGGGACGAAGGGGACCTTCCAGCGGGCCGCGAGACGGGAGGCCAGCAGTCCGCCGGCCAGGCTCGGCATCTGGGCGAGCACCCCGTCCGGCTTCCCCATCCGGGGCGGAGCCACGGCGCCATGCAGGAGAATCGATCCTTCAAAGAGGGCCCGCCGGACGGCGGTCTGACGAGGGGGCACGGTGTGTGCGCGCCGGTGCACAGTGACCCCCGCGCGCCGTTCCGTGCGCCGCAGCGCCCCCTTGTACTCCGGCTCGAGGGACCAGGAAGGGTAGTGGGGCATGCCGGCAAGGACGTGGGTCTCGTGGCCGAGATCCGCCCAGTGCTCGGCGATCTGGGTGGCGTACGGACCGATGCCCGTGTGCTCAGGGGCGTAATTCGTGGAAACCAGCAGTAGGCGTCGCTGACCGGTTTTCGACACTGAACGTCCCCTTCTTCCCCAGGATGATGCGCACGTCACCCTATTCGTTCATCAACGTCATGCGGAACGTGCACGCTATTGTCTGCTAATCCGCCACACCGGGGGGTGTGGCCTCAGGGGGATAACAGATGACGGAGCGGGACATGTCCGAACTTACTGCGCCCGCGCGCAGACCGTACAAAATCGGCTATGCGCCAGGAGCGTACGATCTGTTCCATATCGGACATCTCAATATCCTTCGGCACGCCCGGAGTCGGTGCGACTACCTGGTGGCCGGGGTCGTGTCCGATGAAATGGCCGAAGTGGCCAAGGGGCGACGCCCGGTGATACCCCTCGTCGAACGGCTCGAAATAGTGCGCAGCGTCCGCTACGTGGACGCGGCTTTCGTCGAGACCGTCCCGGACAAAGTGGAAACCTGGAGGCAGGTCCGCTTCGACGTGATCTTCAAGGGTGACGACTGGCGCGGCACGCCCAAGGGCGACCGGCTGGAGAAGGACTTCGCCGCCCACGGAGTCGACGTCGTCTACTTCCCGTACACGGTGCACACCTCCAGCACCCAGCTGCGCCGGGCCCTGGACGCCCTGGCCGAGCCGATGGCCGAACAGCGGGGCTGACCCCCTCGCGCCCGCCCGGCACGGCGCCGCCCGCCGCCGTGCGGCGCCGGTCACCTCGGTACGGCGTTCAGCTCCCGGAACCACTTCGTGAGGAACGCCAGCAGGAACAGCGCGGCGACGACGCCCATCGCCGCGTACGCCCAGCGGAACAGCTGTCCGCCGCCGAGCGCCAGGAACACCATGCAGAACACCCCGTAGTCCACGGGGAGCAGCGCCACCGCGCGCAGCGTCGAGGGGGCGGCGGCGGGGTTTCCCACTGCGGCCTTCGGCTTGAGCTTCTCGGTCAGCAGCCCCCCGAAGAAGGTGACGACCGAGGCCAGCTGGAAGGCCAGCGGCACCAGCAGCCAGCCCTCGCCCGCGGTTCCGTACGCGTCCGGGAAGCGGTAGAAGGCGATGAGCACGCAGCTGTGCAGCGAGGTGAGCTTCGCGCAGTCCACGACGTGGTCCAGCCATTCGCCCGCCGGGCTGCCGCCCCCGCGCAGCCGGGCCAGCTGCCCGTCGGCGGAGTCGAAGGCGAAGCCGACGGCGAGGACGGCCCACACCACCACCCCGAGCCCCCACGAGGGCGCCGCCAGCGCGACGACGGCCGCACCGGCGAAGCTCAGGGCGGCGCTGATCAGCGTCACCTGGTTCGGGGTGAGTCCGAGCGCGAAGGACACGGCGGCCAACAGCCGCCCCACGGGCCGGTTGACGAACCGCGAATAGAGCGACACGCCCTTCGCCGACTTCTGCGCCCCGCGCAGCTCCCGCAACGCGGTCCCTACACTCGCCATCGACACAACCCCTCGAACATCCTTCATGCGCATGTGCGTACGAAGGGCACATCATCGCAGGACGCGGGAAGGCTCCCGCCGGGGGCCGCCCCGGCCCCCGCGCGGCTCCGGCTAGCCCACGACCTTCAGCAGCATCACCGCGCGCGCCGGGACCGTCAGGACCTCGCCCCCGCGGTGGCGGGTGGCCGGGGCGTCCGCCTGGTCCTCCCGGGAGGTGTCCAGGACCAGCTCGTAGGCCGCCGCCCACGGCGCTCCGGGCAGCGACCACTCCACCGGGCGGTCCCCGGAGTGCAGCAGCGCCAGGAAGCTGTCGTCCGTCACCTGCCGGCCCCGCTCGTCGCGGCCCGGGATGTCGCGACCCGACAGGTACAGCCCCACCGCGGACGCGGGGGCGTACCAGTCCCGCTCGGTCATCTCCGCCCCCGCCGGGGTGAACCAGGCCAGGTCCCGCAGCCCGTCCGCGGCCTGCGAGCTCCCCGAGAAGAACGCCCGCCGCCGCAGCACCGGATGGTCGCGGCGCAGTGCCAGCAGCCGTCGGGCCAGCGCCAGCAGCCCCTGCCAGGAGGGGTCCTCCAACAGCGACCAGTCCACCCAGCTCGTCTCGTTGTCCTGGCAGTACGCGTTGTTGTTGCCGCCCTGGGTCCGGCCGAACTCGTCGCCCGCCACCAGCATCGGCACCCCGGTCGACAGCAGCAGCGTGGTCAGCAGGTTGCGCAGCTGCCGCCGGCGCAGCGCCCCGACGCGCGGGTCCGCGCCCTCGGGGGGCTCGCCCTCGGTCCCGCAGTTCCACGACCGGTTGTCATTGGTCCCGTCCCGGCCCTCCTCGCCGTTCTCCTCGTTGTGCTTGGACTCGTAGGACACCAGGTCGCGCAGGGTGAACCCGTCGTGCGCCGTGATGAAGTTGACCGAGGCGTACGGCCGCCGGCCGCCCCACGCGTACAGGTCGCTCGACCCCGACAGCCGGTACCCGAGGTCCCGCACGTCGGGCAGCGCGCCCCGCCAGAAGTCCCGCACGGCGTCCCGGTAGCGGTCGTTCCACTCCGTCCACAGCGGCGGGAAGGCCCCGACCTGGTACCCCCCCGAGCCCACGTCCCAGGGCTCGGCGATCAGTTTGACCCGCCGCAGCACCGGGTCCTGGGCGATGACCGCGAGGAACGGCGACAGCATGTCCACGTCGTGCATCGAGCGGGCCAGCGCCGCCGCCAGGTCGAAGCGGAAGCCGTCCACCCCCATCTCGGTCACCCAGTACCGCAGCGAGTCGGTGATCAGGCGCAGCACGTGGGGGCGCCCGGCGTGCAGGGTGTTCCCGCAGCCCGTGTAGTCCGCGTACCGGCGCTGGTCCGACTGGAGCCGATAGTAGGCGCGGTTGTCGATCCCGCGCAGCGACAGCGTCGGGCCCAGCTCGCCGGCCTCCGCCGTGTGGTTGTAGACCACGTCGAGGATGACCTCGATCCCGGCCGCGTGCAGTGCTTTGACCATCCGCTTGAACTCGCCGACCTGCTGCCCGGACGTACCGCTCGAGGAATATCCCGCGTGCGGGGCGAAGTAGCCGATCGAGTTGTAGCCCCAGTAGTTGCGCAGGCCCCGGCGCAGCAGGTGGTCCTCGTGGGCGAACTGATGGACCGGCAGCAGCTCGACCGCGGTCACCCCGAGCCCGGTCAGGTGCTCGATCGCCGCCGGGTGCGCGAGGCCCGCGTACGTCCCGCGCAGGTGCTCGGGAATGCCCGGATGGCGCATCGTGAAGCCGCGCACGTGCAGTTCGTAGATGACCGAGTCGGCCCACGGGGTCTTCGGCCGGACGTCGTCCGCCCAGTCGTCGTCATCATGGACCACGACGCCCTTGGGGACGTGCGGCGCCGAGTCGCGGTCGTCGCGCACGGTGTCCGCGATGTACTGCTGCGGCCAGTCGCGGACGTGCGCGTACACCTCCGGCGGCAGCGTGAACTCCCCGTCCACCGCACGCGCGTACGGGTCCAGGAGCAGCTTCGCCGGGTTGTAGCGGGCCCCCGTCCAGGGGTCCCAGCGGCCGTGCACCCGAAATCCGTACCGCTGGCCGGGGCGCACGTCCGGCAGGAACCCGTGCCAGATCTCGTGGGTCAGCTCCGTCAGCGCGCACCGGGTCTCGGTCCCGTCCGCGGTGAAGAGGCACACCTCCACCGCCTCCGCGCCCTGCGCCCACAGCGCGAAGTTGGTCCCGGCCCGGCCGTCCGGGCCCTGGTGGAACCGGGCCCCCAGGGGGTGCGAGGACCCGGGCCAGACCGGTGGGCCGGTACGGGTCCGCGCCCTGACCGGTTGGGGCGCGGCCATCCGGCCGTTGCGTACCTCACCCGCGACGGCTTCCACCGTCTCTTGTTCCGCTGCGCTCGACACTGCCCGCCTCCACGGCTCTCGGTACCGGCAGGGTGGGGAACGTGCGGCCCCGGCGTCCCGGCCCGGGCCCGCCCCCGTCTGGTCCTTCCCACTGTTCTGCCCGGACTGTTGGCCCTGGAACTCGAGCCGCGCCCACGTTTCCCTCGGAGGGGGCGCGTCGTTGGTGGGACGTGACTCTTCTGACGAGGCGAGCAGGGGCGGGCTTGGCCGCCGTGGCGGCATGGGCGGGCCTCCTCGGAGGCCTGTCCGGATGCACCGAAGACGGCGGTTCCCCGATCGAGATCCAGCTGCCCGGCAAACCCCGGTCGCCGGACGAGGCGATCCGGATCACCCCGGACGACAACGCCAAGGGCGTGCCGGCCGAGGGGCCGCTGACGGTCACCGTGCCCGAGGGCCGGCTGGAGCGGGTCGTGGTCACCAAGGTGGAGGACGCGCAGGAGGAGGAGGTTCCCGGCACCATCGCCGTCGACGGGCTCAGCTGGAGCCCCGACCCGGCCGCCGGACGGCTCGCGCTCGCGGCCAAGTACACCGTGGACGCCGTCGCGCTCGACGGGCACGACCGTCGCCAGGCCCGGCACACGACCTTCACCACCTATGTTCCCGAGGAGCGCTTCATCGGCTACTTCAAGCCCGAGAACCGTTCCACCGTCGGCACCGGGATGATCATCTCCTTCAACTTCAGCCGGTCGATCGAACGCCGCGCCGATGTGGAGCGGGCCATCAAGATCACCTCCGACCCGGCCGTGGAGGTGGCCGGCCACTGGTTCGGCGACGAGCGCCTCGACTTCCGGCCCAAGGAGTACTGGAAGCCCGGCACCGAGGTCACCGTCACGATGAGGCTGCGGGACGTCGAGGGCGCACCCGGCTCGTACGGCATCCAGGACAAGACCTTGCGCTTCACCGTCGGCCGCTCCCAGATCTCCACCGTCGACGCGGCCGCGCACACCATGGAGGTCCGGCGCGACGGCGAGCTGCTGTCCACCGTGCCGATCACCGCCGGGGCCCCGAAGAACACCACGTACAACGGCAAGATGGTGGTGATGGAGCTCTTCGACGTCACCCGGATGAACGGGCAGACCGTCGGCTTCGGCGGGGAGTACGACATCCCGGACGTCCCGCACGCCATGCGCCTGACCCGCTCCGGGACCTTCCTGCACGGCAACTACTGGGCCAGCCCCGACACCTTCGGCTCCACCAACGCCAGCCACGGCTGCATCGGACTGCGCGACGACAAGGGCGGCGGCTCCGACACCCCGGCCGGCTGGTTCTTCGACCGGAGCCTGGTCGGGGACGTGGTGGAGGTCGTGAACTCGCAGGACAAGACGGTCGCCGCCGACAACGGGCTGGGCGGCTGGAACATGTCGTGGCCGGCCTGGGTCGCCGGCTCCGCACTCGGCTGACGCCCCGCGGCCGGCCGCGTCACCCTCTTCGTCCCGGACGCGCAACCGCTCCGGACCCTGCTCACCGAGGGAGACGCGGTCTCCGTCCGGGGCGTCAAATCCGGTACGGAGGAACGATTTCCGGCGTGTCCCGACGCTTGGGACGGAACGGTGACACGGTCGTACCCTCTCGTGATCCCCCCGTGTGATTTCCTGGCAGGAAGCGCGCGACTGTCCGTGCGCGGGGGACATGGGGAGAACAAGAGTGAACCTGCAGCCGATACGCGGCCGCGTCCGCACCGGCCTGCCGGCCCTCCTGCTGGGCGCGGCCCTGCTGCTGACGAGCGCGTGTAGCAGCGGAGGCAACGGCGGTGGCGCCGGCGGGAGCGGCGGTAAGGACGGCGGCGCCGGCTCGACCGGTACCGAGGCGTCCAAGGCCGTCGTGAGCGTCAAGCCGGACGACGGGTCCAAGGAGGTCGCCACCAGCGGCGTCCTGAAGATATCGAGCACCGGCGGCAAGCTCAGCACGGTGACGGTCGCCGACACCAAGGGCAACGCGGTGGAGGGCAAGCTCGCCGACGACGGCGCGAGCTGGGAGCCCGCCCGCAACCTCGCCTCCGCCACCGAGTACAAGGTGCACGCGGTCGCCAAGGACGAGGCGGGCCGCGAGTCCGCCAAGGACACCACCTTCACCACTTTGACCCCGGTGAACACCTTCATCGGCCACTACACGCCCGAGGACGGCTCGACCGTCGGCGTGGGCATGCCGGTCTCGATCAACTTCACCCGCGGCATCACCAACCCCGAGGCCGTCGAGAAGGCCATCACGGTCACGGCCGAGCCGGCCGTTCCGGTCGAGGGCCACTGGTTCGGCAACGACCGCCTCGACTTCCGCCCCGAGAAGTACTGGGCCGCGGGTACCAAGGTCACCGTGAAGCTCGCGCTCGACGGGGTCGAAGGCCGGCCGGGGGTCTACGGCAAGCAGACCCGTACGGTCACCTTCACCGTCGGCCGCTCCCAGGTCACCACCGTCGACGCCGCCGAGCACGGCATGCAGGTCGTCCGTGACGGCCAGGTGCTCAAGAACATCCCGATCACCGCCGGAGCCCCCGCGAACACCACCTACAACGGGCAGATGGTCATCAGCGAGAAGTACAAGGTGACCCGGATGAACGGCGCCACCGTCGGCTTCGGCGGCGAGTACGACATCTCCGACGT
Source organism: Streptomyces sp. NPDC060049 (assembly GCF_042736715.1). Taxonomy (NCBI): domain Bacteria; kingdom Bacillati; phylum Actinomycetota; class Actinomycetes; order Kitasatosporales; family Streptomycetaceae; genus Streptomyces; species Streptomyces sp. NPDC060049. The sequence goes on from NZ_JBHWVV010000006.1 coordinate 174,991, forward strand.
CCCGCACGCGATGCGTCTGACACAGTCGGGCACCTTCGTCCACGGCAACTACTGGGCCTCGTCGGGCACTTTCGGCTCGGAGAACGTCAGCCACGGCTGCGTCGGCCTGCGCGACGTGCGCGGCGCGGGCGACGGCGCCCAGCCGGCCGCGTGGTTCTTCGACAACTCGCTGATCGGTGACGTGGTCATCGTGAAGAACTCCAAGGACAAGACCGTCGCCCCGGACAACGGCCTCAACGGCTGGAACATGGACTGGGCCGAGTGGATCAAGTAGTACGCCCTCCCTCGGAGTAGGGGTTGCGCCCGGTGCTGTGACCCACGGCACCGGGCGCTTCCGCGTTAACCGGCGCTAACCTTCCCCGTATGACCATCTCTCTCGAAGTCTCCGAAGGCGTCGGCGTCATCCGTCTGGACCGGCCGCCCATGAACGCCCTTGACATCGCCACCCAGGACCGGCTGCGCGAGCTCGCGGTGGAGGCGACGGACCGGGCGGACGTCCGCACGGTCGTCATCTACGGCGGTGAGAGGGTGTTCGCGGCGGGCGCGGACATCAAGGAGATGCAGACGATGGACCACGCGGCCATGGTCGCCCGGTCCCGCGGGCTGCAGGACGCCTTCACGGCGGTGGCGCGGATCCCCAAGCCCGTCGTCGCCGCCGTCACCGGCTACGCCCTGGGCGGCGGCTGCGAACTGGCGCTGTGCGCCGACTACCGCATCGCCGCCGACAACGCGAAGCTCGGCCAGCCCGAGATCCTGCTCGGCCTGATCCCGGGCGCGGGCGGCACCCAGCGGCTCTCCCGGCTGATCGGCCCCTCCAAGGCCAAGGACCTCATCTTCACCGGCCGCATGGTCAAGGCGGAGGAGGCGCTCACCCTCGGGCTCGTGGACCGGGTCGTTCCGGCCGCCGAGGTGTACGAGCAGGCGTACGCCTGGGCCGCCAAGCTCGCGCAGGGCCCGGCCCTCGCGCTGCGCGCCGCGAAGGAGTGCGTGGACGCGGGGCTGGAGGCCGACATCGACACCGGTCTGACCATCGAACGCAACTGGTTCGCGGGTCTGTTCGCCACCGAGGACCGCGACCGCGGGATGCGCAGCTTCGTCGAAGAGGGCCCGGGGAAGGCCAAGTTCCTCTAGCCGGTGCCGGTGCCGGTGCCGGTGCGCGACCCCGGCCCGAGGTCCTCGGTGCGGCCGGGTCCTCCCTGGGGGTGCATTAGCCAGGCCTTAAGGGAACCTTAAGGAGAAAAGGTGATCCACTCAGCGTGATCATCTCTTAGCGGTACGTCACCGCAGGTCAGGCGGATGCGACCGGCCTCCGCTTGCCGAACGCATATGCCGGAACGCCCCCTTGGAATCCATGATTCCGGGGGGCGTTTTCCTCTGGAACGGCCCGGACGGCCCCCCTGGCCGTCCATGATGGGTGCATGGCGGGCCTGGAGGGTGTGGAACAGCCGCGGCAGCGCAGCAGCGCTTCCGCCGTACGGCTCACGGCGGCCCTGGAGGACGAACAGGGCCTCAAGGCGCTGGAGTTGTACGGTAATCCGGTCGAGGCGGAAGTGACCCTGCCGTCCATGCCCGAGTCGGCGAGCACTGCCCGCCGGCTCACCCAGTGCGTGGTGGTGCGCCTGTGGGGCCTCTCCCCGCAGATCGCCGAGCACGCCGTGCTGCTGGTCTCGGAGCTCGTCGGCAACGCCGTCCGGCACACCGGGGCGCGGTCCTTCGGTTTACGGATGCTCAGGCGTCGGGGCTGGATCCGGGTCGAGGTGCGCGACCCCTCGCGCGGGCTGCCCTGCCTGATGCCGGTGCACGAAATGGACACCACCGGCCGGGGGCTGTTCCTCGTCGACAAGCTCTCGGACCGCTGGGGCGCGGACCTGCTGCCGCGCGGCAAGATCACCTGGTTCGAGATGCGCGTGGCCGACCGCTGAGGCGTCGACCGCTGAGGCGCCGGCCGGCGAGCACCGCAGCCCGCCCCGGAAAACGCAGAGACCCCCTGTCGCCTCTGGTGGGGCGCTGCGGGGGTCTCATGGGTGTGCCGAGGATCGAAGGGGGTGTGATCCTCGGCGGAGGGACTTCGCTCGGGTCAACGGGAAGCCGTGATTCCGACTATGGCAGACGAGGGACCAAACGCCAAAAGTCCCAACACGGACATAAGTGTGCATATCCTAAGAGTTTCTACCTAAATCTTAGGTGAGATGGACCACGGGCCTCGCATTCATTGAATAATTATCCAACGCTCTGCGTGAATCGTTGATCACGTAGCGGTCAGAGTGCCTGTGCGCCGGGGTCTGTCGAACGTCCCGAAATGGGTCAATCATTACCCAGGCGGGCATCCACCCCTTAAATGGGCAGGTGCTCTGCTACCCGGACCGCCGATCCGCTCTTCGTGCCGGCGCGGGGGTCGCCGCCGGCGCCCTCACCGCCGCCTGCGGCACGCACTCCCCTACCGCCACCGTGCCGTCCGCGCCCCCGGCGAAGGCCGCGCCGGACGGAGCGGCGGCCGCGGCCAAGGCGGCTCCCGCACCGCGCCGGTTCGCCGGACAACCCGTCGAGATCGGGCACGGTCCGCGCGGCCGCCCGGACGTCGCGCTCACCTTCCACGGCAACGGCGACCCCGCCGTCGCCAAGGCGGTGCTCGCGGAGGCGGAGTGGGCGGGCGCGCGGGTCACCGTACTGGCCATCGGAGCCTGGCTCGACGCCCACCCGGAGATGGCCCGCCGGATCCTGGACGGCGGCCACGAGCTCGGCAACCACACCCAGCGCCACCTCGCGATCAACACCATGCCCGAGGCCCAGGCGTACGCCGAGATCACCGGCTGCGCCGACCGGCTCAAGCGGCTGACCGGGTCCATCGGCACCTGGTTCCGGCCGTCCCAGACCCAGTACGCCACCCCGCTGGTGCGAAAACTGGCCCAGCGGGCCGGCTACCCGCACGTCCTGTCCTACGACGTGGACTCCCTCGACTTCACCTCGCCCGGTGCCGCGGCCGTCATCCGCACCGTCACCGGGACGATCCAAGGCGGATCGGTGGTGAGCCTGCACTTCGGCTACGCGGACACGGTCGACGCGATGCCACCCCTCCTCGAAGAACTCGCGCGCCGCGAACTGCGCGCCGTGACCACCACGGAGCTGCTGACCCCATGACGACCACCCGCCTTCCCCGGAAGGCCACCGTGCTGCTGGCCGGTCTGGTCCTCGCCGCCCTGACCGGCTGCGGCGAAGCCGACAAGGGACCCGCCGAGGCGCTCGGCTCCAAGGGGCCCGCCGTGCCCGCCAAGATGGCACCGGCCGTGCCGCCGGGCCTGGCCGGGATGCCGCCGCTCCTCGATCCGAACGACGTGTACGCGGCCGACCGGCCGAACAGACTCTCCCCGGTGGTCAAGGACTTCCCGTCCCGCGTCTACGTGCCGAACACCAGCTCCAACACGGTGTCCGTCATCGACCCGGCCACCTACAAGGTCATCGACACCATCCCGGTCGGCGTCCAGCCCCAGCACGTGGTCCCCTCCTGGGACCTGAAGACCCTCTGGGTCAACAACAACCGGGGCCACACGCTCACCCCGATCAATCCGGCCACCGGCGAGGCCGGCAAGCCCGTCGAGGTCCACGACCCGTACAACCTGTACTTCACGCCCAACGGGAAGTACGCGGTGGTCATGGCCTCGATGGACAAGGAACTGGTCTTCCGTGACCCGCACACGATGGACCGCGTCAAAACCGTCCCCGTGTCCTGTTTCGGCGTCAATCACGCGGACTTCTCGGCGGACGGCCGCTACTTCATCGTGAGCTGCGAGTTCTCCGGTGAACTGCTCAAGGTCGACACCGAGAAGATGGAGGTCATCGGCCAGCAGAAACTGCCGTTCGAGGGCGCGATGCCGCAGGACGTCAAGGTCTCGCCGGACGGAAAGACCTTCTACGTCGCGGACATGATGGCGGACGGCATGTGGGTGCTCGGCGGCGACAAGTTCGAGACCCCCAAGCTGCTGCCCACCGGAAAGGGCTGCCACGGCCTGTACGTCAGCCGCGACTCCAAGGAGATGTACGTCTCCAACCGGGGCGAAGGGTCCGTGTCCGTCTTCGACTTCACGCAGAACAAGCTGACGAAGAAGTGGGAGCTGCCCGACGGCGGCAGCCCGGACATGGGCGGCGTGTCCGCCGACGGCAAGGTGCTGTGGCTCTCGGGCCGCTACAACTCCGAGGTCTACGCCATCGACACCACCACCGGCAAGCAGCTCGCGAAGATCCCGGTGGGCGGCGGCCCGCACGGCCTCGCCGTGTACCCACAGCCCGGCCGCTACTCGCTCGGCCACACGGGCATCTTCCGGTAGCCGGCCCGGTACGCCGCCGCGGCTCCGCGGGTCCGGCTCCGCGGGTCCGGCTCCGCGGGTCCGGCTCCGCGGGTCCGGCTCCGCGGATCCGGGTAAGCCGACGCGGCCGGCGGGCGCGGAAATGCCCCGGGGGCTCGCACAGCTCCCGGGGCACGCTCACGCGCTCACCGTCACCAGGCGACGGGGAGCCGCTCCGGGAGCCGCTTGATGAAGCCGGTCCGCCACACCAGGTTCTCCGCCGGCACCGCCAGGCGCAGGCCGGGCAACCGCTCGACCAGCACCTCCAGAGCGATCTCGGCGTGGGCCCGGCCCAGGGCGGAGGCCGGGCAGAAGTGCCGGCCGGCGCCGAAGGCCAGGTGCGCGCGGGAGCCCTCGCGCTCCAGGTCCAGCTTGTCCGGGTTCTCGAAGGCCTCCGGGTCGAAGTTGGCGCCCTCCAGCAGGACCAGGACGAGCTCACCCTCCTTGACCAGCACGTCGCCGACCTGGACGTCCGCCATCGCGATGCGCGGCAGGCCGTCGCCGACGGACAGGTTCCAGCGCAGCAGCTCCTCGACGGCCCCGCCCATGCGCTCCGGGTGCTCGCGGAGGTAGCCGATGAGTTGCGGCCGCTGCAGGAGCGCCAGGACCGCGAGGGTCAGGAAGGCGGAGGTGGAGACCGCCCCGGCCCCGAAGAGGGAGACGGCGACCGTGGCGAACATGTCGTCGGTCAGGTGCGCCGACTCCGGATCGGCCTCCTTCAGCTCGGCGAACGTGCCGAGGAGCCCCGTACGCTCCTCGGAGGGCAGCGCGAGCTGGGCCTTGAGCTGGTCGACGAAGTAGCCGACGTCCTTGTACCAGTTGAGCGCCGAGTCGGCGAACGGCTCGCGCGCGGTCATGAACGCGACGTCCAGCCCCGACATCAGCCGCCGCCAGTCCCCGAACGGCACGCCCAGCACCTGGCAGTGCATGGCCGCCGAGAAGGGGTCGGCGAATCCCGCCCGCAGGTCCGCCGGTCCGCCCTCGGCCACGAGCTGATCGAGGAGATCGCCTGCCTTCTCCCGCAGTCGGTCCCGCAGGCCCTCCTGGCGCGGGTTGAGCGCCTTCATGACCGCGTTGCGCAGTCCGGCGCTGTTGATGTTGCCCATGTTGTTGACGACCTCGGGCGGGATCGTCAGGGCGTACTGGCGCGGGACCCCGGCGTTCGCCGTGTCCTTGAGGCTGAAGCGCTCGTCCTCCAGCACCTGCTTGGCCAGCGCGTAGCTGCTCACCAGCCAGGCCGGGTCCCCGGTGAGGGTACGGACCTTCGCGACCGGGGCCTTCTCGCGCAGCCGGGCGCACTCCTCGGGGAGCACGTCACCGCGCCGCGAGAGCGGGAAGTCGAGGAGGGCCCCACCGGTCCGCCCGGTGCCCTCAAGCTGCTCGACGCTCATCGGCGGTCCCTTCGGTCGGTGCGGTGTTCGCGTGCGCGTTGTCGTGCGGGTGCGGGTTGCTCCGCGTCGTTTCGGGCGCTTCGGGCCTTACGACGGCATAAGCCTGGTTCCTCGTCGCGCGCAGTCCCCCACCGCGCGCGAAGAGGACATCGGTCATCGGCATCTTGACGTGGTAGGCGGCCACCGAGGACGGGACGTCGAGAATGCTCGGGGTGTCCACGAAGAAGGGCAGCTCGGCCGCCATGTAATCGAAACACACCTGCAACTGCGCGTCGGTGATCGATTCACCTTCCGGCACCTTGGAGCCGACAAAGTGCAAGGCCATTTCCTCGCACCCCTTACGGAATTCGTCGTCGGTCTCCAGGAAATGGAGCACGCGCCTGTGCAGGAGTTGGTAGACGGGGTTCGTCTGGAATTCGGAAAGTGCCCTCACCCGGATCTCGGCATGGGAGGGGCCTGATTCCTCCACGCCCTTGAGGATTCTCCGCCGGACTGCCTTTATTTCCTTCGTCGCGCGCTTCTCCGCGTGTTCCCGGGTGTAGCCGAAGGCGGCGAACATCCGGTCGACATGGAGGTCTGCGTAGACGAAGTCGACCTGCGCGAAGCGGGTCGTGGCCCATCGGGCGAGGCTCGTGATGCGCTCGGAGCTGAAGTAGCTGTTTCCAGGACTCACTCCGATGAGCACATGGTCGCCGTCTTCCCAGATATGGCGGCAAGTGCGGGTGAAGGGCAGAACTTCGAATGATGCGTCAGCTGTGATCGTCACCTGTGTGATCGCCCTTGTTGCCGCTTGTCCCTGGGAGCCCTGCGCTCCCGGTGTGGCGGCAATGTCGGTACGTTATGCCGTGATCCCGGAGCGTGACAAGTGCAGGCCGGAATTGTTGGCTGGAATTATCGCTTCCGCGTTACGGAAGAGTAATCGGATATCTATCTGCCGCTCGAACGGGACCCGGGGCGTGAGGGGCTCCGGCATGCCGCTACCCTGAGCCGGTCAACAAGCACCAAGAAGGGGTGGACCCAGTGGCGGACATCGAGAGCGCACGGACGACGTTCGGCAAGTTCGACGTGAACGGTGACGGCTTCGTGACGGCCGACGAGTTCCGTTCGGCGATGGCGGAGATGGGCGACCCGTTCGTCACCGGCCCGGTCGCGGACGCCGTGATCGCCTCCAAGGACGCGAACTCCGACGGCCTGCTGAGCTTCGACGAGTTCTGGGCCTCCCTGAACAAGTAGTCCCCGCGCCGCCCCCTCGCCCCCGCCGGGCCGGGGGGCGCGTCAGGCCTGCGGGCCGGTCATGCCCTCCACCTCGATGAGGGCCTCCTCCAGCCAGCGCAGCCAGAAGGTCTCCAGCCCGATCCCCGCGTGCAGCACGAGCCGGCGCAGCCGGTCCTCGTCCGCGTCCCGGCCGGCCGGGAAGTCCTTCTCCTCGATGCCCTCGTACACGGCCAACTGCGCGCGGTGCAGTTCCAGATGGCGCCGCAGCTCCTCGTCGAGGCCCCGCGTCCCCACCACCGCCGCCGCCCGGATGCGCAGCAGCAGGGGATCGCGCACCGGCTTCGGGTCGTGGCTCTCCCCGACCCACCGGGCCAGCTCCCCGCTCCCGGCGGCCAGTACCTCGTACTCCTTCTTCTGCCCCCGCACGGGTACCTCGCTGGGCAGCGCCCGGATCAGCCCGGCCTCCTCCAGCCGGCCGAGCTCGCGGTAGATCTGCTGGTGCGTCGCGGACCAGAAGTACCCGATCGACTTGTCGAACCGCCGGGTCAGCTCCAGCCCCGAAGAGGGCTTTTCGAGCAGGGCGGTGAGGATGGCGTGCGGGAGCGACATGCGGTCATCCTAGGTATGCGGGACGGCCCTCAGCGCCAGGCGGCCAGCGCCTCGGGGTCGCGCGGGCCCGGGGCGTCCGCGGCCAGCAGGCCGTGCGCGCGCAGGAAGGCGGTCACCGCCGGGGACCAGGCCAGGCGCAGGCCCGCCGACGCGAGGAGGGCCGGGTCCGAGAGGACGGCCCCGGCCGGGCCGAAGCGGATGCCCGTCGGCGTCAGGACCGCCGCGTCGTCGGCCCAGCGGACCGCCAGGTCGACGTCGTGGGTGGCCATGACCACCGTCGTGCCGGAGGCCTGGAGGCCCGCGAGGACGGCCAGCAGCCGCTCCTGGCCGTCCGGGTCGAGGCCGGCCGTCGGCTCGTCGAGGATCAGCACGCGCGGAGCCATCGCCACCGCCCCCGCGATCGCCGCGCGCTTGCGCTGGCCGTAGGACAGCAGGTGGGTGGGGCGGTCCCGGAGCCGGGTGATGTCCAGCGCGTCGAGCGCCGAGTCCACCCGGGCGCGGACCTCCGGCGCGGACAGCCCCATGTTCATCGGCCCGAAGGACACGTCCTGTTCGACCGAAGCCGCGAACAGCTGGTCGTCCGGGTCCTGCACCACCAGCTGGACGGACGTGCGCAGCCGCGTCAGGCCCGCGCGGTCGTAGGCGACCGCCGTGCCGTCGAGCCGCAGCGCGCCCGTCGCGGGCCGCAGGCCCCCGCTCAGCAGCCGCATCAGCGTGGTCTTGCCGCTTCCGTTGCGCCCCAGCAGGGCCAGCGCCCGGCCCGGCGCGATGGCGAAGTCGACGCCGGTCAGCACCTCCGGGCCGTCCTCGTAGGCGTAGCCCGCGCCGGCCAGCTCTATCAGGGGGGTCGCCAACGGGTTCACGGATACAGCCCCTTCAGGGTCAGGGTTACGGTGATCAGGGCCGCCAGCAGGGCTCCCGACGCGGTCAGGAAGCGCCACGACAGCACCGCCTCCGGTACGAGGACCCGCAGCGTGCCGTCGTAGCCGCGCCCGGCCAGTCCCGCCTGGAGTCTGGCCGCGCGGTCGAAGGCCCGTACGAAGGAGGTCGCGGCGAGCCCGGCCAGGGAGCGCCACACCGCCGCCCGGCCGGTGTGCCCGAGGCGGGCGGCCTGCGCCCGGCGAACCCGGGCCGTGGAGTCGAGGAGCAGGAAGCCGATCCGGTACATGACCAGGGCCACGTCGACCACGGGGGGCGGGACCCCGGCCCGCACCAGCCGGGGGAGCACGTCGCTGACCGGGGTGGTGAAGGCGAACAGCAGCAGCCCGAGGGAGGCCGCCGAGGTGCGCAGGAGCAGCTCGGCGGCGTGCCGCGGGCCGTCGGGGGCCGGCGAGAGCAGCCCCGCCGGGCCGCCGACCGCGAACAGCAGCGGCAGCGCCCCGGTGAGGCAGAAGCCGAGCGGGAGCCGGAAGGCCCGCCACAGCTGCCGGCCGGCCACCCCCGCCGGGCCGAGCAGTACGGCGAGGGTGGCGCCGGCCACCAGGGGCGCGCCCGGCCAGGGCGGCAGGCACACGGCGGTGACCGTCAGCCCGATCCCGAGCAGGGCCTTCTCCAGCGGGTGCCGGCCGCGCCAGCGGCTGCCGTGCGCGGCGACGTCGATCGGCAGCACCGCCTACGACTCCTTCGGCGCGGCCCCGGCCCGGTCCGCCTCCGCGGCGGCGACCGCCGTCCGGGCGTTCGGGAGCTGGACCTGGCGCCGGCCCTTGCGCAGCCCGAAGTAGTACGCGAGCACGCCCGCGCCCAGCGCCGCCTGCAAGGCGAACAGCGCGGATTCGATCTCGGCGGACGGGGGTTCGTAGAGCGGGGAGAACCAGGGCTCGTAGTCCGGCTTCATCTCGGTGATGGCCGTCTCCGCCTGCGCGTCGGCGCCCGCGAAGGGCTCCTCCTTGCCCTCGCCGAGACCCAGCGCGAGGGGCAGTACGGCGAGCGCCGCCACCACGGCCAGCAGCAGCGTGTTGATCTTCGCGTTCTTCGACATGCCGCTCATCGGACCGCCGCCTTCTCCTCGGTGGTGGCGGGCTTGAGCTTCGCGACCCCGAGCCGGACCAGGTCCGACTTGCTCGCCTGCATCAGCAGCCGCATCACGAGGACGGTCAGCAGGCCCTCGCTCACGGCCAGCGGTACCTGCGTGACGGCGAAGATCCCTCCGAACTTCGCGAGCGCGCCGAGGAACCCGGTGCCCGGGTCCGGGAAGGCCAGCGCGAGCTGCACGCTGGTGACGCAGTAGGTGACCAGGTCCGCGAAGAAGGCGCCGAAGAAGACGGTGACCATCAGCGGAAGGCCCGCCCCCCGCAGCAGCCGGTAGACGGCGTAGCCCGCCCACGGGCCGGCGACGGCCATCGAGAAGACGTTGGCGCCGAGGGTGGTGAGCCCGCCGTGGGCCAGCAGCAGCGCCTGGAACAGCAGGGTGATGGTGCCGAGCACCGCCATGATCGGCGGCCGGAACAGGATCGCCCCGAGCCCGGTGCCGGTGGGGTGCGAGCAACTCCCCGTCACGGACGGGATCTTCAGGGCGGAAAGGACGAACGTGAAGGCTCCGGACGCCCCGAGCAGCAGTGTGCTCTCCGGGTTCGCCTTCACCTCGCGGGTGAGCGAGCGAACGCCGTGGACGACGAACGGAGCGGACGCGGCGCCCCAGGCGGCCGCGTGCAAAGGGGGTAGGAACCCCTCGGCTATATGCATGAGTGGGGAGACCTCTCCAGCACCTCGTGGATGGACAACGCGCCCCGGCCGGTCTCCTGGCTCACGGGTGCTGATGTCTCGACTCCGCCTTCCCGGGCCGGCGCGGAAACTCCCGCGCAGCCCAGTGGCTTTCCCGCAGGAGTGGAGCCGGACTTCCCGATCACAGTGGCGAGGGCCGCACCGGTTTCCCACCGGTTTCCCGAACACCAAGGCCCGCTGACCCTAGTCGGCCGCACGGACCGGTAACAACCCGCCCCAATCGAGCGGATCGGTCAGGCGCGTTCCGCTTGGCGGCCCCCCGCCGCTCCCACCCCCTTACGGCCCGGCCCAAGGGGACGGCCCGAGAGGGGAGTTCTCCACCCCGGGCAGCGCCGCGAACCGGTCGCCTGCTTCCGCCGCGCTGTTCCGCAAGCGCGATCCCGACGGGGACGGGACGCGACCGGCTGCCGCCGGGCCCGGCCGGCCCGCCACGGACGGGCGCGGCCCGGTGGCGGCCCCGGCCGGTCCCGGCGAGGCTTGGGGCGTGGCCGACGACACCGATACCGCGCACGCCTTCGACTACTCCGACCTGACCGCCGTCTACGTCAACTGCACGCTCAAGCGCTCGCCCGAGACCAGCAACACCGAGGGCCTGATCGACAAGAGCCGCGCCGTGATGGAGGCGGCCGGCGCCCGGACCTCCCTCATCCGTGCCGTCGACCACGACATCGCCACCGGCGTCTGGCCCGACATGACCGAGCACGGCTGGGAGAGCGACCAGTGGCCGGTCCTCTACAGCCATATCATGGACGCCGACATCCTCGTCCTGTGCGGCCCGATCTGGCTCGGGGACAACAGCTCGGTGATGAAGCAGGTCATCGAGCGGCTCTACGCCTGCTCCTCGCTCCTGAACGAGCGGGGCCAGTACGCCTACTACGGGCGCGTCGGCGGGGCCCTGATCACCGGCAACGAGGACGGCGTCAAGCACTGCGCGATGAACGTCCTCTACAGCCTCCAACACCTCGGCTACGCGATCCCGCCGCAGGCCGACGCCGGCTGGATCGGCGAGGCCGGGCCCGGGCCCTCGTACCTGGACCCCGGCTCCGGCGGTCCCGACAACGACTTCACCAACCGGAACACGGCCTTCATGAGCTGGAACCTGATGCACCTGGCCGCCCTGCTCAAGCGGTCCGGCGGGATGCCGGCGCACGGCAACCAGCGTTCCCTGTGGGACGCGGGCTGCCGCTTCGACTTCCCGAACCCCGAGCACCGCTGACCCGCGGCGCGCACGGCTCCGCGCCGGCGCCGGACCCCGCCGCCGTGCTCAGCACACGTTGCGGTGCGCGATGTCCAGCACGAACCGCTCGGGGCCGTGCAGCGTGAACGAGGTGAAGACGGGCTTGGTGTCGAAGGCGGCGCCGAGGGTGACGTACCCCTCGTAGTCGCCGGTCAGGGCGATGCCCTTCAGCTTGGGCAGGTAGACCTTGAGGACCTTGGGGCCGCGGTACAGGTTGCGCCCCGCGTCGTCGTGGCCGGCGGCGGGATGCAGGCGGATCTCCAGGAAGTACCTCCCCGCGAGCGGAACGGGCTTGCCGGACCCGTCGTGGACCAGCTTGGGGACGGGGGTGACGGTGACCGCGGGGACGTGTCCGCGCAGGTCGACGACCAAGCGGTCGTACGTGCAGTGCCCGCCCCAGCGGGCGTTGACGACGAGCGCGGTGGTGGGGGCGGAGGAGACGGAGGAGGAGGCCGGCGCGGCGAAGGCGAGGGTGGTGGCGAGCAATGCGCCCGTACCCAGTGCGGTGGCCTGCCGACGGCGTGGACGGTTCATGACGTCCCCCTGATTCTCGAGAGACGGGGACTGGTGTCACCAGGGAAGACGCCGCCCGCGCGAGCGCGGTTGCACCTGGCTCAGCCGGGCAGGAGCGCGCTCAGCTCGGCGTCGAGGTCGTAGTGCCGCTGCTCCTGGCCGCGCGGCACCAGGGCGGTCATGCGCCGGCACAGCTCCCGTACCTCCTTCGCGCGGGCGGACACCACGCACCCCTGCTCGCCGTTGCTGAAGGCGAGGAAGATCCGCGGCTCGGTGCCCTCCCAGCGCGGCCACACCTGTATGTCGCCCTCCCCGGTGGGACAGACCTGGCCGTCGAGCAGCAGTTCCCGGGAGAACACCCAGCGCGCGAGGTGGAGGCCGGCGCCCTCGAAGTCGACGGAGACCTCGTAGGGCCGGTCGGGCCGGTACATGAAGACGCCCCGGATCGGGATGGGGGCGGGCACGGCCTCCAACCGGAGCGGGAGGACGCGGTGTTCGATGCCGGTCATGCGGGCGGCCTCTCTCTCGGGATCGGGTTTTCACACCCCACTCGGCAAGCTAGCCCACCCCCGCGCCGCATCCGCACGTCCAAAGGTCCCGTCCGGCAGGGCCACTCGGCCCGTCTTCGCCCACCGGCCGAACGCACCGCGGGGTGCGGTCGGGGGCGGGGCAGGAAACGGGTCGGGCCCCGACGCGTCTGCGCCGGGGCCCGGGTCGATCAGCAGGAGACGGTCAGCACTCGATGACGTTGACCGCGAGGCCGCCGCGGGCGGTCTCCTTGTACTTGACCTTCATGTCGGCGCCGGTCTCCTTCATGGTCTTGATGACCTTGTCGAGGGACACCTTGTGGGAGCCGTCGCCGCGCATCGCCATCTTGGCCGCGGTGACGGCCTTGACCGCCGCCATGCCGTTGCGCTCGATGCAGGGGATCTGGACGAGGCCGCCGACCGGGTCACAGGTCAGGCCGAGGTTGTGCTCCATGCCGATCTCGGCCGCGTTCTCGACCTGCTCGGGGGTGCCGCCCAGGACCTCGGCGAGGGCGCCGGCCGCCATCGAGCAGGCCGAACCGACCTCGCCCTGGCATCCGACCTCGGCGCCGGAGATCGAGGCGTTCTCCTTGAAGAGCATGCCGATGGCGCCGGCCGCCAGCAGGAAGCGGACCACGCCGTCCTCGTCGGCGCCCGGCACGAAGTTCATGTAGTAGTGCAGGACGGCCGGCAGGACGCCCGCCGCGCCGTTCGTCGGTGCGGTGACGACCCGGCCGCCGGCCGCGTTCTCCTCGTTCACCGCCATGGCGTAGATCGTCGCCCACTCGCTGCGGTGCATCATCGGGTCGCCCTCGGTGCGCAGCTGGCGCGCCGTGGAGGCGGCCCGGCGCTTGACCCGCAGGCCGCCGGGGAGGATGCCCTCGCGGGACATGCCGCGCGAGACGCAGGCCTGCATGACGCGCCAGATCTCCAGCAGACCCTCGCGGATCTCCTCCTCCGTACGCCAGGCCTTCTCGTTCTCCAACATCATCGAGGAGATCGACAGGCCGGTCTCGTTCGCGAGGCGGAGCATCTCGTCGCCACTGCGGAAGGGGTACTTCAGCACCGTGTCGTCGAGCTTGATCCGGTCCTCGCCGACCGCGTCCTCGTCGACGACGAAGCCTCCGCCGACCGAGTAGTACGTCTTCTCCAGCAGCGGGGTGCCGGCCTCGTCGTAGGCGAAGAGGGTCATGCCGTTCGCGTGGTACGGGAGCGAGCGCCGGCGGTGCAGGATCAGCTGGTTCGGCTCGTCGAAGGGGATCTCGTGGCCATCGCCTATCTCGGTGCCCAGCAGGCGCAGGCGGCCCGAGGTGCGGATGCGCTCGACCTCGGCGTCGGCGGTCTCCACGTTCACCGTGCGGGGGGAGTGGCCCTCCAGGCCCAGCAGGACCGCCTTGGGGGTGCCGTGGCCGTGGCCGGTCGCGCCCAGCGAGCCGAAGAGCTCGGCCCGGACCGCGGCCGTCTGGGCGAGGACGCCGTCCTTCTTGAGCCGGGTCACGAACATGCGCGCGGCGCGCATCGGTCCGACGGTGTGGGAGGAAGAGGGACCGATGCCGATCGAGAAGAGATCGAAGACGGAGATGGCCACGGTTGCGGACTCCTATGTCTGCTCGTGGGTGGGAAGCGGGGCAGGAGGGGCGGATCTGCGGATTTTGTCCGGCAGACGAGCTTAACTCGGGGAGGTGAACGGCTCGGCTGCCGAACGGGTCGGGAAGGTGGTGGTCGAGCGTGGGTCAGGTCACGCTCCGGTGCGCCGGGCTCCGCGTTCGAGGAGGCCGGGACCGGGTCGGGCCCGGCGGGCCCTCTCAGTGGGCCCTGACCGGGGCCTTGACGGCCAGGAGTACGCCGCCAGGGCGTTTCTCCTTTGCGGGGCGGCTCCGCTGTCGCGATCGGGCGGCAGAGCGGTCAGGGCGGTGGCGGCGGCGGTGGGACGGCGGCGTTCGGCCCTTTCGACCGTACGGGGCGCGGGCGGCGAAGAAGGAGGCCGGCGGGCACATCGCGGAGGCGGGCGGCAGCCGGTGGGGCCGGGCGGGCCGGGCCCCGGTGACGCCGACGCGGCGATCGGCGGGCGGGGGCGGGGTGGAGCCGGTGATCATGAGAAGGGCCCGGCACCTGTGGAAAACAGGCGGGAACCGGGCCCTTCTCGTGACGTCAGAGCGTCGGGTACAGCGGGAACTTCCCGGCGAGCGCGGACACGCGCGCCTTCAGGTCGTCCGCGTCGTAGGCCGGCTTCAGCGCGGCCGCGATGATCTCCGCGACCTCGGTGAAGTCCGCGGCGCCGAAACCGCGCGTCGCCAGGGCCGGCGTGCCGATCCGCAGGCCCGAGGTGACCATCGGCGGCCGCGGGTCGTTCGGGATGGCGTTGCGGTTGACCGTGATGCCGATCTCGTGGAGCCGGTCCTCGGCCTGCTGGCCGTCCAGCTCGGAGTTGCGCAGGTCGACCAGGACCAGGTGGACGTCCGTACCGCCGGAGAGGACGGACACGCCGACCTCGGTGACGTCGGCCTGCACGAGGCGCTCGGCGATGATCTTCGCGCCCTCCAGGGTGCGCTCCTGGCGCTCCTTGAACTCGGGCGAGGCGGCGATCTTGAAGGAGACCGCCTTGGCCGCGATCACGTGCTCCAGCGGGCCGCCCTGCTGACCCGGGAAGACGGCGGAGTTGATCTTCTTGGCCAGCTCCTGCGTCGACAGGATGACACCGCCGCGCGGACCGCCGAGGGTCTTGTGCGTGGTGGTGGTGACGACGTGGGCGTGCGGCACCGGGTTCGGGTGCAGGCCCGCGGCGACCAGACCGGCGAAGTGCGCCATGTCGACCATCAGGTACGCGCCGACCTCGTCCGCGATGCGGCGGAAGGCGGCGAAGTCCAGCTGGCGCGGGTAGGCGGACCAGCCCGCGACGATCAGCTGCGGCTTGGACTCCTTGGCGAGGCGCTCGACCTCGGCCATGTCGACCTGGCCGGTCTCGTCGACGTGGTACGGGACCACGTTGTAGAGCTTGCCGGAGAAGTTGATCTTCATGCCGTGGGTCAGGTGACCGCCGTGGGCCAGGCTCAGGCCCATGATCGTGTCGCCCGGCTTCAGCAGCGCGAACATCGCGGCCGCGTTGGCCTGCGCGCCCGAGTGGGGCTGCACGTTCGCGGCCTCGGCGCCGAACAGCGCCTTGATGCGGTCGATCGCGATCTGCTCGACCACGTCGACGTGCTCGCAGCCGCCGTAGTAGCGGCGGCCGGGGTAGCCCTCGGCGTACTTGTTGGTCAGGACCGAGCCCTGGGCCTCCATGACGGCGACCGGAGCGAAGTTCTCCGACGCGATCATTTCCAGGGTCGACTGCTGGCGCACGAGTTCGGCGTCGACGGCGGCGGCGACGTCAGGGTCGAGCTCGTGCAGAGAGGTGTTCAGTACGGACATCTTCGGTCCCCTGGGTCAGTTGCCGGCGGTGAGCTTGGCGTACTCGTCGACGGAGAGCAGGTCGGCCGGCTCCTCCGTGACGCGCACCTTGAAGAGCCAGCCACCCGCGAACGGGGCGGAGTTCACCAGGGACGGGTCGTCGACGACGTCCTGGTTGGACTCGACGACCTCACCGGTGACGGGGGAGTACAGGTCGCTGACCGACTTGGTCGACTCCAGCTCGCCGCAGGTCTCGCCCGCGGTCACCGTGTCGCCTACCTCGGGGAGCTGGGCGTAGACGACGTCACCGAGCGCGTTGGCCGCGAACTCCGTGATGCCGACCGTCGAGACGCCGCCCTCGGCGTCCGACAGCCACTCGTGCTCCTTGCTGTAACGCAGCTGCTGGGGGTTGCTCATGACCTGATTCTCCTGGATGCGGGGGAGTGGATACGAACAGTGGTCTTGCATACCGAGACGGGGCGCGGGGGAGCGGCCGTACGGGAGATCCGTGCGGCCTGGGCCCTGGCGTTCGGGCGAACAGCGGAAAGGATTACTTCTGCCGCTTGTAGAACGGCAGAGCCACGACCTCGTACGCCTCATGCGTACCGCGAATGTCCACGCCGACGCCGGAGGTGCCGGGCGCGGCGTGCGCCGCGTCGACATAAGCCATCGCGATCGGCTTGCCCAGCGTCGGGGACGGCGCGCCCGAGGTGACCTCGCCGACGACCTGGCCGTCGAAGGTCACGGCGAATCCGGCGCGCGGGACGCGGCGGCCCTCGGCGATCAGGCCGACCAGCTTGCGCGGCGGGTTCGTGGCGGCGCGCTCGGCGGCGGCCTCCAGGGCGGCGCGGCCGACGAAGTCGCCTTCCTTCTCGAACTTCACGACCCGTCCCAGCCCCGCGTCGAACGGGGTGAGGGCGGTGGTCAGCTCGTGCCCGTACAGCGGCATGCCCGCCTCCAGGCGCAGCGTGTCGCGGCAGGAGAGACCGGCCGGGACCAGGCCGACGCCCTCGCCCGCCTTGGTCAGCGCCTGCCACAGCTCCACGGCGTGCTCGGGGGAGACGAACAGCTCGAAGCCGTCCTCGCCGGTGTACCCCGTACGCGCGATCAGCGCGGGCACCCCGGCGACCGTGCCGGGCAGGCCGGCGTAGTACTTCAGCCCGTCCAGGTCGGCGTCGGTGAGGGAGGCGAGGATGCCGGGGGACTCCGGACCCTGCACCGCGAGCAGCGCGTACGCGTCGCGGTCGTCGCGGACCTCGGCGTCGAAGCCGGCGGCGCGCTCGGTGATCGCGTCGAGGACGACCTGGGCGTTCGAGGCGTTCGCGACGACCATGTACTCGCTCTCGCCGAGGCGGTAGACGATCAGGTCGTCGATGATCCCGCCGTCTTCCCGGCAGATGTGCGTGTAGCGGGCACGGCCGACGCCGACGGTCGAGATGTTGCCGACCAGCGCGTAGTCCAGGACCTTGACGGCCTCGGGGCCGGTCAGGGTGATCTCGCCCATGTGGGAGAGGTCGAACAGGCCGGCCTTGGTGCGGACGGCGTTGTGCTCGTCGCGTTCGCTGCCGTACCGCAGGGGCATGTCCCAGCCCGCGAAGTCGGTCATGGTCGCACCGAGGGAACGGTGCAGCGCGTCGAGGGCGGTCAGGCGGGGGGCAGTACTCATGGGTGTGGCTCCCGGGTCCCAGGGCATGACATGACGAGGAGGAGTTCCTCCCCATCTGTCATCGGAACCTGAGAGGTTCGCCGAGAGTTCCCCGCTTCCGGGGGAAGGTCTTCGACTTGCACCTTGGGTGGAACCGACGCCGGTGCCCTCACGGGCGGTGGCGCGGCTCGCTTTTCAGATCTGCCTCATCCACGCGGTACGGGGCCTGAGAGATTCAAGGGAGGTACTTGCTCCTTCGGCGCCCGGGCACCGCCTTGCGGCGTGCCGGGACTCTCCCGCGCGGATTCAAGCGGCCGGTATGCAGTTGGTGTCCAGATGGCGCACATCATTGCACGCTGTGCGGCCGAATGGTGGAGGGGGTCCGGGAGCGGAGCGGAACCGGTGGTCCCGGATTGCCGTCTCTTTACACTCAGGGGGATGGGTCCCGGTGACCCGATGCGGGGAGGCGATCACTGTGCGGAGATTCGGAGTACTGGCGGCGACGAGTACGGCCGCGGGCGCGGCGACGGGGGCGGCCGCGGTGCCGGGGCCGGTGTCCGGGGTGCCGACGCAGCGCGCCGTCGTCCGGCCGCGGGCGGAGGCGGGGGCCGGGGCGCCCGTACGGGACCTGCGCGGGGGCGCGGACCCGGGGCGGCTCCACTTCGCGGAAGGGGACGTCGTGGTGGTGTCCGGACTGCCCGGCGGCGGCAAGAGCACCCTGATCAAGCGGGCCGCGGGGGGCCTCGGCATCGACTCCCAGGACGCGCGCGAGCGGTGGGAGCGCCGGATGCCGGCCGCCGTGCCGTACGCGGTGTACCGGCCGGCGGTCCGGATCGCGCACTACTGGGGGCTGTGGCGGCTGCTGCGCTCCGGCGCCTCCGCCGTCGTCCACGACTGCGGTACGCAGAGCTGGGTACGGGCCCTCCTCGCCGGGGTCGCCCGTCGGCGAGGCCGCGCGCTGCACCTGGTGCTGCTGGACACCACCCCCGAGGAGGCCCGGGCCGGGCAGGCGGCGCGGGGGCGGGGCGTGTCGGCCTACGCCTTCGCCCGGCACCGGGGCGCGGTGGCCCGGCTGCTGCGCGAGGCCGAGGCGGGCCGTCCGCCGGCCGGCTGCGCGTCGGTGACCCTGCTGGACCGCCCGGCGGCCTCGCAGCTGACGGCGATCGGCTTCCGGTCGCAGCACTAGTGGTGCGACCCGGTGGACCTTCCCGGTCGCGGTACCAGCCAGGGCTGCGACCCGCGCGGTCCGGCGGGTGGCCCGCGGCGGGCGGGCCCGGGCCGCCCGTTAACCTCGGGTGGAGACGAGGGCGAGCTAGCGGAGGCGTACATGTGGCCGGGTAACGAGCTGGAGCAGGTGCTCGGGGCGGCGCTCGGGCAGGCGGACGCCGGCGGGCGGATCCTGGAGGTGCTCGGGCGGAGCCCGCTCTGGATTCCGCTGCCCGGCGGAGTGAACAGCCTGAGCCTGCCCACCATGGAGATCAACGGCGCCGCCTACGTGCCCGTCTACAGCTCCGAGGAGCAGTTCCGCGCCTGCGCCGGCCCCGCCATGGACTTCGCCGTCGCGCCCGCCGTGGACTTCGCCCGGGGGCTGCCCCCGCAGCTCGGCATCGCGGTCAACCCGGAGGGGGCCGTCGGGGTCCCGCTGCCCCCGCCCGCCGTCGCCGAGCTCTGCCGGACCGGTCGCAGCCCGCTGGACGGACCCGCCACCGGGGGCCGGGTCCGGCTCTACGAGCCGGACTGGCAGGAGGATCCGGTCGACTTCCTGGCGGCCGCCGGGGAGGAGTTCCGCGCCACCGGGGTCGTCGCGGCCGCGTACCGCTGCCTGGCCAGCGTCGAGGGCGGTGCGCCGGAGCTGTATGTCGGCGTCCAGCTGCTGGGATGGGAGCCCGAGTCGCGAAACGCCCCGATGGACGCCCTGGGCCGCGCCCTGAACCGCGTAGTGCCGCCCTGGCCTGTGCAGTTGATCCTCCTGGACGCCGCCGAAGACCCGGTCGTCGACTTCATCGTTACGCGCGTACGCCCCTTCTACCTGCCGTAGGCACGCTTAAGCTGGTCGACGACACGCGTGGGCGACGGGCGGACGAAGAGACGAAGAGGGGTACCGGGTGAGTGCGTCAGGCACGGCCGCGGTCGGGCAGGTCGAGCACATGCTGCGCCAGGTGACTCCCGGGCGCTACGAGAGCTACGAGGCGCTCCTGCACGCCCTGGCCGAGGGGCGGCTGTGGATGCTGCTCTGGCAGGGGCGGCCCGGCTCCCCGGACGCCCAGTACGGCGGCATGGAGGTCGAGAGCCTCGGGTACGCGCCCTGCGTGACCTCCCCGCAGGAACTGGCCGCCAGCGGCTGGAACCGGGGGTACGAGGTGGTCACGGGCCGGGACATCGCCCGCGCCCTGTACCCCGACCGCTGGGGGCTGTGGCTCAATCCCCACGCCCAGGGCGGTGGCGTCGGCATTCCCTGGGCCGACCTGCGCCGGATCGCCACCGGCATGGACCGGATGCCGGCCGGGCCGCTGCGGCTGTCCGAGCCCGCCATCGAGCTCCCGCAGTTCTACGGACTGCTCACGCAGCACGCGCACCGCACGCCCGCCGTCCGCTCGCTGCGCCGCGCCTGGGTTCAG
The DNA here is from genome assembly GCF_042736715.1 of Streptomyces sp. NPDC060049. NCBI lineage: Bacteria > Bacillati > Actinomycetota > Actinomycetes > Kitasatosporales > Streptomycetaceae > Streptomyces > Streptomyces sp. NPDC060049. The sequence continues at coordinate 195,194 of NZ_JBHWVV010000006.1, forward strand.
CCCGCGCTCGGGTCCCCGTACCTCGCCGTCGGGCTGGACCTGTACGACGCCTCCGCGCACGCGCTGGAGTCGGTGCGGGAGATGATGCGCCAGTCGGTCGGCGCGGTGCCCGAGGGGGTGCCGGTCTGCACGGTCGCGCTCGCCGACGAGCACGACCCGGTGGCGATGTGGCTCCGTGCCCAGACCCGCCCCTTCTATGACCGAGAGGGCCAGGCGCCCGCCTATTGAGACATCGGTATCAAGCCACCCGGGGCCGCACGGAACAGTCGTTCCGCGCGGCCTTTGCGTTGTCCTGATTTCGCCGCCGATGTGCGCCCAATAGGCATGCTACTCACCCGAGTTGGGTGCGATGTCCGATTCCGCACCGAACGGACGGTCTTGCTCCGCTGAGACGGCAGTGAAGTCCGGATAACGGGAACTCGACCCTCAGATCACGGTTGCGCATCCATTCACCTGCGGGTCTGGCGGCTGATCGACGGCCCGATGAAGACTCCCCACCCAAGAGCGGGTCAGTCCTCCAAGGGGCGGGTCCGCCAAGGGAAAACAGCTCGTCGCTTCGTACAGCACCACGTGCACCACCAGCACTGCCAGTTCAACCTGTACCGCACAGCACCACCCAGCACGGCACAGCACCTCGCACGCGCACCGAAGCGCGCTGCTGCTCTTCCGCACCGCCGCACTTCCGCACCTCGCACTCCGAGCGCCACTCCGCACCAACGCCGCCACAGCGGCGGGCATGGGCCGGCTCACCCGTCGGCCGAGAGGGGTCCCCACCACGATGACGGCACCACTGCATGACACGAGCGCGGAGACGCCCGCTCCCGTGTCCGTAGCCGACGTCCCAGCCAAGGCCATCGAAGGCCGCTCGCCCGGCCGCATCGCCTGGATGCGGCTCAAGCGCGACAAGGTCGCGCTGGCCGGCGGTTTCGTCGTGCTCCTGCTGATCCTCGTCGCACTCTTCGCGCCCCTGATCGTCAAGGCTCTCGGCCACCCTCCGGAGGAACTCCACGAGGACCTGCTGGACCCGCTGCTGGGCCTTCCGGCCGGTCCCAACGGCGGTATGAGCGGCGACTTCCTGCTGGGCATCGAGCCGGTCAACGGCCGCGACGTGTTCAGCCGCATCGTCTACGGTGCTCGCGTCTCGCTGCTGGTGGCCTTCCTGTCCGCCTTCGTGGCGGTCTCGTTCGGCACCTTCTTCGGCATCGTGGCCGGCTACTTCGGAGGCTGGGTCGACGCGGCCATCAGCCGGGTCATGGACCTGCTGCTCGCCTTCCCGCAGCTGCTCTTCATCATCGCCCTGATCTCGGTCGTCCCCGGCAAGCTCTGGGGCTTCGAGGGATCGGGCCTGCGGATCGGCGTGCTGGTCCTGGTCATCGGCTTCTTCGGGTGGCCCTACATCGGCCGCATCGTCCGGGGGCAGACCCTGTCGCTGCGGGAGCGGGAGTACGTCGAGGCCGCGCGCAGCCTGGGCGCCGGCCGGATGTACATCCTCTTCCGCGAGTTGCTCCCGAACCTGGTCGCGCCGATCACCGTCTACGCGACGCTGATGATCCCGACCAACGTGCTGACCGAGGCCGCGCTCAGCTTCCTGGGCGTCGGCGTCAAGCCGCCCACGCCGTCCTGGGGCGAGACCCTCTCGACGGCCGTGCGGACCTACGAGGACGATCCGCTCTTCATGATCTTCCCCGGCACGGCGATCTTCATCACCGTGCTGGCTTTCAACCTCTTCGGCGACGGCGTCCGCGACGCCCTCGACCCGAAGGGATCCCGATAGCCGACCCCGCAGGTCATCCCGCAGGGCACCCGCAGGTCAGAACCGCACGGCACACCGGAACCGGCTTCGAACCGGAATCACAACGGAGGGTTGCGAGCATCGTGACTACCCATCGCATGTCCAAGCGCAAGCTTGCCGCCGGCACGGCAGTCGTGCTCGCGACGATGCTGGCCGCGACCGCCTGTGGCGGCGGCGACGACAAGAAGAGCGACAAGCCCGCCTCGGCGGTCGGCTTCAACGCCGGCATAGGCAAGATCGCCAACGCTTCGACCAAGAAGGGCGGCGAGCTCAAGTTCGTCGGCACCCAGGAAGCCGACTCGTGGGACCCGCAGCGCGGTTACTACGGCTTCATGTGGGACTTCTCGCGCTACTACACCCGCCAGCTCGTCAGCTTCAAGGCGGAGCCGGGCTCCAAGAGCACCGAGCTCGTCCCCGACCTGGCCACCGGCAACGCGGAGATCAGCGACGGCGGCAAGACGTACAAGTACACCCTCAAGGACAACGTGACCTGGGAGGACGGCACCCCCGTCACCGCCCAGGACGTGAAGTACGGCATCGAGCGGACCTGGGCCCAGGACGTCATCTCCGGCGGCCCGGTGTACCTGATGCAGGTCCTCGACCCGAAGACCGAGTACTCGGGTCCGTACAAGGACACCAACCCGGACAAGCTCGGCCTCAAGGCGATCGAGACCCCGGACGCCAAGACGGTCATCTTCAAGCTGCCCGCGCCCAACGGTGACTTCGAGCAGATGCTGGCCATGCCGGCCGCCAGCCCGGTCAAGCAGGACAAGGACACCGCGGCCAAGTACGGCCTGAAGCCCTTCTCCAACGGTCCGTACAAGATCGACTCGTACGAGCCCAACAAGAGCATGAAGCTCTCGCGCAACACGAACTGGAAGCCCGAGTCGGACACGATCCGCAAGGCGCTCCCGGACTCCATCTCGGTCACGTTCATGGCGAACGCGGACGACATGGACAAGCGCCTGATGAACGGCGAGTTCGACCTCGACATCAACGCGACCGGCATCGGCCAGGCGGCCCGCGCCACCGCGCTGAAGGACCACAAGAACAACCTGGACAACGGCCAGACCGGCTTCATCCGGTACGCCGTCATGCCGCAGACCGTCGCGCCGTTCGACAACATCGAGTGCCGCAAGGCCGTCATCTACGCGGCCGACCACAAGTCCCTGCAGACCGCCCGCGGCGGCCCGCAGGCCGGTGGCGACATCGCCCCCAACATGCTGCCGCTCGGCATCAAGGGCGCCGACGGCGCGTACGACCCGTACGAGGTCCTGAAGAACGACGGCAAGCCGAACGTCGAGAAGGCCAAGGCCGCCCTGAAGGCCTGTGGCAAGGAGAGCGGCTTCAAGACCACCATCGCGGTCCGCAACAACAAGCCGGTCGAGGTCGCCACGGCCGTCTCCCTGCAGAACGCCCTGAAGCAGGTCGGCATCGAAGCCGACGTCGACCAGTTCGACGGCGCCCAGACCTCCGGCATCATCGGTTCGCCGAAGGTCGTCAAGGACAAGGGCTACGGCATCATCATCATGGGCTGGGGCGCCGACTTCCCGACCGGTCAGGGCTTCTCCCAGCCGCTGGTCGACGGCCGCTTCATCCTGCAGAGCGGCAACAACAACTTCTCCGAGCTGAACGACCCGGCGATCAACGCCCTGTTCGACCAGGCCATCGCGGAGACCAACCCCGACAAGGCCGGGGACATCTACAAGCAGATGAACCAGAAGGTCTCCGAGGCCGCGGTCTACCTGCCCTTCGTCTACGACAAGACGATCACGTGGCGCAGCAGCCGCCTCACCAACGTCTACACCTCCGACGCGTACAACGGCCGGTACGACTACGCCTCGCTCGGCGTCCAGTAAACAACCGTCCGATTCAGTTCCAGTGCCACACCCGCTAGGCACGAAGGGCAGGTGATGGCCGCGGTTGCGGCTCGGGGGCGCTCTCCAGAAGAGGGCGCCCCCGGGTGGCAGCCAGGCCGAGCGCAGTGCTTGCATATCTCATCCGGCGGATCTTCGCCGTCATCGTCATGCTGTTGGTCATCTGTTTGGTGACCTTCGGAATCTTCTTCCTCTTCCCGAAGCTGATCGGGGCGGACCCGGCCCTGTACTTCGTCGGGAAGCAGTCCGACCCCGCCGCCATCGAGGGCATCCGGCAGAAGATGGGTCTCGACGACCCGATCCTCGTCCAGTTCGGCAAGTTCGTCGTCGGGCTGGTGGCGGGTCGTACGTACGCCAACGGCTCCGACGTCACGCAATGCGCCGCGCCCTGCTTCGGCTACTCCTTCAAGACCGAGCAGGAGGTGTGGCCCCTGCTGACCGACTGGCTGCCCGTCACCCTCTCGCTCGCCGCCGGTGCCGTCGTGCTCTGGGTGATCGGCGGTGTCGCCGCCGGCGTCATCTCCGCCCTCAAGCGCGGCACGGTCCTGGACCGTTCGGCGATGGGCCTCGCCCTCGCCGGCGTCTCCCTCCCGATCTACTTCACCGGCATGCTCGCCATCGCCCTCTTCTCCGACCAGCTCGGCTGGTTCGGACGGCCGGAGGTGACCTTCGCCGAGGATCCGGGCAGATGGTTCAACGGCATGATCCTGCCGTGGATCTCGCTGGCCTTCCTCTACGCGGCGATGTACGCGCGACTCACCCGCGCGACCATGCTCGAAGTCCTCAACGAGGACTACATCCGCACCGCGCGCGCCAAGGGCCTGACGGAACCCGTCGTCATCGGCAAGCACGCGATGCGCTCGACCATGACGCCGATCCTGACCGTCCTCGGCCTCGACCTGGGCGCCCTGATGGGCGGCGCGGTGCTCACCGAGTACACCTTCTCGCTGCACGGCCTCGGCTACAGCGCCGTCCGCGCCATCAGCGAGCACGACCTGCCGGTCATTCTCGGCATCACCCTGGTCTCCGCCTTCTTCGTCGTCGCGGCCAACCTCGTCGTCGACCTCTTGTACGCGGTGATCGACCCCCGAGTGAGGCTGTCATGACCGATTCGACGACGCCCACCGTGATGGGCGCACTGAACGAGCCCGTCACCGCCGGCGCGCCCGGCTCCGCGTTCCTCGACGTACGCGACCTCAAGGTGCACTTCCCGACGGAGGACGGCCTGGTCAAATCCGTCGACGGACTCTCCTTCACGCTGGAGAAGGGCAAGACCCTCGGCATCGTCGGCGAGTCCGGCTCCGGCAAGTCGGTGACCTCGCTGGGCATCATGGGCCTGCACCGGGTCGGCCAGTACGGCCGCCAGCGCGCCCGCATCTCCGGCGAGATCTGGCTCGACGGCAAGGAACTGCTGTCCAGCCCCGAGGAGGAGGTGCGCAAGCTGCGCGGCAGGGAGATCGCGATGATCTTCCAGGACCCGCTGTCGGCGATGCACCCGTACTTCACCGTCGGCAAGCAGATCGCCGAGGCCTACCGCGTCCACAACAAGGTCGACAAGAAGGCCGCCCGCAAACGGGCCGTCGACCTCCTCGACCGGGTGGGCATCCCCGAGCCGCACAAGCGGGTCGACAGCTACCCGCACGAGTTCTCCGGCGGCATGCGTCAGCGCGCGATGATCGCGATGGCACTGGTCAACAACCCCGAGCTGCTGATCGCCGACGAGCCGACGACCGCCCTGGACGTCACCGTCCAGGCGCAGATCCTCGACCTGATCCGGGACCTGCAGCAGGAGTTCGGCTCCGCGGTCATCATGATCACGCACGACCTCGGAGTGGTCGCCGAGATGGCCGACGACCTCCTCGTGATGTACGGCGGGCGGTGCGTCGAACGGGGCAGCGCGGAGAAGGTGTTCTACGAGCCCCGGCATCCGTACACCTGGGGGCTGCTCGGTTCGATGCCGCGCATAGACCGGGAGCAGACCGAGCGCCTCATCCCGGTCAAGGGCTCGCCGCCCAGCCTCATCAACATCCCGAGCGGCTGCGCCTTCAACCCCCGGTGCCCGTACGCCGACCTTCCCAAGGACGACGTCACCCGTACCGTGCGGCCCGAGCTGGCCCTGGTCGGCGGATCCGCGGAGGGCGACGACCGGCACTGGGCCGCCTGTCACCTCTCCCCGGAGCAGCGGGACCGGATCTGGACCGAAGAGATTGCGCCGAAGCTGTGACCGATATGGCTGTGCCCGAGAACAACAAGACGGACGAGTCCGCCGAGGTCGTGGTCCCCGCCCAGGCGGTGGACTCTCCGGAGCCGCTGCTGAGGGTGACCGGCCTGGTCAAGCACTTCCCCATCTCCAAGGGGCTGCTGCGCCGCCAGGTGGGTGCCGTGAAGGCCGTCGACGGCATCGACTTCGACGTCCGGCGCGGTGAGACCCTCGGCATCGTCGGCGAGTCCGGCTGCGGCAAGTCGACCATGGGCCGGCTGATCACGCGGCTGCTCGAACCGACGGGCGGCAAGGTCGAGTTCGAGGGCAAGGACATCACGCACCTGAGCGTGAGCGGCATGCGTCCGCTGCGCCGCGACGTGCAGATGATCTTCCAGGACCCGTACGGATCGCTGAACCCGCGGCACACGGTGGGCACCATCGTCAGCGCGCCGTTCAAGCTCCAGGGCGTCGAGCCGGCGGGCGGCCTCAAGGCGGAGGTCCAGCGACTGCTGTCCCTCGTCGGCCTCAACCCGGAGCACTACAACCGCTACCCGCACGAGTTCTCCGGCGGTCAGCGCCAGCGCATCGGCATCGCACGGGCCCTCGCGCTCAAGCCGAAGCTGGTCGTCGCGGACGAGCCGGTCTCCGCGCTGGACGTGTCGATCCAGGCCCAGGTGGTCAACCTGCTGGACGACCTCCAGGAAGAGCTCGGCCTCACGTACGTGATCATCGCGCACGACCTGTCGGTCATCCGGCACGTCTCCGACCGCATCGCCGTGATGTACCTCGGCAAGATCGTCGAGCTGGCGGACAACAAGTCGCTGTACGGGGCGCCGATGCACCCGTACACCACGGCCCTGATGTCGGCGGTTCCGGTGCCGGACCCCCGCCGGCGCGGCGCGAAGAGCGGCCGCATCCTGCTCAAGGGCGACGTGCCGTCGCCGATCTCGCCGCCGAGCGGCTGCCGCTTCCACACGCGGTGCTGGAAGGCGACGCAGATCTGCACGACGCAGGAGCCGCCGCTGGTCGCGCTGAAGACCGGCCACCAGGTGGCCTGTCACCACCCGGAGAACGCCCCCGACCAGGCCCCGGGCGACCCGGCCCTGCCGGGCGCGGCGGAAGCGATCACACCGGTCACCGGCTGATCTCGTCCTACCCCGGCGCCGCCCGACGCAGCAGCGGGCGGCGCCGGGGCCTGCCGGCCGGGCGCCCGTCCGCGGGAGGTGCGGCCCGGCGGGTGGGGCGCCCCGGAGCCCCGATCACCCGGCCACCCGTTCGGAAACGCCGCCGGGCGACCGGCACAATGGGCCCGTGCTCCACGATCTCTTCCCGCCCGGTGTCCAGCACGCCCTGGACCTCGCGGGCATCTTCGTCTTCGCCACGGCCGGCGCGCTGCTCGCCGTGCGCAAGAACTTCGACGTCTTCGGCATCGCCGTCCTCGCGCTCGTCACGGCCCTCGGGGGCGGCCTGTTCCGCGACCTCGTCATCGGCGCCGTCCCCCCGTCGGCCTTCGGCGAGCTCAGCTTCTTCGTCACGCCGCTGATCGCCGCCGCGATCGTCTTCTTCCTGCACCCCGAGGTCCAGCGGATCAACCGCGCGATCAACGTCTTCGACGCGGCCGGCCTCGGGCTGTTCTGCGTGACGGGCACGACCAAGGCGTACGAGTTCGGCCTCGGCCTCACCGCGTCCGCCGCGCTGGGCCTGGCTACGGCCGTCGGCGGGGGCGTCCTGCGCGACGTACTCGTCAACGAGGTGCCGTCGCTGCTGCGCGACCGGGAGATGTACGCCGTGCCGGCCGTCATCGGCGCCTCGATGGTGGCGCTCTTCATCAGCTTCGACGCGCTGAACGCGATCACGACCGGCCTCGCGATCGTCACCACCTTCGTGCTGCGGCTCCTCGCGATCCGCTACCACTGGCGGGCCCCGCTCGCGTGGAACCGCCGCTCGGCGGTGGCGGAGGAGCCGTAAGCGGGCGGCGGCGGGACGGGTGCGCGCGCCCGGGAAAAGAGAAAGCTACCGCTTAGTAGCTTCCCGGTGTACTTTCGTTCCATGTCACACGCAGCTGCCAAAGCCTCCATCGGCGACAGCGAGTTCGACCGCGACACCGCCGTCACCGCCCGCGCGGGCGAGCCCGGGGTGTACGACGCGGAGCTCTCGGCCGGTTGGACGATCATCACCGCCGTCAACGGCGGCTACCTGCTGGCCCTCGTCGGCCGTGCCCTGTCCGCGGCCCTGCCGCACCCGGACCCCTTCACGGTCTCCGCGCACTACCTGACCTCGTCCGCACCCGGCCCGGCCGTGATCCGCACCCAGGTCGTACGCGTCGGCCGCACGCTCTCCACCGGCCAGGCCTCGCTCTTCCAGTACGACGAGAGCGGCGCCGAGATCGAGCGGATCCGCGTCCTGGCCTCCTACGGGGACCTCGCGACGCTCCCGGACGCCGTCCGCACCACGGCCCTCCCGCCCGTCATCCCCGCCTACGAGGACTGCCTCGGCCCCGAGGCCGGCCCCGCCCCGATCCCCGGCAGCTCCGCCATCGTGGACCGGCTCCGGCTGCGCCTGGACCCGGCGACCGCCGGCTGGGCGGTCGGACAGCCCTCGGGCAAGGGCGAGATGCGGTCCTGGTTCGAGCTGGCCGACGGGCGCGACGCGGACCCCTTCTCCCTGCTCCTCGCCGTGGACGCGCTCCCGCCGACCTCCTTCGACCTCGGCCTGCTCGGCTGGACCCCGACGGTGGAACTCACCACCCACGTCCGCCACCGCCCGGCCCCCGGACCGCTCCGCGTCGCCATCACCACCCGCAACCTCGCGGGCGGCTTCCTGGAGGAGGACGCGGAGGTCTGGGACTCGGCGGACCGCCTGGTGGCCCAGTCCCGCCAGCTGGCCAGGGCGCCGCGCGGCCTCTCCTGACGCACCCCCGCCCGGCCGGTGGGCGGGTGCGGGGCCGGCCCTGCGGGGCCTGCCCCTCCCCGCCCCGGGGGCGGGTGCCGCATGCTGTCCGGGCTTGGCGGACCCCGGCCGGGAACCGGTGGGGCGGGGGGCTCGTAGAATCGGGGGATCATGGCCTACCTCGACCACGCCGCCACCACTCCGATGCTTCCGGAGGCCGCTGCGGCGATGACCGCGCAGTTCGCCGTCACGGGCAACGCGTCCTCCCTGCATGCCGCCGGCCGCCGCGCCCGCCGCACCGTCGAGGAGGCCCGCGAGGCCCTCGCCGACGCACTCGGAGCCCGTCCGAGCGAGGTGGTCTTCACCGCCGGCGGCACGGAGGCCGACAACCTCGCCGTCAAGGGGCTCTACTGGGCCCGCCGCGACGCCGACCCCGCCCGGACACGCGTCCTCGCCAGCCCCGTCGAGCACCACGCCGTCCTCGACGCCGTGCACTGGCTCGCCGAGCACGAGGGCGCCCAGGTCGAGTACCTTCCCGTCGACCGTTACGGCCGCGTACACCCCCAGGCCCTGCGGGAGGCGGTCGAGCGGAATCCCGACGACGTCGCCCTCGCCACCGTCATGTGGGCCAACAACGAGATCGGCACCGTCATGCCGGTCGCCGAACTGGCCGCAGTGGCAGCCGAGTTCGGCATCCCCTTGCACTCCGACGCGGTCCAGGCCTTCGGTCAGCTCGACGTCCGCTTCGGCGACAGCCCCCTCGCAGCCATGACCGTCAGCGGCCACAAGGTCGGCGGGCCGTACGGGATCGGCGCGCTGCTGCTCGGCCGCGACCAGAGCCCCGTGCCCGTCCTGCACGGCGGCGGCCAGGAGCGGCACGTCCGCTCCGGGACCCTCGACGTCCCGGCCATCGCCGCCTTCGCGGTGGCGGCCGTGCTCGCCGCCGAGCGGCGCGAGCGCTTCGCCACCGAGATCGGCGCGCTGCGCGACCAACTCGTCGCCGCCGTGCTCCGCGAGGTCCCCGACGCGGTCCTGGGCGGCGACCCGGCCGACCGGCTCCCCGCCAACGCCCACTTCAGCTTCCCCGGCTGCGAGGGGGATTCCCTGCTGCTCCTGCTCGACGCCCAGGGCATCGAGTGCTCGACCGGCTCGGCCTGCACGGCGGGCGTGGCGCAGCCCAGCCACGTCCTGCTGGCCACCGGTACCGACCCGCGGCTGGCCCGCGGCACCCTGCGGTTCTCCCTCGGCCACACCTCCACCAAGGCCGACGTCGACGCCGTCGTCACCGCCATCGGCCCGGCCGTGGCCCGCGCCCGCACGGCGGGCCTCAGCTAGCGGCGCCGGCGCCCGCCTCGCCGACCATGCGGAGGTACCGGTCCCAGTCCCAGTGGCGGCCCGGGTCCGTGTGGTCGGCGCCCGGTACCTCGGAGTGCCCGACGATGTGCTTGCGGTCGGCGGGTATGCCGTACCGGCGGCAGACGTCGGCGGCGAGCCGCGCCGAAGCCGCGTACATCGCGTCGGTGAAGTCCTTCGGCCGGTCCACGAACCCGACGTGCTCGATGCCGACGCTGCGCTCGTTCATGGAGCGGTTGCCCGAGTGGAAGGCGACATCGAGCTCGCGCACCATCTGCTCTATGTGGCCGTCCTGGCCGACTATGTAGTGCGCCGACGCCCGGTGGAACGGATTCTTGAACGCGTCCACGGAGGACTCGAAACTGCCCTGTGTGACATGGACGACGATCCGGTCCACCCGGTAGTCGTCGGGCCGGTCGGCCATCCGCCAGTTCGCCGGCGAGGCGGCCGTCCACGTCGCAGCCGCGTGGTCCAGCGCGCCGTCCTCGCGCGGCTTGGACACCCCGGGCACCAGCCACCAGGCCCGTCCCAGCTCGTCCCGCCCGGCGACCGCCGCCACCGCCAGGACACCGAGGCCGCCGAACAGCACCGCCCTGCGGCTCCGCCCCGGCCGCTTGGTTCCGGCACCCGCCTCGGCCCCGCCCGTCCCGGTCCCTTTGGCCCCGGCACCCGCCTCGGCCCCCGTACGGCCCCGGCCCTTGTCGCCCTTGCTCCCCATGGTGATCCACCCCCTGCCCCCGACAACGCGCTGTGACCCCGCCCGGTTCCCCCGTACCCTGGACGGTGCTATGACTGAGAACCTGCCGAGCAGCCCCCGCCCCCTCCGCGTCCTGGCCGCCATGTCCGGCGGAGTGGATTCCGCCGTCGCCGCGGCCCGCGCCGTCGAAGCCGGGCACGACGTGACCGGTGTCCACCTCGCGCTCTCCGCGAACCCGCAGTCCTTCCGGACCGGCGCCCGCGGCTGCTGCACGATCGAGGACTCCCGCGACGCCCGCCGCGCGGCCGACGTCATCGGCATCCCCTTCTACGTCTGGGACCTCGCCGAGCGCTTCCGCGAGGACGTCGTCGAGGACTTCATCGCCGAGTACGAGGCGGGGCGCACCCCGAACCCGTGCCTGCGCTGCAACGAGAAGATCAAGTTCGCGGCGCTGCTCGACAAGGCCCTCGCCCTGGGCTTCGACGCCGTCTGCACCGGCCACTACGCCACCGTCGTCCTGAACGAGGACGGCACGCGCGAGCTGCACCGCGCCTCGGACATGGCCAAGGACCAGTCCTACGTCCTCGGCGTCCTCGACGAGAAGCAGCTCGCCCACGCGCTCTTCCCGCTCGGCGACACCCTCACCACCAAGGACGAGATCCGCGCCGAGGCCGAGGAGCGGGGCCTGGCCGTCGCGAAGAAGCCCGACAGCCACGACATCTGCTTCATCGCCGACGGCGACACCCAGGGCTTCCTCGCCGGCCGCCTCGGCAAGGCGGAGGGCGACATCGTCGACGAGGCCACCGGTGAGAAGGTCGGCACCCACGAGGGCGCCTTCGGCTTCACCATCGGCCAGCGCAAGGGCCTGCGGATCGGCCACCCGGCCCCCGACGGCAAGCCGCGCTACGTCCTCGACATCTCCCCGGTGAACAACACCGTCACCGTCGGCCCCGTCGAGGCCCTCGACGTCACCGCCCTCACCGCGATCCGCCCCCGCTGGTGCGGCGGAGCCCCCGCCGCGCCGGGCACGTACACGGCGCAGCTGCGCGCCCACGGCGGCGAGAGCGAGGTCTTCGCCGAGCTCGTGGACGGCGAGCTGCGCGTCTCCTTCAGCGAGCCGGTCCGCGGCGTGGCCCCCGGCCAGGCGATCGTGCTCTACGACGGCACCCGCGTGGTCGGCTCCGCCACGATCTCCGCGACCGCCCGGGCCACCACCGCGGCGGTTTAGGCCACCGTCAGCACGATCTTGCCGGTGGTGCGCCCGCGCTCGCCGATCTCGTGTGCCCGCGCGGCCTCGGCGAGCGGCAGCACCGTGTCGATCTCCGGTCGCAGCTTGCCCTGCGCCACCAGCGCGGCGACCGCCTTGAGGCCCGCGTAGTCCGGCTCCACCAGCGTCCACCCGGTGTTCACCCCGGGCGCCCGCGCCGGTACGTCGTCCGGGCTCGGCAGGGTCACCAGGTGCCCGCCGGGCTTCAGGACCGCCAGCGAGCGGCGCCCGTAGTCCCCGCCGACGGAGTCCAGCACGATGTCGACTTCCGCGCCGACGGCCTCGGCGAAGTCGGTGGAGCGGTAGTCGATCAGCTCGTCCGCGCCCAGCGAGCGCAGCAGCTCGTGCTTGCCGGCACTCGCGGTGCCGATCACGTACGCCCCGTACGCCTTGGCGATCTGCACGGCGAGGTGGCCCACGCCGCCCGCCGCCGCGTGGATCAGCACCCGCTGCCCGGCGGTGAGGCCCGCCGTGTCGACCAGTGCCTGGTAGGCGGTCAGGGCCGCCAGCGGCAGGGCGGCCGCGCCGATGTGGTCGATGTTCGCCGGCTTGCGCACGAAGTGCCGGGCCGGCGCCGTCACGTACTCGGCGTAGGCGCTCGCCTGGTGCGGGAAGCGCGGCATGCCGAAGACCTCGTCGCCCGGCTGGAACAGGGTCACCCCGGGGCCGACCTCCTCGACCGTGCCGGAGACGTCCCAGCCGACCACGGGGACCGCGCCCCAGGAGATCAGGCCGCCCGAGGCGCGGGTCTTCCAGTCGACCGGGTTCACACCGGCCGCGCGCACACGCACGAGGATCTCGGCGGCGCCCGGCTCCGGCCGCTCCAGCTCGGTCTCGGTGAGCACCTCGGGTCCGCCCCACTGGCTGACGACGACGGCACGCATGGATGTCTCCTCTGGTCGGTACTGCGGTCTCTTCTTCACTGCGGTCACTGCGGTCACTGCGGTCGCCGCGGTCACTGCGGTCACCGCGGACACTGGGTAGCGCCGCTGTGCCATCAGCCTGACCGCCCGCACGCTCCCATGGTGATGGCCGGACGGCCACCATGTGACAGAATCTGGCCATGGCCGCCCCCCACCCCCACCGCATCGCCGTACTCGCCCTCGAAGGGGTTCCCCCGTTCGAGCTCGGCATCCCCTCCCGGGTCTTCGGCAACGCCGTCGACGAGGCCGGGAAGCCGCTCTACGAGGTCACCGTCTGCACCGCCGACGGCGCGCCCGTGATGAGCGACGCCGGTTTCACCGTCGGGGTCTCCCACGGCCCGGAGGCGCTGGCCGCCGCCGACACGGTGGTCGTCCCGCCCACCCACGCCATGGACGAGCTGATGCGCGGCGCCCCGCTGCCGCCCGCGATCGCGGCCGCCCTGGCCGGGATCCGGCCCGGCACCCGGATCGTCTCCATCTGTACGGGCTCCACCGTGCTGGCCGCCGCCGGGCTGCTCGACGGCCGGGCCGCGACCACGCACTGGGTGCACGCGCCCGAATTCCATCGGGCCTTCCCGCAGGTCAACCTCGACGAGGAGGTGCTCTTCGTCGACGACGGGGACGTCCTCACCTCCGCGGGCGTCGCGTCCGGGGTCGACCTCTGCCTCTACCTGATCCGCGGGGACCACGGCACGGCCGTCGCCAACCGGGCCGCGCGGCTGTGCGTCGTACCGCCCTGGCGCGACGGCGGCCAGGCCCAGTACATCGACCGGCCCGTCCCGGAGCCCACGCTCGCCACCACCACCGCCACCCGCGCCTGGGCCCTGGAACGCCTCGCCGAGCCGATCGCGCTCGCCGAGCTGGCCGCCCACGCCCGCATGAGCCTGCGCACCTTCACCCGGCGGTTCCGTGACGAGGTCGGCATGACCCCGGTGCAGTGGCTCACCGGCCAACGCCTCGAAGTCGCCCGCCACTTGCTGGAGTCCAGCGACCTGTCCGTCGACCTGGTCGCCCACCGGTCCGGCTTCGGCTCGGGCAACTCCCTGCGCCAGCACATGCGGACGGCGCTGGGCGTCTCACCGATCGCCTACCGCCGCACCTTCCAGCCCAACTCCCCGGCTGTCGTCGGGCATTGACGCCGGCCAGGCGGGCGCGCGGGGACGGGAGCCGATCGGGCGGGCCCTCGCGGGCGTCCCCGCGGGAGCCGTTACCCCGGAGGTAATCGCCTTCGCAGTCACGGGCGGGCAGGATCGGATCAACACGCCGATCCCGCAAGGAAGACGAGGCTCGAGATGACCGCTTACGCCATCGCCCACATACGCCCGGAGACCATGAACGAGGACATCCTGCGCTACATCGAGGAGATCCAGGACACCATGGACCCCTTCGGCGGCCGCTTCCTCGTCCACGGCCGCGAGGTGGAGGTCGTGGAGGGCGCCTGGCCCGGCACGATCGTCATGATCGCCTTCCCGGACCTCGAAGGGGCCCGCGCCTGGTACGCCTCCGCCGCCTACCAGGCGCTGATCCCGCTGCGCGCCGACCACATCGCGGGGGACATCATCCTCGTCGACGGCGTCCCCGCCGACTACGACGCCTCCAAGACGGCCGCCGCCCTCCGCGAGGCCGCGGGCCTCTGACCTCGGCCGCCGCGGCTGCGCGCTCGGATCCGGCGGGCCGGCGGGGGCGGGGCACCTGCGAGCATGGGAGGCATGGCCACTCACCTGATCACCGGCGCCGGCTCCGGCATCGGCGCCGCCGTCGCCGACCGCCTGCACGCCCGCGGCGACGACCTCGTCCTGCTCGCACGCGACGCCGCCCGCGGCAAGCAGCTCACCGACCGCTACCCCGGTTCCCGCGCGCTCGTCGGGGACCTCGCCGACCCCGACCGGCTGTCGTGGGCCTTCTCCAAGCAGCCCGTCCCCGAGCGCATCGACTCGCTCCTGCACATCGCCGGCATCGTCGACCTCGGCCCCGTCGGCGAGCTGCGCCCCAAGACCTGGCACCAGCAGCTCAACGTCAACCTCATCGCCCCCGCCGAGGTGACCCGTCTGCTGCTCCCCACCCTGCGGGCCTCCCGAGCGACCATCGTCTTCGTGAACTCCGGCGCCGGCCTCGCCGCCCATGCCGACTGGAGCGCGTACGCCGCCTCCAAGCACGGCCTGAAGGCACTCGCCGACTCGCTGCGGGAGGAGGAGAAGGAGCACGGCATCCGCGTCACCTCCGTCTTCCCCGGCCGCACCGCCACCCCCATGCAGGCCAAGGTCCGCTCCCAGGAGGGCGAGTCCTACGACGCCGCCGACTGGATCGACCCGGAGTCCGTCGCGACGACCATCGTGATGGCCGTCGACCTGCCCCGCGACGCCGTGGTCAGCGACCTCTCCGTCAGGCCCGGCCGATGAGTGCCCCCGGCGGGGCCACCGGCGTCGGCTCGTTCCCCGGCGGTGACGCCCGCGAAGCCGCCAAGACCGTCACGGGGTCCTTCGAGGAGTTCCCGTACCTCGCCGAGCTGCCCGCGCGGGGCCCCGGCTCGGACATGATCGGCCGCTCCCTCGGCCTGCTCGTGGACATGTACGCGCACGTGGAGCCCAGCGGCTGGCGGATCAGCGACCGCCCCGGCCGCGACAGCAAGCGCGCACGCTCCTGGCTCGGCGAAGACCTCGACGCCCTGGAGGAGTTCACCCAGGGGTACCGGGGGAGGCTCAAGGTCCAGGCCGTCGGGCCCTGGACGCTGGCCGGCGCACTGGAGCTGCACGGCGGCGAGGCCATGCTCCAGGACCCCGGCGCCTGCCGGGACCTGGCCGGCTCGCTGGCCGAAGGGGTGCGCGAGCACCTGGCCGACGTGCGCAGGCGCATTCCCGGCGCCGAGATCGTGCTGCAGTACGACGAGCCCTCGCTCACCTCGGTCCTGCTCGGGCGGGTGCGCTCCGCCAGCGGCTACCGCACGTACCGCGCCGTCGACCGGCAGGTCGTCGAGGGGACGCTGCGCGAGCTGTTCGCCGTGCACGACGGGGAGGTCATCGTCCACTCCTGCGCGCCGGAGGTGCCCTTCGGTCTGCTGCGGCGAGCCGGTGCGTCAGGTGTGTCGTTCGATTTCTCCTTGCTCACCGAGCGCGAGGACGACGCCATCGGGGAAGCCGTCGAAGGCGGTACGAAACTCTTCGCCGGAGTGGTGCCCGGCACCGACGGCCCGTTGTCAGACCCGGGCGGTAGCGTCATGGGTGTCAGGAAGCTTTGGCGCAGGCTGGGGCTGACCCCGGGGACTCTGGCGGAGTCCGTAGTGGTCACCCCGTCGTGCGGTCTGGCGGGCGCCTCGCCCGCCTACGCGCGCGCCGTCCAGGCGCACTGCGTCAGGGCGGCGAGGTCGCTCGCCGACAACCCTGAGTGATGGATCAAGACGGGTCACGGGAGGACACGGCATGGCAGCCGAACAGAAGCAGGGCAGCGACACGGCCGTAGCGGCAGCGGTGCGCGAGCAGCACGCGCTCCTCGCCGAGCAGGTCGAGGAGCACCGCTTCCGGTACTACGTGAACGACCAGCCGGTCGTCAGCGACGCCGAGTTCGACCAGCTGCTGCGCTCCCTGGAGGCGCTGGAGGAGGAGTACCCGGAGCTGCGTACGCCCGATTCGCCCACCCAGAAGGTGGCCGGGGCGTACCAGACGGACTTCGCCTCCGTCGTGCACCGCGAGCGCATGCTCTCCCTCGACAACGCCTTCGACGACGAGGAACTGGCGGCCTGGGCCGAGCGCGTGGCCCGGGACGCCAACACCTCCGACTACCACTACCTCTGCGAGCTGAAGGTGGACGGCCTCGCCGTCAACCTCACCTACGAGAACGGCCGCCTGACCCGCGCCGCCACCCGCGGCGACGGCCGCACCGGCGAGGACATCACGCCCAACGTCCGTACCATCGCCGAGATCCCGGACCGCCTGAAGGGCGACCGGATCCCGGCCCTGGTCGAGATCCGCGGCGAGGTCTACTTCCCGATGGAGAAGTTCGAAGAGCTCAACGCCCGGCTCGTCGAGGCGCAGGGCAAGCCCTTCGCCAACCCGCGCAACGCCGCGGCCGGTTCCCTGCGCCAGAAGGACCCCAAGGTCACCGCGAGCCGGCCGCTGCACATGGTGGTGCACGGCGTCGGCGCCCGCGAGGGCTTCGAGATCGAGCGCCAGTCACAGGCCTACGAGCTGCTGCGCGAGTGGGGCCTGCCCACCGCGCGGCACAACAAGGTCGTCTCCTCGCTCGCCGAAGTCCGTTCGTTCATCGCGGACTTCGGCGAGAACCGGCACTCGGTGGAGCACGAGATCGACGGGGTGGTCGTCAAGCTCGACGAGATCGCGCTCCAGGGCCGGCTCGGCTCCACGGCGCGCGCCCCGCGCTGGGCGATCGCCTGGAAGTACGCCCCCGAAGAGGTCAACACCAAGCTGATCGACATCAAGGTCGGAGTCGGCCGCACCGGGCGCGTGACCCCGTTCGCGCAGGTGGAGCCGGTGACGGTGGCGGGCTCGGAGGTCGAGTTCGCGACCCTGCACAACCAGGAGGTCGTCAGGGCCAAGGGCGTGCTCATCGGGGACACCGTGGTCCTGCGCAAGGCGGGCGACGTCATCCCCGAGATCCTCGGCCCGGTGGTGGACCTGCGGGACGGCAGCGAGCGGGAGTTCGTGATGCCGGGCGAGTGCCCCGCGTGCGGGACGGCGCTGCGGCCGATGAAGGAGGGGGACATCGACGTCCGGTGTCCCAATGCCCAGACCTGCCCCGCCCAGTTGCGCGAGCGGCTCTTCTACCTGGGTGGCCGCCAGTCCCTGGACATCGAGAACTTCGGCATGGTGGCGGCGGCCGCGCTGACCGGTCCGCTGGAGCCGGCCCAGCCCCCCCTGCTGGACGAGGGTGACCTCTTCGACCTCACCATCGAGCAGCTCCTCCCCATCAAGGCGTACGTCCTGGACCCGGACAGCGGGCTGCCCAAGCGTGACCCGAAGACGGGCGAGGAGAAGATCGTCACGGTCTTCGCCAACCAGAAGGGCGAGCCGAAGAAGAACGCCCTGGCGATGCTGGAGAACATCGCGGCCGCCAAGGACCGCCCGCTCGCCCGCATCATCAACGGCCTGTCGATCCGGCACGTCGGACCGGTAGCGGCGGAGGCCCTCGCCCGCGAGTTCCGCTCGATCGAGCGCATCGAGCAGGCGAGCGAGGAGGAGCTGACCGCCACCGACGGGGTCGGCGCGATCATCGCGGCCTCCCTCAAGGAGTGGTTCGCCGTCGACTGGCACCAGGAGATCCTGCGCAAGTGGCGGGCCGCCGGTGTCCGGATGGAGGAGGAAGGTTCCGGCGAGGCGCAGGGGCCGCGCCCGCTGGAAGGGCTGACCGTCGTCGTCACCGGCACCTTGCAGAGTTACACGCGCGACGGGGCCAAGGAGGCCCTGCAGGGCCTCGGCGCCAAGGTCACCGGCTCGGTGTCGAAGAAGACCTCGTTCGTCGTGGTCGGCGACAACCCCGGATCCAAGTACGACAAGGCCGTGCAGCTGAAGCTCCACATCCTCGACGACGCGGGATTCACCGTCCTGTTGGAACAGGGCCCGGATGCGGCGCGCGAGGCCGCGCTCCCGGTGGACGGCGCCACCGTAGGGGAGTAGTACCTGGAGGAACCGTCTCCCCCCCGGAGCCGTCGCGGGGCAACGGCGAAGACGAACGGGTGAAGGTGAACGGATGCGTGGCGTGCGGCCGTACGAGCGGGCGCACGCCAGGCGCGGCGGGGGGTGGCATCCGGACCCGAACGGCCGGTACAGGGCCCAACGGAGGCCGGTACATGGCTGGTCGCGGGTCCTGGCCTGTCGGATCATCGGATGGATGACCTGGAAGGGCCTGGTCCAAACTCACCCGTTCGGCGGATACCGTACTGATGAGGATGGCTGGGTCGTATTCGGGCAACCGCCGCCGACCGCTGCCCCTGGGAGCCTCCCGCGTCCTACTGTTGAGGGGTGCGCCCGTCGTGCACGGCTGCTTGATGCGCTTCCAGTCGTGATGGCATGACACCGGGGCCATCGCGTGACATCGGCATCGCCGGCTGTGAGAGGGACGGGCATGAAACCCACCGAAAGCGCCGACCCGTCACCAGATTTCGGCGGGGAGTTCCCGTCCATGCGGACGGTCCGGCTCGGTGTCCTGGGAGCCAGGACACCGGAATCCCGGCTGCTCGACACCGGAGCGGACGGAGCGGAGCGGCGGCGCCCCGCGCTGCCCTTCGTCGTCATGGGTCTCGCCGCGGCGGTGCTCGCCGTGGGCATCGTCGCCGCGCTGACCAGTCGTCACGCCCTGTTCCCCGGCGGAACGGTCGGCTGGGCGCTCGCCCTGCTCACCGGCATCATCGTCGGCCACCTCGTCGCCCTCGGCCGCGACCGCTGGTGGGGCGGCACGGGATCCGGCGCGGCCTTGACCCTCGGCGTCCTCATCCTCTACGGATGGGTCTCGGCGGGCCTGGTCTCGCTCGCCGTCGTCACCCTCGTCGGCGCCGCCCGCCGGCACCGCTGGCGCCAGGGCCTGCTGCACGGATCCACCGACATCCTCGGCATCGGCGCGGGGGCGCTCGTGCTCGCCGCGTTCGGCGAGGCGCCGTCCGTGGAACACCCGTGGAAGCCCGCCGGCTGGGAAGCCGACGCCGTCCCCGAAGTCATCCTGGTCGCCGTCTCCTACCTGCTCGTCACCCGCATCCTGCTGTGGCTGGCGCTCGCCCCGCGCGGCGGGGGACTGCCCACCGTCGCCCGCACCGCGCTGGTGCGCCAAGCGCTGGTGGCCGTCGCCCTCCTCGGCATCGCCCCGCTGATTTGCGTGGTCGCCGAATCGCAGCCGGTGCTGCTGCCGCTGTTCGCCGTACCGCTGATCGCCCTCGACTCCACACTGTGGATCGCCCGCGCCCGCGCCGAGGAACAGCTGAAAGATCCACTGACCGGGCTGCCGAACCGGCAGTGGCTGCTGGAGCGGGCCTGGAGCGCGCTCGACCAGGCCGAACGCCTGGGTACCCGCTCGGCGCTGGTGCTGATCGACCTGGACCGCTTCCGCGCGGTCAACGACACCCTCGGCCACCTCGCCGGCGACCGGCTGCTCCTGCAGATCGCGGACCGGCTCCGCCAGGCCCTGCCCAAGGACGCCGAGGCGGCCCGGCTCGGCGGCGACGAGTTCGCCGTCCTGCTGCCCATCGCCGATTCCACCACCAGCGCCCAGCGGGTCGCCCGCAACCTGGTCGCCGAGCTCAGCTCGCCCCTCGACCTGGACGGCCTGACCCTGGTCCTGGAGGCCAGCGCCGGCCTCGCCGTCTTCCCCGACCACGCGCTGGACGCGGAGGGGTTGCTGCGCCGCGCCGACGTCGCCATGTACCAGGCGAAGCGGGACCGCACGGGCGTGGAGGTGTACGAGTCGAAGCGCGACAGCAACACGCCCGACCGGCTCGGCCTGCTGGGCGACCTGCGGCGGGCGCTCGACGCCGGCGAGGTGGAACTGCACTACCAGCCGAAGGTCCGCTTCGACGGCCAGGTGGCCGGCCTCGAAGCGCTCGTGCGGTGGGTGCACCCGGAGCGCGGGCGGGTCTCCCCGGACGAGTTCATCGCCATCGCGGAGACCTCGGGGCTGATGCCGCACCTGACGGAGTACGTACTGGAGACCGCGCTCGCGCAGGTCGCCCGGTGGCGGGCGCAGGGGCTCAAGGTCCCGGTCGCCGTCAACGTCTCGCCGCGCGACGTCCACACCCCGGGCTTCGCCGGCGCGGTGGCCGCCCGGCTGGCCCGGCACGGGGTCCCGGCGAGCGGGCTCCAGCTGGAGATAACGGAACACGTGCTGCTGGAGGACCCGCAGCGGGCCGCGGACACGATGGCCGGACTGACTGGTCACGGCGTGAAGATGTCCCTGGACGACTTCGGTACGGGCTACTCCTCCCTCGTGCACCTGCGGCGGCTGCCGGTGAGCGAGCTCAAGATCGACCGGTCGTTCGTGGCCCGCCTCGCGGTGGACGCCCAGGACGCTGAGATCGTCCGCTGCACGGTGGACCTCGCGCACTCCCTCGGCCTGCTCGTCGTCGCGGAGGGCGTGGAGGACGACGAGACGTGGGAGCGGCTGCGCGACCTCGGCTGCGACGCCGTCCAGGGCTGGCTCGTCGCCGCGGCGATGCCCCCGCAGGAGGCCACCGCCTGGCTGCTGGCCCGCGGCGAGCGCGGCTGGCGCCGCCCGGCGGACATCACGGCGGAGCTCGCGGCGGCCGCCGCCGCGGAGGCACAGGCGCAGTGACCTCCCCGGGGGTCCGCGCCCGGAATTCCGCCCCGGACCCCGCGCCTCGATCGCCGGCGGGGCCGGATTTTCCAGCCCGTCCGGCGTTCGAGGACCGGGTGCGGGCAGAGCTCGGGGAACGGGCGAAGGGCGGGTGGGGGACGGCCCCGCGCAGCGGCGGCCGCAGCCCCGCGCTGGGGGAATCGGGCCCGCGCGGGGCTCCGTACCGCCCCCGGTGGGAAACCGTTGCGCCGGGTAGGGGCTCGGCCCCATAGGATTGGGGCCGAAACCTACACACTCGAACCCCCAGAGGATCGCTGCATGCCTGGCATCACGCGCGAGGAGGTCGCCCACCTCGCTCGGCTGGCACGTCTGGAGCTGAAGAGCGAAGAGCTCGACCACTTCGCTGGACAGCTCGACGACATCATCGGCGCGGTCGCCCGCGTTTCCGAGGTCGCCGACCAAGACGTCCCGCCGACCTCCCACCCGCTGCCGCTGACGAACGTCATGCGCGCGGACGAGGTCCGTCCGTCGCTCACCCCCGAGCAGGCGCTTTCCGGCGCTCCCGCCCAGGAGCAGCAGCGTTTCAAGGTGCCGCAGATCCTGGGGGAGGACTAACAACATGACCGACACGCAGAGCATCATCAGGCTCACGGCCGCCGAGACCGCCGAGAAGATCGCCACCGGCGTCCTCACGGCCGTCGAGGTCACCGCGGCCCACCTGGCCCGCATCGAGGCGACCGACGAGAAGGTCCACGCCTTCCTGCACGTCGACCGCGAGGGCGCGCTGGCCCAGGCCCGTGCCGTCGACGCCAAGCGCGAGCGCGGCGAGAAGCTGGGCCCGCTGGCCGGTGTCCCGCTCGCACTCAAGGACATCTTCACCACCGTCGGGGTCCCGACCACCGTCGGTTCGAAGATCCTCGAAGGCTGGATCCCGCCCTACGACGCGACCCTGACGCGCAAGCTGAAGGAAGCCGACGTCGTCATCCTCGGCAAGACCAACATGGACGAGTTCGCCATGGGGTCCTCCACCGAGAACAGCGCCTACGGCCCCACCGGCAACCCCTGGGACCTCACCCGGATCCCCGGCGGCTCCGGCGGCGGCTCCGCCGCCGCGCTGGCGGCCTTCCAGGCACCGCTGGCCATCGGCACGGACACCGGCGGCTCCATCCGCCAGCCCGCCGCCGTCACCGGCACCGTCGGCGTGAAGCCGACCTACGGCGCGGTCTCCCGCTACGGCATGGTCGCCTTCTCCTCCTCCCTGGACCAGGGCGGCCCCTGTGCCCGTACGGTCCTGGACACGGCCCTGCTCCACGAGGTCATCGCCGGCCACGACCCGCTCGACTCCACCTCCATCGACGCCCCGGTCCCGCCGGTCGTCGAGGCGGCCCGCAACGGCTCCGTCGCCGGCATGCGCGTCGGCGTGGTCAAGCAGTTCGCCGGCGAGGGCTACCAGGCCGGCGTCGTCCAGCGCTTCAACGAGTCCGTCGCCCTCCTCGAGGAGCTCGGCGCCGAGATCGTGGAGCTGGACTGCCCGTCCTTCGACCTCGCGATGGCCGCGTACTACCTGATCGCGCCGTCCGAGTGCTCTTCCAACCTGGCCCGCTTCGACGCCATGCGCTACGGCCTGCGGGTCGGCGACGACGGCACCAAGTCCGCCGAGGACGTCACGGCCCTGACCCGCGAAGCCGGCTTCGGCGACGAGGTCAAGCGCCGCATCATCCTCGGTACGTACGCGCTCAGCTCCGGCTACTACGACGCGTACTACGGCTCCGCACAGAAGGTCCGTACGCTCATCACGCAGGACTTCGAGAAGGCCTTCGAGCAGGTCGACGTGATCGTCTCCCCGACCACGCCCACCACCGCCTTCCCGATCGGTGAGCGCACCGACGACCCGCTCGCCATGTACCTCGCGGACCTGTGCACCATCCCGACCAACCTGGCCGGCAACTCCGCCATGTCGCTGCCCTGCGGCCTGGCCCCGGAGGACGGTCTTCCGGTCGGGCTCCAGATCATCGCCCCGGCGATGAAGGACGACCGCCTGTACAAGGTGGGTGCCGCAGTCGAGGCCGCCTTCGTCGAGCGCTGGGGCCACCCGCTGCTTGAGGAGGCTCCGTCGCTGTGAGTTCGAGTGCGCTGTCCAAGGCCAAGGGCTTCAAGAAGTCCAAGTCCGGTACGTACCTGTCGATCGGCACCACCGCCTTCGGTGTCCTCAGCGTCTGGAAGCAGGCCAGGAAGGCCCGTACCGAGCACGACACGCTGAGGCTGATCGACGCCGCCGTGTCCGCCGCCGCCATCGTCACCGGCCTCGCGATCCTGTACCGCGAGCTGAAGCGTCTCGGCGACGACGACGTCCTGCTGGGCTGAGAGGGAATTTCCACTGTGACTGTCACCGAACTGCTGTCGTACGAGGACGCCCTCGCGTCGTACGACCCCGTCATGGGCCTCGAGGTCCACGTCGAGCTCGGCACGAAGACCAAGATGTTCTGCGGCTGCTCCACCGAGCTGGGCGCCGAGCCCAACTCGCAGACCTGCCCGGTCTGCCTCGGTCTGCCCGGCGCGCTGCCGGTCGTCAACGAGATCGGCATCGAGTCCGCCATCAAGATCGGTCTCGCGCTGAACTGCGAGATCGCCGAGTGGTGCCGCTTCGCCCGGAAGAACTACTTCTATCCGGACATGCCGAAGAACTTCCAGACCTCCCAGTACGACGAGCCCATCGCCTTCAACGGCTTCCTGGACGTCCAGTTGGAGGACGGCGAGATCTTCCGCGTGGAGATCGAGCGCGCCCACATGGAGGAGGACACCGGCAAGTCGCTGCACGTCGGCGGCGCCACCGGCCGTATCCACGGCGCGTCCCACTCCCTGCTGGACTACAACCGCGCCGGCATCCCCCTCATCGAGATCGTCACCAAGCCGATCGAGGGCGCCGGCGAGCGCGCCCCCGAGGTGGCCAAGGCGTACGTCGCCGAGCTGCGCGAGGTCATCAAGGCGCTCGGCGTCTCCGAGGCCCGCATGGACAAGGGCCAGATGCGCTGCGACGTCAACCTGTCGCTGCGCCCCACCCCCGAGTCCGAGTTCGGCACCCGCAGCGAGACGAAGAACGTCAACTCGCTGCGCTCCGTCGAGCGTGCCGCCCGCTTCGAGATCCAGCGCCACGCGGCGGTGCTCTCCTCCGGCGGCTCGATCGTGCAGGAGACCCGGCACTTCCACGAGGAGGACGGCTCCACCACGGCCGGCCGCATCAAGGACAACGCCGAGGACTACCGGTACTTCCCGGAGCCCGACCTGGTCCCGATCGCCCCGGCCCGCACCTGGGTCGAGGAGCTGCGTGCCGGTCTGCCGGAGATGCCGCGCGTGCGCCGCAACCGCCTCCTCCAGGAGTGGGGCGTCACCGAGCACGACATGCAGTCGATCCTCAACGCGGGCGCGGTGGACTCCATCGTCGCCACCATCGAGGCCGGCGCCGATTCGGCGGCCGCCCGCAAGTGGTGGATGGGCGAGCTCGCGCGCAACGCCAACGAGCAGGGCGTCGTCGTCGACGAGCTGCCCATCACCCCCGTCCAGGTCGCGCGCGTCGCGGCCCTGGTGGCGGCCGGTGAGCTCAACGACAAGCTCGCCCGGCAGGTCCTCGAAGGCGTGCTCGCCGGCGAGGGCACCCCGGACGAGGTCGTCGAGAAGCGCGGCCTGAAGGTCGTCTCGGACGAGGGCGCGCTCGGCGCGGCCGTGGACGAGGCCATCGCGGGCAACGCGGGCATCGCCGACAAGATCCGCGGCGGCAAGATCGCGGCGGTCGGCGCGCTGGTCGGAGCGGTCATGAAGACCACCCGCGGCCAGGCCGACGCGGCGCGCGTCAAGGAGCTCATCCTGGAGCGCCTGGGCGTTTCCGAGTAGTCGCCGAGCACCTACGGCGGCGGCCCCGCACCGGAATCCGGTGCGGGGCCGCCGTGCGTCCGGGGGTCAGCGCGACAGCTGCGGGGCGGCGATCACGACCGTGCCGTTGTCGCAGCCCTTGTCCACCTTGATGCGCAGCCGCAGGGCGCCGCTCACGTCGACCGAGTGGGTGATCGGCTTGCCCAGCTCCACGAGCTCGGAGAACGCGGCGGGCTGGCCGTCGAGCGAGATGCTGACGCGTCCCTTCTCGTTCGACGAGCCGTCGTCGATCCCCGCGGTGAAGTCCAGCTTCTTCCACTCGCGGTTGAGATCGAACTCCGTGTACGCGTCGAAGTTGCAGCTGCTTTCCTGGATGAACGCGGCTCCGTACTGCTTGGTGTTGATCTTGGCGGGGCCGACCTCGAATCCGCCCAGGTCCGAGACGGGGCTCATGACGGTCAGGTCGGCGGCCTTGATGCCCGGTGCGACCCCCGAGGGGGGCTGGGAACCCGTCGCGGTGGGCTGGGCCGTCGGGCCCGCGGTCGCGCCGTCGGTCGCGGAGGCCGACGGGGTGGGCGTCGGCCTCGGTGTCGGGCTCTGCGGGGCCGACGAGGACGCGGCGGCCTTGTCCCCGCCGCCCGCCGTATCCGAGCGGTCCGCGTCCTTCTTGTCGAGCAGGCGTACGCCGGCCAGCGCGGCGGCGGCCACCACCAGGACCGCGGCCACGGCCCCGAGCACCAGCCCGGTCCGCCGCTTCTTGCGCGGGGGAGGTTCGGGCGCCGGTTCCGTACGGGAGGCGGCCGCGGGCCCGTAGCCCTGCGGCACGCTCGCCTGAACCGGCGGGGTGTACGCGGGCTCCGCGGGTGGTGGGGTGTACACCGGCTGCGCCGGGGGAGGCGTGTACGCGGGCTCGGTGGGCGGCGGCGTGTACGCGGGCTCGGTGGGCGGAGGGGTGTACGGCGGCTGCGCCGGGACAGCCGGGGCCTCCGCCGGCGCGGACGGCGGGGCCGACGGCGGCGCCGCCGTCGGGGCGGACGAGGGAGGCGGTGGGGCCGCGGGCTTCGGCGGGACCTGGGCCGAGGCCTGGGCCGCGACCGGGAGCGCGTCCTGGACCACCCGCTGCGAGGTGGACGTGGTCGTGGACACCACCGCGCGGCGGATGTCCTTCATCCAGCCCGCCAGGTTCACCGGACGCTTCAGCGGGTCGGAGGCGTAGATGGAGGTGATCCGCGCCCGCTGCTCCGCGTCCAGGACGGCGAACTGCGGCAGCCCGGTGAGAGCGCGGGCCAGCAGGTCCGGGGTCGCGGGCGGCGATTCGCCGCTCAGCAGGAAGTAGGCGATGGCTCCGAAGGCGTACCGGTCCGCGCCCGGGGTCCGCTTGCCGTCGAAGACCTCGGGGGCCGCGTAGCCGGGGGTGAACCAGACCTCCGCGGTTTGGTGGTCGGCGGTCAGCTTGCTGAGGCCGAAGTCCACCAGGGTCGCCTGCCCGTGGGCGTCGACCATGACGTTGCCGGGGGACAGGTCACCGTGGATCACCTGGCGCCCGGACGGGGTGGCCTTCCCCGAGTGCAGCCAGTCCAGTACGTCGGCCAGCTGCTCCAGCGTGCGCATCACCTCGCGCCGCTCGGCGGCCGTGGCGAGGGTCCGCTCGGCCCGCCAGTCGCGCAGGTCGAGCCCGTCGACGTGGTTCATGACCAGGACGAGGGCCCGTCCCGTCAGCGTCCCGGACTCCCCGGGCCGGTGGATCGGCGGCCCCTCGAAGTGTTCCCGTACGCCCACGACACCCGGCCGGTGGACGAAGCGCAGCAGTTCCGCCTGCTCGTTCCACTTCTGGCTGATCCGGTCGAAGACCTCCGGGGTGATCGTGGTCTTGGAGTCGAGCACCTTCACGACCACGGGCTCGGATCCGCCGGCGAGCTCGATCTCCGCGAGATAGAGCACCGCCTCCCCGCCGCGCCCGATGGACCGGAGCAAACGGTAGCGGTCGGCCGCCGCGTCCGGTCCGATGTGCAGATTCTGGCTGGTCAATTTCCCCCCAGCGCCATTGATTTGAGTGGGAATCAGCTTCCCGGCGCGGGAGGGGGATGGTCAAGCTGCGGCGGTGACGAATGCGGCCCAGGCGCCCGGGGCCACGGTCAGGACGGGGCCCTCGGTGACCTTGGAGTCGCGGACGTGCACGGCGGCGGCGTGGGCGGAGACCTCGACGCAGTCGCCGCCCTCGTCGCTGCTGTAGCTGGACTTCCGCCAGTGGTAGGCGACTTCGAGGCAGTTGCCGCCCTCATCGCTGCTGTAGCTCGACTTGAACCAGGTCAGTGCGCGGGTCATGACTCTCCTAGCAGGTCGTCCAGCAGGCGCCTGCTGTCCTCCATGGACAGCGCCTGGTTCCGCAGGATCCCATATTTGAGACTCAGCGGATGGACCTCCTCGGGGTCGTCCAGCAGGAAGCTGACGCCCTGTCCTTCCAGGTAGGCGAGCTGGTCGTGGTCGCCGGTCTCCAGCAGCACCATGGGGCCGGCCAGGCCCGCATGGCTCTCGCGCGCGGTGGGCATGATCTGGAGCCCGAGGAAGGGTAGTTCGGCCAGTTCGCGCAGGTGGCGGAGCTGGGCCCGGAGGACTTCCCGCCCGCCGATGGGGCGTTCGAGGACCGACTGTTCCAGGATGTAGTGCATCATCGGCGGCCACGGCTTGCGCGCCAGCATGGTCTGCCGGGCCAACCGGGTGGCCGTCTGCACCTCGATCTCCTCCTGGGTGAGCGGCGGGTAGAGGCAGCCGAAGACCGCCGCCGCGTACTCCGGGGTCTGGAGCAGCCCCGGGATGACCGAGTTCTGGTACGAGAACAGGCTCTCCGCGTCCCGCTCGTGGGTGATGAAGTCGAGCGCGAAGGCGGGGTACCGCTCCCGCTTCGGGATCTTCGCCAGTGTCATGCTCAACAAGCCGCCGGTACCGAACAGATCGTCGAGGATCGCCGCCATGCGCGGCTGGAGGAGCCGACGGCCCTGCTCCATGGAGCCGATCGTCTCCGGGTCGGTGTGCAGGTACTCGGCCAGGCTCGCCTGGGTGTAGTTCGCCTGCCTGCGGAAATGCGCGGCCAGTGCGCCCAGGACCCGCCACGAGACGTTCCTCTGGGGCTTGTTGTCGTCTGCCATGCCTGCGACATCCCCGTGCGGGCGCGGGCTGACGCACCGTCGACCCGTACAGCGCCCGTACAAAAACCCCGGAGTTCTGTAGCGACCGCTCGTTAAATCGGGTACGGTTCTTTTTGTAGCGACCGTTACGGAAATCAGGGGATCCTTCGTGAGCACCGCACTGACCAGCACTTATGCCCGCACCGTCCGCAAGGGGAGCGGCGGGCCCGGACTGCTCCTCGCCCATGGCGCAGGGGGCTCGGTCGAGTCGAACTTCGGTCCGATCCTCGACACCCTGGCCGCCGGCCACACCCTCGTCGGCGTCGACTATCCGGGTACGGGGGCGACCCCGCGCGCCACGAGCCCGCTGGAACTGGACGAAATCGCCGACCAGCTGGTCGCCGCGGCCGACGCCGAGGGGCTGGAGCGGTTCGCCGTCCTCGGCTACTCCCTCGGCGGGAACGTCGCCGTGCGCGTCGCCGCCCGCTACCCCGAACGTGTCACCGCGCTCGTGCTCACCGCCACCTTCGCCCGGGCCGGGCAGTGGCTCGGGCTCATCGCCGACCTGTGGTCGGAGCTGGCCCGGCGCGAGGAGAACGAGCTGCTCGCGCGGCTCCTTCTGCCGCTCACCCTCGGCCCGCAGGCGCTGGAGGGCCTGACGGACGAGCAGGTGGAGGCGGCCGTACGCGCCACCGCCGCGTCCCTCCCGCCCGGCGGCGGGGACCACGCCGCCCTGGTGAAGGGCGCCGACCTGCGCGCCGACCTCGCGCGGATCGACGTACCCGCGCTCGTCGTCGCGACCACCGCCGACCGCCTCGTACCGCTGGAGCTCCAGCGGGAGGTGGCCGACGCGCTGCCCGGCGCCCGGTGGGCGGAACTGCCCACCGGACACCTGCCGTTCGCCGAGCGCCCGCAGGAGTGGGCGGCTCTGGTCACCGAATTTCTGGCAGGGCTCCCGACAGGTCGAGGATGAGCAGGCGCGCCTGCTTGGCCGGGAGGTAGACCTCGGGAAGGTCGATCTCCGGGAGCTCCACCTCCGGGCCGAGCGCGAAACCGGTGCGCCGCAGGCGGGCTATGGCCTTGTCGTTGCGGGCGTCCGGCTCGGCGATGACACGGCGGATCGTGCCGTCGGCGATCACGAACGCCATGAACGCGGTCAGCAGGGCTGCCGTGAAACCCTGTTCGGCTGTGCCCGCGTCGGGGCCGATCAGGAGGTGCACGCCGATGTCGCCGGGCTGGACCTCGTAGCACTCGCCGACCCGGTCCTCCGCGCAGTCGTACGTCTGGAACAGCGCGACCGGCGTCCCCTCGCGCCGCGCGAGGTACGCGTGGTGGGTGGTGCGGCGGTCCACGTCCTCGTAGATCTCGCGCACGAGCTCGCGGCTGGCCCCGCCCATGCCCCAGAACGCGGCACGCTCCTCGCTGACCCAGGAGTGGATCAGCACGGAGTCGGCGGCGGGGTCGACGGACGTCAGGGTGACGGTGCCGAAGCCCTCGACGTGGTGCGTGTGGACGGGCTGCCGGGCGGCGGGCCAGGTGGTCATACGGATTCCTTGGTGAGGCGGGCCCAGTCGGTGACGACGGGGACGAGTTCGCAGCGGGCCCACAGCGGGAGCTGGTCGAGGTGGTGCGGGCTGTCGGCGACGCCGTCCGCGCCGAGCGGCACGGCCCAGAGGCTGTCCTCGCGGCGGGCCAGGTCCCAGACGTAGCGGGCCGCCGAGGCGCGGGCGGCGAGGTCGGTGAAACCGGGCACGGTGGAGGTGGCGTTGACGCAGTCGTGGTCCCCGCCGAGGCCCGGCCACTCGGTGTCCGGGTCCGGCAGCGCGGACCAGGGGGCCAGCCGGTGGACCTGCGACCAGGGGACGTCGGGGGCCCCGGCGGCGGCCGTCTCCTCCAGGGCGGCGCGGACGTGCCCGGCACGGTCCAGATCGGGTAGCAGGGGGGTGGTGAGCAGGCCCTCCAGGGCGTAGCCGACCCGGGGGAGCAGGTACAGCCAGGGGTGGAACACCTCAGGGCCGGTCGGGGCGTCCGCGAGGCCGGCGAAGACCGGGTCGGCGGCGAAGCGGCGTACGGTCGCCGCCCGGAAGGCCGAGAAGACGGTGGCGTCGGTGCTGTCCGCGTCCATGTGCCGGTCCCAGCCGAGCAGTCGGGTGCGCAGCGCGGCGGCGGCGGGGGAGAGGCCGCCGAGCGCGGGCAGCAGGGCGAGCAGCGGCGCGGCGGAGGCGAGGTGCGTGTCCGCGTGCACGCCGGCCATGGCCTTCGGGGACCAGTCCGCCGATCCGGAGAGCAGTTCGCGGATGCGGTTGGCGCGGTGGGGCGGCGCGAACTCCACGCCCAGCGGGGAGGCGATCCCGCGCGCGTTCGCCATGACGGCGAAGCCCTGCACCGGCTCGGCGGGGGTCTTCGCCCAGCCCTGCCAGGCGTGGCGGGCGTCCGAGGCGGGCACCGGCCGCAACCGGTTGGCGGGGTCGCGCAGCGGGACGGCTCCGGCGACGCGGTGCAGCAGGCCGCCCTCGGTGTCGGCGGCGTGGACGACGTTGACGGGCTCGGCCCAGCCGTCCAGGGCGGCGTCGATGTCGGCGACGGTCCGGGCGCGCAGGAGCGCGGGCAGGGCGGCGAAGCCGAGATCGCGGCGGACGCGGGGCGGGTAGCGCAGCGAGAGGGTCCGGCTGTTGCTGCCGTTGCTGCCGTCCCGGGCGGTCGCGCCTTCCGCGTCGGTCGCGTCGTCCGCGTCGGCCTCGTCGGCCTCCCGGATGATCACGGGGCCGCGTGCGGTCTCCAGGACCTCCACCTCGACCGGATCCGCTCCGGCGACCGCGATGGTCTCGGTGTGGCGGGCGACCGGTTCCCAGGCGCCGTCGGGGCCGAGGGCCTCGACGCGGCCGTCCTCCAAGTGCCGCAACCGCTCGCAGTACAGGTCCTGGTAGTCGGCCATGGCGTTGGTGATGGCCCAGGCGGCGCTGCCGGTGTGCCCGAAGTGGGCGATGCCGGGGACGCCGGGGACGGCGAGGCCGAGGACGTCGTACTCGGGGCAGGCGATACGTATCTGCTGGTACACACCCGGGTTCTCGATGAACCGGTGCGGGTCGCCCGCGATGATCGCCGCTCCCGTGGCGGTCCGGTCGCCCGGCACCAGCCAGCCGTTGCTGCCGGCGGTGCCGGGGCCGTCGGTGGCGAACAGGGTGGCGGCTTCGTCGCCGAGGGCGCGGGCCACCCGCTCGCGCCACAGCTTCGTCGCGAAGCCCGCGAACAGGATGTGGGTGGAGATCCAGACGGCGAGCGGGACCCACGGCTCCCACGGCTCGGGGGCGTGCGCGAAGCGCGTGTCGCGGGCGGCCCCGGAGGCCAGCCCGTCGTTCACGCCGGCGACGTACGCCCGGACCCAGTCGGCCGTTTCGGGGTCGAGCGCCTCGTAGCAGCGGCGCGCGGTGTCGGCGAGACGGCTCTGGCGGGCGAAGCGGTCCCAGGGCACGGATCCCGCGCCGAGGAGGGAAGCGCTCGCGCCGTCGGCGCGCAGGTGCTCGATCTCCAGCTGCCAGGCACGGTCGAGGGCGGTGGTGCGCCCCTGGGCGTAGGACAGACGGAGCGGGTCCGGGGCGCGGAGGTGCGCGATGCCCCAGGTGTCCCGGTAGAGCTCGTAATCGTCGTCGTCCTTGTATACGTCGTCCGTGCTGCTCACAAGGCTCACACTCTTCCCCACGTGCAATTAGGTTAGGCTGCCCTAACTATAAGGGGAAGGTAGGGGTGCGATGAGCGTCGCGAGCGGGGCGGAGAGAACGGCCAAGGGCTGGGAGGGCGTGGTCCTCAAACTGATGCGGGGCAAGGACTTCCGCTTCACCGTGACCGGGGCCGAGCAGGTCACCGAACACTTCCGGCGCCTGCGGCTGACGGACGGCGGACTGCTCGCGGCGGCGGGGCAGTCGCTTCATCCGACCATGTGGGTACGGCTCTGGTTCGCAGCCGCCGACGGCAAGCCGCACCAGCGGGCCTACACGCTGGTCGACCCGGACCCGGCCGCCGGTACCTTCTCGCTGGAATTCGCCCTGCACGACGGGGTCGCGAGCGACTGGGCGCGGCGCGCGGCGCCGGGCGACACCATCGAGGCGACCGTCCAGGGCACGGGCTTCACTGCGCCGGATCCGGCCCCCGCGCGGCTCCTCGTGATCGGAGACCCGGCCTCGCTGCCCGCGGTCAACTCCCTGCTGGACGCGTTCCCGGACACCCCGGCGACGGTCTGGTTCGAGACCCAGCACGCGAGCGACGCCGAACTGCCCCTACGGGCACACGCGGACCGCCACGACGTACGGCGGGTCGAGCGGGGCGCGGGCGCAGGCGCGGCGCTGGCCGAGCGCGTGCGCGCCGAACTCCCGCCCCTCCTCGGCGAAGCCGGGTCGGCCTACGTCTGGCTGGCCTGCGACACGGCCACCACCCGCACCCTGACGAGCTGGCTCCGCAAGGACCTGGCCCTGCCGAAGATGCGCGTCAACGCCCTGGGCTACTGGCGCCCTTGACGCGCGGGGACCCGGCCGCGCCGCCGCCGTACGGCGCGGCCCCGTAGGGGGGCGGGCTCATGTGCCCGGGCTCACGCCCCCGTGGTGCCGTCGATGGCCTCGCGGAGGAAGTCCGCGTGGCCGTTGTGGCGGGCGTACTCGTGGATCATGTGCAGCATGAGCGTGCGGAGCGAGGCGTCCTCCTCCCACTTCACGACGTGCGCCGTCACGTCCAGGGACTCGGCGGCCGCCTCCACCGCACGTGAGTGCTCGACCTCCGCCTCCCAGGCCGCGAAGGCCTCGGCGCGGGTCGAGCCGGAGGCGTCGTAGGCGGCCTGGAAATCGCGCTTGTCCGACCACAGGTGCGGGACGTCCGCCCCGCCCATCGTCCGGCGGAACCAGTGCCGCTCGACCTCCGCCATGTGCCGGACCAGCCCCAGCAGGGACAAGGTGGAGGGCGGGGAAGCCTGGAGGCGCAGTTCCTCGTCGGTGAGGCCGTCGCACTTCCAGGCGAGGGTCGCCCGGTGGAAGTCGAGGTAAGCGCGGAGCGTCTCGCGCTCGCCCCCGGTGAGGGGCGGGCCGACGCGCTGGGTGGGTTCTGTCGCTGCCATGCCTGTGATCTTGCCCCGTCGGGACGGGCCGTGGAAGGCGTTCCGGGCGACTCGTCGGGGACCAGCCCGTCTCTCGCGGATCCCGCCGGCCGTCACCGGCAGGCGGGACTCTCGCAACGCGCCCTAGCCCTCCCACACCCACGGCACCGTGACCCCGAGCACCTCGAAGCCCAGCCGCTCCAGGATCGGCCGGCTGTCCCGCGACGCGTCCACCTGGAGGTAGCGGATGCCGCGCTCCGCCGCCACGCGGGCGCGGTGGGCGACCAGGAGGCGGTAGATGCCGCGGCCGCGCCACCGCGGCACCGTGCCGCCGCCCCACAGGCCCGCGAATGAGGTGCCCGGGCGCATCTCCATCCGGGCCGCGGACACCGGGACGTCGCCCGCCATCGCCACGACCGCTTCGATCGTGTCCGGCTCGTCCCGCCACAGGTTCACCATCAGCTCCCTGATGCGCGGCCGGTCCGCGGCGAAGGCGCCCCGGTGGGCCCGCATCATCAGGTCCACGCCCTCTTCGTCGGTCACCACCCGCAAGGTGATCCCCGCGGGCGGCTCCGCCGGGAGCTTCGCGAGCTCCGACGTCCGGCCGATCATCAGCGTCTCCGCCGGCTCCGCCACGAAGCCCGCCGCGCGCAACCGGTCCCCGAGGTCGGCGGGGCGGTCGTAGTCGTAGAGCTTCCACTCGAACTCCGGCGCCGCGATCTCGCCCCGGGCGGCCAGCCCCGTGAAGTACCCCACCTGCTCCGCGATCACCGCATCCGCGGTCCCCTCGTCCAGGTCCGACCAGAGCACGGTGCTGCCGCCCGCGCCCGGCACGATCTGGCGTACGACCGAGCCCGCCCGCTCCACGCGCGCGTCGCTCGTGTCGGGCCGCGCCTCCCGGCGCATCTCGGTGTCGAACTCGGCGCGCAACTTCAGCAAGGCGTCTCGATCCATCGTCATCCGGCCAGCTCACCAGCCGTCACCCACCGGCACAACTGCATTAACCTCACCCGGGTGAGCGACCCCGGACTCCCCGCCCCCGCCGTGTACACCGGCAAGGCCGCGCCCGACGCCGCGGTGGACCGCGGCTGGCTGCTCGGCCATTTCAAAGAGGCCGGCGACCCCCGCCACAGCGAGGACGTGGAGATCAAGTGGGGCGTGCACCCCAAGGGCGAGGAACGGTCGCGCTGGGTGCGCGGCGAGTCCCGAACGGCACTGCAGGTGCTGATCAGCGGCCGGTTCCGCCTGGAGTTCCCCGGCCGCAGCGTCGTGCTCGCCGAACAGGGTGACTACGTCGTGTGGGGGCGCGGTGTGGACCATTCCTGGTACGCGGAGGAGGACTCCGTGGTGCTCACCGTGCGCTGGCCCTCGCTGCCCGGCTACCGGGCCGACGACGGCGCCGCAGCCCGCCCCCTGCCGCCTGTGACGATGCCCACGAAGGCCTCCGACGATCACGGAACGCTGCGATCGTGAAGGGTGGAGGCCGTAAGTTCTGAGAAGCTCGGCGTTCAGTGTTCAAGCGTTCTTTGCGACGGGCCCTTCCCGGTGAAGACCGAACCACCAGGGAGCCCGTCCGTTGGCAGCAATCGCACGGTGGTGCATGCGGCACCGCCTCGTCGTCGTCATGCTCTGGCTCCTCGCCTTCGGCGGGACCGCGGCTGCCGCGATCGGCGCCGGAGCGGCGTTCTCCAACGACTACGAGGTCCCCGGCACCGAGTCCAGCAAGGCGCACGCCCTGCTCCGGGAGGGCTTCCCCGGTCAGGGCGGTGACGCCGGCACCATCGTGTGGCGGGCCCCGGACCACCAGAGCGTACGGACGCCCGCCGTCGAGGAGCGCATGGCGCGGGCGCTCGCTTCGATAGCCGCACTGCCGGGCGTCGGATCGGTCGCGGGCCCCTACGGCGGCGAACCCGAGAGCACGGCCCGGATCAGCGCCGACGGTCGCACCGCCTACGCCGTGGTCACCTTCGACCAGCCGGCCGACTCGGTCCCCCCGTCCGAGGCGAAGGCCGTGGTCGACGCCGCGAAGAACCCGACGACCCAGGCCGACGGCCTCCAGGTCGAGCTCGGCGGCCGCGCCATCGGCCTCACCGAGGCCCCCAGCGCGCACCTCGCCGAGGTGATCGGCGTCGCCATCGCCGCCGTGGTCCTCTTCCTGGCCTTCGGGTCGCTGGCCGCCAGCCTGCTGCCCATCGCGACCGCACTGGTCAGCGTGGGCACCGCCTATTTCGGCATCACCCTCCTCGGTCACGCCATGCCGGTCGCCGACTTCGCCCCGATGCTGGGCACCCTCGTCGGCCTCGGCGTCGGCATCGACTACGCGCTGTTCATCGTCACCCGCCACCGCAAGGGCCTCCAGCGCGGCCTGCCGGTCGAGGAGGCGGCCGAGAACGCCGTCGCCACCACCGGCCGGGCCGTCGTCTTCGCCGGTGCCACCGTCTGCATCGCACTGCTCGGCATGCTGGTGCTGCGGCTGAACTTCCTCGACGGCGTCGCGATAGCCGCCTCCCTCACCGTGGTCCTGACCGTCGCCGCCTCGGTGACCCTGCTGCCCGCCCTCCTGTCCTCCATCGGCACCCGCGCGCTCTCGCGCCGCGAGCGCCGCAGACTGGCAGTCGAGGGCCCGAGAGCCGAGTCCGTCACCGGCTTCGCCGCCCGCTGGTCGGCCTTCGTCGAGCGCCACCCGAAGCTGCTCGGCCTGGTCGCCACGGCAATCATGGCGGTCCTGGCCCTGCCCGCGCTCTCCCTCCACCTCGGCACCTCCGACCAGGGCAACAACCCGGCCACCTCCACCACCCGCAAGGCCTACGACCTGCTCGCCGACGGCTTCGGCCCGGGGACCAACGGCCCGCTGACCGTGGTCGCCCGCCTCGACGGCGCCGGCGACCGGCTGGCCGTGGACCGGCTGGCCGAGTCCCTCCGGACGACCAGGGGAGTGGCGTCCGCGGGACCGGCCGTCTTCAACCGGAGCGGCGACACGGCCGTGGTCACCGTGGTACCGGACTCCTCGCCGCAGACCAGGGCCACGAGCGACCTGGTCGACAGGCTCCGCGAGGAGGTCGTCCCGCGCGCCGGGCACGGCAACTCCATGCGGGTCCACGTGGGCGGCGTGACCGCCGGCTACGACGACTTCGCCGCCGTCATCATCGGCAAACTGCCGCTCTTCGTCGGAGTGGTCATCGCTCTGGGCTGCGCGCTCCTGCTCCTGGCTTTCCGCTCCATCGGCATCCCCGTCAAGGCGGCCGCCATGAACGTCGCCGCCGTCGCGTCCTCCTTCGGCGTCGTCGTCGCGATCTTCCAGTGGGGCTGGGGCAGCGAACCGATGGGCCTGGGCAGCTCCGGCCCCATCGAGCCGTTCCTGCCGGTGATCATGGTCTCGGTGCTCTTCGGACTGTCCATGGACTACCAGGTCTTCCTCGTCAGCCGGATGTACGAGGAGTGGCTCGCCACCGGCGACAACAAGCGGGCCGTCCGCGTCGGCCTCGCCGAGACCAGCCGGGTGATCAACTCGGCGGCGGTCATCATGATCTCCGTCTTCCTGGCCTTCGTGCTCAGCGGCGACCGGCTCATCGCCATGTTCGGCATCGCGCTGGCCGTGGCCGTCGCCCTCGACGCCTTCGTCCTGCGCACCCTGCTCGTCCCTGCCCTGATGCACCTGCTCGGCGGCGCCAACTGGTGGCTGCCGGCCTGGCTGGACCGCAGGCTGCCGCGCATCAGCATCGAACCCCCCGAACGACGGCCCCGTGCGACACTTCCGGCGCAGCGGGCCGGCGCCGTCGACGCCACGAGCGAGGACGGCACCGAGCCCGCCACAGCATCCCGGTGACGCGGTCGACCGCCGCCCGAACCCCAAGGACGAGCCCGCATGTTCTCGATAGACCTCGCCGAAGGCGCCCAGCTGTTCCCCCTGGAGATCCGGCACGCCGAGGAGCTCCTGGCGCACATGGACCGCGGCCGTGAGCACATCGGGCAGTTCGTCGGACTTCCCGACGTCGTCGCGGACATCGAGGGAGCCCGGTCCTACCTGGCGGCCTACGCGCAGAAGGCGGCCACCGACACCGGGCGCCTCTACGGCATCAGGGTCGAGGGCGTCCTCGTCGGCGGAGTCCTCTTCCGCACCTTCGACACCGGCAGCGGCACCTGCGAGGCCGGCTGCTGGCTGGAGCCCGCCATGGTCGGCCGCGGCCTGGTGACGAAGGCCTGCCGGATCCTGATCGACTGGGCCTTCCGCGAGCGCGGGATGCACCGCGTCGAATGGCACGTCGCCTCCGCCAACAAGAAGAGCGTCGCCGCCGCCGAGCGCCTCGGCATGACCCGGGACGGCGTCCTGCGGGAGAACGACCTCTACCGCGGCGTCCGCCAGGACACCGAGATCTGGTCGGTCCTCGCCCACGAGTGGCCCCCGGCCGCTCCCGCGTAACCGCGCCCGCGCCCACAGCCGTTGCCGCGCCCGGCCCCCGTCCCCCCGCGGACCCGGGGCCGGGCGGCGCGGGCGGTCCCGCGGGATTCTCAGACACCTCTCATACAAGCCGCCTACGGTGCCCCGCATGGACACCAAGAAGACCCCCGCCCCGACCGCTCCCGAGGCGGACTCCCCGGCCGACCTGAAGAAGGCCGACACCGCCGGCGAGACAACCGTCCCGGTCGCCGCCGACGCCGCCGTCACCGGCCTCGGCGACGAGGAGATCCCCGACGAGGAGCTCGACTCGGACCTCGACGACGAGTTCGACGCGACGGCCGACGCCGAGCGCGGCAACGGCGTGGGCGCCGGAGCCGGCGCGATCGTCGCCGCCGGTCTCGGCCTGATCGCCCTCAGCGGCAGCTGGGTCTCCCGCGTCGTGGCCGAGCGATCGAACCTCATCGGCCAGATCGACTCGGCCAACGCCACCAGCACCGAGGCGAAGATCGAGGCCCTGTACGGCAACGCCTGGCAGCTGACCGCCCTGGTCAACGGTGTCCTGTCGACGGTCGCGCTGCTCATCGCCGTCCTCGTGCTGGCCCTCCCGGCCTTCGGCGCCCCCGGCCGCACGCTCCCCAGCTGGGTCCGTGCCGTGTCCTGGGCCGCCGTGGCCATCGGTGCCATCGGTGTGATCGTCTTCGGCATCATGTACTTCCTGCCCCTTCCCAAGGTCGCCTAGGCAGTAGGCGGTCTCCACCAGGTCTTTCGTGCTCGCCCCTCTCCCGTCTAGGTATTGCCTCAGCCCACCTCGGGGACCTTCCGCCCCGGACTAAGGACCCCCGGTACGCCCGGATGCGGCATGCTCCCGATGTGCCGGTACCCCCTGGGGCGCGAATCTTGGATCACACCGAACGAGGTGCCCGAGAGAACGCACACAGGGAGTACGAGATGTTCGAGTACGAGATCGCCACCGCCCGCCGCAACGACCTCATCCGTGAGGCCGACGCGTACCGCCTGGCCCTCGAGGCGAAGAAGGCCCGCCGCGTCTTCTCCCGGTTCCAGGAATCCGAAGGGCCGGTGAGAAGCCTGCGGGGCAGCTTCACCCGCGCCGCGTAGCCCCGCGCCGCGAACCGCGTGAATCGCCGCGTGATGAGAAGCGCAC
The DNA here is from genome assembly GCF_042736715.1 of Streptomyces sp. NPDC060049. NCBI lineage: Bacteria > Bacillati > Actinomycetota > Actinomycetes > Kitasatosporales > Streptomycetaceae > Streptomyces > Streptomyces sp. NPDC060049. The sequence continues at coordinate 234,078 of NZ_JBHWVV010000006.1, forward strand.
CGATAACGAGTGCCGGTGAGCAGGGCCCCTGTGCGATGCTCGGCGGCGTGGAGACCAGATCTGTCAGCCCGGTGTTCGTCGGCCGAGCCGACGAACTGGCCGTTCTCACCGACGCCCTGAGTCGTGCCGCCGGCGGCCAGGAGCCGCAGGCACTGCTCATCGGCGGCGAGGCAGGGGTCGGAAAGACCCGCCTCACCGAGGAGTTCCTCTGCGAGGCCGACCGCCGCGGCGCGGTCGTCGCCGTCGGAGGCTGCGTGGAGATCGGGGCGGAGGGCCTTCCCTTCGCCCCGTTTTCGACGGCCTTGCGCACCCTGCACCGGCTGCTCCCCGCCGAACTGGCCGCGGCGGCCGCCGGCCAGGAGGACGAACTCGCGCGCATCCTCCCCGAACTCGGCGAGACCCCGCGCGGCCCGCACGACGAGGAGAGCACCGCCCGGCTCTTCGAGCTGACGGCCCGGATGCTGGAGCGCCTCGCCGCCGACCGCACCGTCGTCCTCGTCCTGGAAGACCTGCACTGGGCCGACACCTCCACCCGGCACCTGCTCTCCTACCTCTTCCGGGCCCTCGGCAGCGGCCGGCTCGTCGTCGTCGCCACCTACCGGGCCGACGACGTCCACCGCCGCCACCCGCTGCGCCCGCTCCTCGCCGAACTGGACCGCCTGCGCACCGTCCAGCGCATCGAACTGGCCCGCTTCAACCGGGCCGAGGTGCGCCGCCAGCTCGCAGGCATCCTCGCCTCGCAGCCCGACGAGGACTTCGTCGAATCGGTCTTCGACCGTTCCGACGGAAACGCCTTCTTCGTCGAGGAACTCGTCGCCTCCCGTGCCGGCGGCTGTCTCACCGGCCTCACCGAATCCCTGCGCGACCTCCTGCTCGTGCGCGTCGAAGTCCTCCCGGACGCCTCGCAGCGCGTCGTGCGCATCGTCGCCGAGGGAGGCTCCACGGTGGAGTACGGCCTGCTGCGCGCCGTCACCGGGCTCACCGAGGACGAGCTGATCGAGGCCCTGCGCGCCGCCGTCGGCGCCAACATCCTCACCGCCACCTCCGACGGGGACGGCTACCGCTTCCGCCACTCCCTCGTCCGCGAGGCCGTCTCCGACGACCTGCTGCCCGGCGAACGCGCCCGGGTCAACCGCCGCTACGCCGAGGCGCTGGAGGCCGACGCCTCGCTGGCCCGCGCCGAGGAGCGGGTCATCCGGCTCGCCAACTACTGGTACTACGCCAACGACACCACCAAGGCACTGCCCGCCGTCCTCGCGGCCTCGGTGGCCGCCCGGCGCCGGCACGCCTACTCGGAGCAGCTGCGGCTGCTGGAACGGGCCATGGAACTGTGGGAGGGCGTCCCGCAGGAGGTGCGCGGCGAACTGCGTCCGGCGGACTACACCGAGGTGTACCCGCCCTGCGGCTGCGACCCCGCGACCACCCCGTTGCAGCGCCTCGACCTGCTGGCCGAGGCCACCGTCGCGGCCCGCTTCGGCGGCGAACGCGAACGGGCCCTGAAGATCACCAAGCTCGCCCTGCGCTCCCTGGACGACGGCCACGACCCGTTGCGCGCCGCATGGTTCTGGACCGAGCGCTCCCGGCTCGTCGTCAGCCTCGCCCGCGGCGACGGCTGGGAGGAGCTCGCCATGGCACAGGAACTGGTCCGCGGGCTGCCCCCGTCCCAAGTGCACGCCGAAGTCCTGGTCCGGGCCGCGAGCTGGGGCATGCTCCACGATCCGGGCCCCGACAACCTGGCCGCCGCCGAACGCGCCGTGGAGTACGCGCGGATGGTCGGCGCCGAGGAGACCGAACTCAACGCCCGGATCACCATCGGCACCCTGCTCACCGACGCCGGGGACCCCGAACGCGGCCTCGCCGAGATGTACGCGGTCAAGGACCGGGCCACCGAACTCGGCCTCGGCATGCTGACAGGACGCGCTCATATCAACCTCACCTCTCAGTTGGAAAGCATGGGCCGGTCCCGCGAAGCCGTGGAACTGGCCGAACAGGGCGTCGCACTGGTCAAGAAGTCCCGGCTGATGGACTCCGAGGCCTGGGTCCGAGGGAACCTGGCCGAGAGCCTCTACAGCCTCGGACGCTGGGAGGAGGCCGCGAAGGAGGCCCGGCTCACCCTGAGCCTCGTCAGCAGCGCCGCTCCGCGCGCCTCGGCCGCAGCACGCCTCTCCTACCTGGCCCTGGCCCGCGGCGAGCTCGCCGAGGCCGCCGGCCAGCTCAGCGCCGCCCGAGCCCACTTCGGGGCCCACGACGGTCAGCCCCAGCACCGGATCCCGATGTTCCGCCTCGGGATCGGCCTGGCCGCGGGGGAGGGACGGATAGCCGACGTCCGCACCCAGGTCGCCGAGGCCATCGCCTACGGCTTCCCGCTCGGCCACCACCGCTACGCCTGGCCGCTGCTGCTCGCCGCCGCCACGGCCGAGGCCGACGCCCGGGGCCTGCCGGCCGCCGAAGCCGGCCGGGCCGAGGCACTGACGGTCCTGCGCACCGCCGCCCGCGCCCTGGCTGCACCGGTCCCGGTGTGGGTCGCCCACTCCGAGTACCTCCGGGCCGAGCTGCTGCGCGCCGAGGGCCAGGACACGGTCGCCGACTGGACGACCGTGGAGGAAGCCGTCAGCCCGCTCGAACGCCCGTACCTGCTGGCCAGGGCCCGCCACCGGCTCCTGGAGGCCCTCCTCGCCTCCGGGGGCGACCGGGACGCGGCGACCGGGCTGCTCCACCAGGCCCATGCGACGGCGCAGGAGCTCGGCGCCCGCCGGCTCCGCGAGGACCTGGCCCTGCTCGCGCAGCGCGCCAGACTCCCGCTCACCCCCGCGTGCACCCCCAAGGACGCTTCCGCGCCCGACGCCGACCCGGTCCAGGCGCTGGGCCTGACCAGCCGTGAACGGGACGTCCTGCGCCTCGTCGCGGCAGGCCACACCAACCGACAGATCGCCGAGGAGCTCTTCATCTCCCCGAAGACGGCCAGCGTGCACGTCTCGAACATCCTGGCGAAGTTGGGCGTCGCGGGCCGCGGCGAGGCGGCCGCCCTGGCCCACCGGCTACGGCTCTTCGGACCGGTCCCCCCTCAGGCGGCCTAGCCCCGCGGCTGTTCCTTCGGGCGTATGAGCACCTTGCCGGAGTCCAGGTCTATCGGACCCTTTCCCGGGTCGCCGTCGTTCACGTCGATCCGGGAGAGCTCCAGGCGCTTCTTCTCATCGTCCGCGTTCTTGCGTCCCGGGCTGAAAAGCTCCTCGATCATGTTGAACACCGCACCCACCGTGCCTTTCGTCCGCCTGTCGCAGCCCGCCGGTCATCGCACCGTAAGTGTCAGGATCCTGTCGTCGCCCGATTCCGGCGACCCGCGCCCGTCCGTCTCGCTCGTGACCAGCAGCAACTTGTCCGCGCCGAGGGAAACCACGGTCCGCAGGCGACCGTACTCACCCTCCAGGAAGGCCTCGGGCTCCGCCACCGGATGTGCCCCGGCCAGCGGAATCCGCCAGAGCCGCTGCCCCTTCAGGCCGGCCATCCATATCGAGCCCTGCGCCCAGGCGATCCCACTCGGCGACGCCTCGTCCGTCTTCCACACCGCCACCGGATCGCGCAGCCCCGGCTTTCCGGCCTTCCCCTCCGCCTGCGGCCAGCCGTAGTTCCCCCCGGGCTCGATCAGATTCAGCTCGTCCCACGTGTTCTGGCCGAACTCGGCGGCCCACAGCCGCTTGTCCTCGTCCCAGGCGAGCCCCTGCACATTGCGGTGCCCGTAGGAGTAGACGACCGAATCGCCCTCCGGATTGCCGTGCACCGGCCGCCCGTCCGGGGTCATCCGCAGGATCTTGCCGCCCAGCGACTTCTTGTCCTGGGCGAGCCCCGTGTCCCCGCTCTCGCCCGTCCCGGCATAGAGCATCTTGTCCGGGCCGAAGGCGATCCGCCCGCCGTTGTGGATCGTCCCCTTGGGGATTCCCCGCAACACCGTGTCGGGCGCGCCCAGTTGATCTCCGGTTGGCCGCTTGTCGTCATAGCGGAGCCGTGCGATGCGGTTGTCGGACTCGGTCGTGAAATACGCGTAGACCATGCGGTCCGAGGCGAAGGAGGGAGACAGCGCCAGGCCCAGCAGCCCGCCCTCACCGCCCGGAGCCACCCCGGGCACCTCGCCGATCCGGGTTGCCGTGCCCGTGGCCGCATCGACCCGGCTGATCGTCCCCTTGTCCCGCGAGGCGACCAGCAGGTCCCCGTCGGGCAGCGGCGCCACGCCCCACGGGGACTCCAGGTCCTTGGCGGCCTCGCCCGTCACCGTCACCCCGCCCCGGGCCGGCGGGACGGACACCGAGGGGGAGGCGGACGGCCCGCCGGAGGCACCCTGCGTCGACGCGGTGGAGGCGGTGCCCGGTGAGGACCCTCCCGGCTGCGCCCCGGCCCCGCCCGGTGGCGAGCACCCCGCCGCCAGCAGCGTCCCGCATCCGGCCAGGGCGCAGACCGCCAGCACTCCGCGCTTCCCGGCACGCGGGCCGACGTACCCCTGAATCCGTCCGTATCGCATCGCCTTGCTCCCCTCAGGTCCTCCGGTCGTCCCTCTCACATGACTCAACAGCCGCAACGGTTCCCGAAGTTCCACCACTCGTACACTCGATCGAGTGGTTGCGGAGACGGCCACGGCCTAGTCCCAGGCTCCCACCGGAGCCGGCAGATCCGACAGCTCCACCAGGTCGTCGGCGGTCAGCAGCACCTCCGCGGCCCGCGCGTTCTCCGCCGCCCAGCGCGCCTGCCCGGCACCCGGCACCGGAACCACCTGCGGACCCTGCGCCAGCACCCACGCCAGCGCCGCCTGGGCCGCCGTGACCTCCGGTCCGTGCCGCCGCGCCACCCGCCGCAGCGCAGCCACCAGCACCTGGTTCGCCGCCATCGCGTACGCCGTGAACAGCGGATGCCGGGCCCGCACGTCCTGCGGCTCGAAGCCCTCGCCCGGAGTCAGCGTCCCGGTCAGGAAACCGCTCCCCAGCGGCATCGCCGCCAAGAACCCCACCCCGCGCGCCGCGCACCACGGCAGCAGGTGCCGCGCCGCCCGCGGCGACCACACCGACAGCTCCGCCTGCACCGCGCTCACGGGGAACACCTGCTGCGCCCGCTCCAGGTGCCCTACGGTCGCCTCGTACGTCCGGTCCCCGCGGCGTCCCGCACCCGGTCCGGCCCCCGCGCCCAGCGCGCAGAAGCCGAGCGCCCGCACCTTCCCGGCGCCCACCAGCTCCGCCATCGCGCCCCACGTCTCCTCCAACGGCACCTCCGGGTCCACCCGGTGCAGCTGGTACAGGTCTATGACGTCGGTGCGCAGCCGCCGCAGCGAGGCGTCGCAGGCCCGCCGCACGTACCCGGGACGGCCGTCCGCCACCACGTGCCGCCCGTCCCCCCGCAGCCCCACCTTCGCGGAGACGAAGGCGTCCGGCCGGCGCTCCCGCAGCACCCGCCCGAGCAGCAGCTCATTGGTGTACGGACCGTACAGATCGGCGGTGTCCAGCAGGTTCGCGCCCAGGTCCAGGGCCGTGTGCACCGTGCGCAGCGATTCCTCGCGCCGCCTGCGCGAGGGCGCGTACGCCCCGCTCATGGGCATGCACCCGAGTCCGACGGCACCCACCGCCAGCGCTCCCGCCCCGATCGACCTGCGCTCCACCCGTGCGTCCCCCTTGGTCCTCCCGGTCCGGCACACAAACTAACGGCTCGATCCGGATCACCTGGCATAGCCTCCCGATCATGACCGTAGAGATTCCCGACGTATGGCTGCCCTTCCCCGCCGAGGAGATCGAGGGCCTGCCCGATTCCTTCCGCTACCGCCGATGGGACGGCGAGGAGGACTTCCCGGCCGATCCGGCCGCCTGTGTCTTCTACGTCACGCCCTACATGAAGTCCCAGGCCGTCACCCTGCGCCCGCTGGCCGCGATGCCCCGCCTCCAGGTCGTGCAGACCCTGACCGCGGGCATAGACCACGTCCTGGGCGGCCTCGGCGACCTCGGCCCCGGTGTACGGCTGTGCAACGCCCGCGGGGTCCACGAGGCGAGCACCGCCGAACTGGCGCTCGCCCTGACCCTGGCCTCCCTGCGCGGGATCCCCGGCATGGTGCGCGGCCAGGACCGCGAGGAGTGGCGTTCCGGGTTCTACGACGCCCTCGCGGACAAGTCCGTACTGATCATCGGCTACGGGGCGATCGGCGCCGCCATCGAGGACCGGCTCGCGCCCTTCGAGTGCGAGCGGATCACCCGGGTCGCGCGGACGGCGCGCACCACGGCGCGCGGGCCGGTGCACGCCCTCGCCGAACTGCCCCGACTGCTGCCCCCGGCCGACGTGGTGATCCTCTCCACGCCGCTCACCGAAGGGACGCGGGGACTGGCGGACGCCGAGTTCCTCGGCCGCATGAAGGACGGGGCGCTGCTCGTGAACGTGGCCCGCGGCCCCGTGGTCGACACCGAGTCGCTGCTGGCGGAAGTGGAGTCGGGCCGGCTGCGCGCCGCGCTGGACGTCACCGACCCGGAACCGCTGCCCGCCGGCCATCGGCTCTGGCATGCTCCGGGTGTCCTGATCACGCCCCATGTAGGCGGCAGCAGCTCGGCGTTCGAGCCGCGGGCCAAGCGCCTGGTGGCCCGTCAGCTCAGACGGTTCGCCACCGGATCGCCCGTGGAGAACACGGTGTTGATCACGGAGTGATCCTTGGTGCGCACGCTCCGCAGTCGCACGGATGCGCTCAGTGGACCCAACTCTCCACATGGTGACGGAGAGTAGAGATGCTATGTCCCTGAGTGACGAAAGTGGTGTATCGTCCGGAAGAAGGGGCTGCGGCGCGTTGGTCTGGCGCTGGGGAGTGATCGGACACTTTGGGGGGCGACGGGCGATGTACGGCCAATGGGCGAAAGATCCGGTGCGGCGAAGCCGCCGCAAACGACGATGGGTTACGCCGAAACCAGCCAGCGAGGGGGACCGGTGAGCGCCCCGGGGGCGGCGCTCCTGACCCGACAGCCACTCGCGGGCGAGGGCGGGGGCGGCAAGAGCCTGGCGATGCAGCTCCTCCTCGCGGTGGTCAGCAGCGGTTACGCCGTGGGCGCCGCCCTCGGGTGGGGCTCGGAGGACCTCGCCGAGATCATGGGCGACTTCGGGCTCAGCGCCGCAGGCCTGCTGGCCGCCGTCTCCTGCTTCACCTACGCGCGGGCCATCGACAGCCGTGAGCGCCCGGCCTGGCTGCTCTTCGCGTTCTCCTCGCTCATGGGCTGCTGCGGCAACGCAGTCTGGGGCTGGTACGAGGTGGTCCTCGGCGAGAGCGTGCCGAAGCCCTCCATCGCCGACTTCGCCTTCCTCTGCTTCGCGCCGCCCGCCATCGTGGGCCTGCTGGTCCTCGCCAAGCGCCCGGTGACCAGAGCCGGTTGGGTCTGCCTCGGGCTCGACTCCTGGCTCATCGGCGGCTCCCTGCTCACGCTCTCCTGGAGCCTGGCCCTCGCGCACGCGGCGCGCACCGCCCAGTCGGGCGCCCCCGGGAGCGTCCCGCGCGCGGCGCTCTCGCTGGCCTACCCGCTCCTGGACATCGCGCTCGTCTCGATGGTCCTGGTGCTGCACTTCCGGCGCTCCGAGAGCAACCGCTCCGCCGTCAACACCGCCATCGCGGCGCTCGCCCTGACCGTTCTCAGCGACGCGCTGTTCACCTCGCCGCTGCTCAGCGCCGAGTACCAGTCGGGCCAGCTCCTCGACGCCGGCTGGTTCGCGGGCTCGCTCCTCCTCGCGTACGCGCCGTGGGGCGCCCGCCGCATGTACCCGGGCCCCGGGCCCGGTCCCGCCGCCCACGCCGAGCGGCCGCACAGCCGCCCCATCACCGGCTCCCTGCCCGCCCTGACCCCGTACCTCGCGGCCGCCGTCTGCACGCTGGGGATCCTCTACAACGTGGTGGACGGCCGGAAGGTCGACCGGGTCGTCGTCTTCACCGGATGCACGGTCGTGCTCGCCCTCGTGATCCGCCAGGGCATCATGCTCCTCGACAACATCGCGCTGACCCAGGAACTGGCACAGAAGGAGAACCACTTCCGCTCCCTGGTCCAGGGCTCCAGCGACGTCATCATGATCGCCGCCCCCACCGGCACGCTGCGCTACGTCAGCCCCGCCGCCGCCGGGGTCTACGGCCGCGAGGCGGAGGAACTGGTCGGCACCGAGCTGGCCACCCTGATCCACCCCGACGACCTGGGCCGCGTCGTCCACGAGGTGCGCCGCTTCCTGGCCGCGCCGCCCACCGAGGAGCCGACCACCCGCATCGAGTGCCGGTTCGAGTCCGGCGGCGGGGAATGGCTCAATGTGGAGTCCACCGTCAACCGCCACCAGGGCGGGCTCATCCTCAACAGCCGCGACGTCACGGAGCGGGTCCGCCTCCAGGCGCAGCTCCAGCACAGCGCCGAGCACGACCCGCTCACCGACCTCCCCAACCGGGCCCTGTTCACCCGCCGGGTCCGCCAGGCCTTGAACGGCCGGCGGACCGGGGACCACAGCACCGCCGTGCTCTTCATCGACCTCGACGGGTTCAAGGCCGTCAACGACACCATCGGCCACCAGGCGGGCGACGAGCTGCTCATCGAGGCCGCCCGCCGTCTCCAGGACTCGGTCCGGGCCGGGGACACCGCGGCCCGCCTCGGCGGCGACGAGTTCGCCGCCCTGATCATGGGCGACGGAGGCCGCGACCGCAGCGCCCGCGAGTACCAGGTCCACGAGATCGCCGACCGGCTGCGCACCACGCTCTCCCAGCCCTACCGGATCGCGGGCAGCGAGGTCCGGGTGGCCGCCAGCATCGGCGTGGCCTTCGCCGAGCCGGGCATCACCCCTTCGGACCTGATGCGCAACGCGGATCTCGCGATGTACCGGGCCAAGGCGGGCGGCAAGGACCGGGTCGAGATGTACGCGCCGCAGATGCAGGCCGAAGTCGTCCGCAAGGCGGAGCTGGCGGGGCGGCTGCGCACCGCGCTGCACGAGGGCGAGTTCGCGCTGCTGCACCAGCCGGTCGTCTCCCTGGCCACCGGTGAGATCTCGGCCGTCGCGGCGCAGGCCCGGTGGCGCTCCGCCCAGGGGATCCTCTTCACGCCGGCCGAGTTCCTGAGGGTCGCCGAGTACAGCGACGGCGGGCACCCCCCGGCCGTCCCGGACGCCTCGCGCACCGCCGAGCTGGGGCGCTGGCTGCTGGAGGAAGCCGTGGGGCAGGCCGCCGAGCGGCACCGCGCCGGGCACGCCGTACCGGTAGCCGTACGGATGACCGCGCAGCGGCTGCTGGACCGGTCGATGCCACTGGCTTCGGTGGAGGCCCTGCTGACGCGCAACGGGCTGCCGTCGGGGGCTCTCGTCCTGGAGCTCGCCGTCTCCGACCCCAGGGTGCCCTTCGACGACCTGGAGCGGCGTCTGGCGGCGCTGCACCGGCTCGGGGTCCTGATCGCCCTGGACGGCTTCGGCAGCGGCTACGCGGCCATCAGCGCGCTGCGGCGGCTCCCCGTGGACATGCTCAAGCTCGACCGAGGCCTGGTCGAGGGCGTCGTGGAGTCCCCCCGACTCCACAAGATCACCGCAGGCCTGTTGCGGATCGCAAACGACCTCGGCATGGAGTCGGCGGCGGAGGGGGTGGACCTCCCCGAGCAGGTCCTGGCGCTGCGCGCGATGGGCTGTACGCACGGACAGGGAATGGCCTTCTCCGGCCCTCTCGACGAGTACAGGCTGCGGCGCGCGCTCGTGCGGGGTACGTTCCCTGTACCGGGCGGCGCGGCCCAACCCGCATTGGCCGGTGGTTCCCCAGGGGGCACGATGGCCATTCACAGAGGCTCACATAATGAGACGCCCGTCCCACCCGCTTGACATCACCCTCCCGCCGGAGGGAGGGTCAATGCCATGCGCACCCGAATTCTCGTACTTGGAAAGCGCGTCGGCTGAAGCTGGGACCTGCATGTCCCCGCTCAACGCACCCGACGCGCTCCCCTCGCTTGCCTCCCGGCACGAGGGGTTTTTTGTTGCACTGGCAACGTCGAATCTCGTAAAACCCTCCTCGTAAAACCCTCAGCTTCGAGAAGAGAATGCCGATGACCGAGCAGGCCACCGGGGCCCACCATCCGCAGCCGCGGGCCCGTACCGGCGGACACCAGTCCGCCGCAGTTGAGCACGTCACGGGTGCGCAGTCCCTCATCCGCTCTCTCGAAGAGGTGGGGTGCGACACCGTCTTCGGCATCCCGGGCGGCGCCATCCTCCCCGCGTACGACCCGATGATGGACTCCAAGAAGGTCCGTCACATCCTGGTCCGCCACGAGCAGGGGGCCGGCCACGCCGCCACCGGCTACGCGCAGGCCACGGGCAAGGTCGGCGTCTGCATGGCGACGTCCGGCCCGGGCGCCACCAACCTGGTCACCCCGATCGCCGACGCGCACATGGACTCCGTCCCGCTGGTCGCGATCACCGGGCAGGTCTCCTCCAAGGCGATCGGCACCGACGCCTTCCAGGAGGCGGACATCGTCGGCATCACGATGCCGATCACCAAGCACAACTTCCTGGTGACCAGGGCCGAGGACATCCCGCGGACGATCGCCGAGGCCTTCCACATCGCCTCGACCGGCCGCCCCGGCCCGGTCCTGGTCGACATCGCCAAGGACGCCCTGCAGGCGAAGACCACCTTCTCGTGGCCGCCCACCCAGGACCTCCCGGGCTACCGTCCGGTCACCAAGCCGCACGCCAAGCAGATCCGCGAGGCCGCGAAGCTGATCTGCCAGGCCAAGCGCCCGGTCCTGTACGTCGGCGGCGGCGTCATGAAGTCCGGCGCGACCGCCGAGCTGAAGGTGCTCGCCGAGCTGACCGGCGTCCCGGTCACCACCACGCTGATGGCGCTCGGCTCCTTCCCCGACAGCCACCCGCTGCACGTGGGCATGCCCGGCATGCACGGCGCGGTCACGGCCGTCACCGCCCTGCAGAAGTCGGACCTGCTGATCGCTCTCGGCACCCGCTTCGACGACCGGGTCACCGGCAAGCTGGACAGCTTCGCGCCCCTCGCCAAGATCATCCACGCGGACATCGACCCGGCCGAGATCGGCAAGAACCGCGCCGTCGACGTCCCGATCGTGGGTGACGCCCGCGAGGTCATCGCCGACCTCATCCAGGCGGTCCAGGCCGAGCACACCGAGGGCAACGCCGGAGACTACAGCGCTTGGTGGAAGGACCTCAGCCGCTGGCGCGACACGTACCCGCTGGGCTACGAGAAGCCCTCGGAGGAGATGCTCTCGCCCCAGCAGGTCATCCAGCGCATCGGCCAGATGGCGCCCGAGCACACCATCTACGCGGCCGGTGTCGGCCAGCACCAGATGTGGGCCTCGCACTTCGTCAACTACGAAGAGCCCCGCACCTGGCTGAACTCCGGCGGCGCCGGAACCATGGGCTACGCGGTCCCGGCCGCGATGGGCGCCAAGGTCGGCATGCCGGACCGCACGGTCTGGGCGATCGACGGCGACGGCTGCTTCCAGATGACCAATCAGGAACTGGTCACCTGCGCGCTGAACAACATCCCGATCAAGGTCGCGATCATCAACAACGGTGCGCTGGGCATGGTCCGCCAGTGGCAGACCCTCTTCTACAACCAGCGCTACTCGAACACCGTGCTCCACGCGGACGAGACGGGCATGGACACCGTCGGCTCCCAGCTGGGCGAGTCCACCGCCCCCCGCAAGGGCACCCGCGTCCCGGACTTCGTCAAGCTGTCCGAGGCCATGGGCTGTGTGGCACTGCGCTGCGAGGACCCGGCGGACCTGGACCGGGTCATCGCCGAGGCCAACGCGATCAACGACCGTACGGTGGTCGTCGACTTCATCGTCCACGAGGACGCCATGGTGTGGCCGATGGTCGCCGCCGGAACCTCGAACGACGAGGTCATGGCCGCTCGGGGCGTCCGTCCCGACTTCGGCGACAACGAAGACGACTGAGCCGAGAGAGCCTGAGAGAGAGAACGACTCACATGTCCAAGCACACGCTCTCCGTCCTGGTCGAGAACACGCCCGGCATCCTCGCCCGGATCGCCGCGCTGTTCTCCCGACGAGGGTTCAACATCGACTCCCTCGCGGTCGGTGTCACCGAGCACCCCGACATCTCGCGCATCACCATCGTCGTGAACGTCGAGGACCTCCCGCTGGAGCAGGTGACCAAGCAGCTCAACAAGCTGGTCAACGTGCTCAAGATCGTCGAGCTGGAGCAGCACAACGCCATCGAGCGCGAGCTCGTTCTGGTGAAGGTCCGCGCAGACAACGAGACCCGCTCGCAGATCGTCGAGATCGTCCAGCTGTTCCGCGCCAAGACGGTCGACGTCTCTCCGGAGGCCGTCACCATCGAGGCCACCGGCGGCACCGACAAGCTGGGCGCGATGCTCAAGATGCTGGAGCCCTTCGGCATCAAGGAGCTCGTCCAGTCCGGGACGATCGCCATAGGGCGCGGCGGCCGGTCCATCACGGACCGCAGCCTGCGCGCGCTCGACCGCAGCGCCTGAGCCGGCGGGGCCGGACACCGGCCCCGCCGCTCCCCGTTCGCTCGCTCGTATGGCGAGACCGAGAACCACGTATTCCGTTCCCCGCCGTACGGTGGGAGCAACACCCGCGCACCAAGGAGATATCCCAGTGGCCGAGCTGTTCTACGAGAACGACGCCGACCTGTCCATCATCCAGGGCCGCAAGGTCGCGGTCATCGGTTACGGCAGCCAGGGCCACGCCCACGCGCTGTCGCTCCGTGACTCCGGCGTCGACGTCGTCGTCGGCCTGAAGGAGGGCTCCAAGTCCAAGGCCAAGGCCGAGGAGCAGGGTCTGAAGGTCCTCCCCGTCGCCGAGGCGGCGGCCTGGGCGAACGTCATCATGATCCTGACCCCGGACCCGCTCCAGGCCGAGATCTACGCGGAGTCCATCGAGCAGCACCTGGAAGAGGGCGACGCGCTCTTCTTCGGCCACGGCTTCAACGTCCGCTACGGCTTCATCACGCCCCCGGCGAACGTGGACGTCGCGCTGGTCGCCCCGAAGGGCCCGGGCCACCTGGTCCGCCGTCAGTACGAGGAAGGCCGCGGCGTGCCCTGCATCGCCGCCGTCGAGCAGGACTTCACCGGCTCCGCCTTCGCGCTCGCGCTCTCCTACGCGGCCGGCATCGGCGGCACGCGCGCCGGCGTCATCAAGACCACCTTCACCGAGGAGACCGAGACCGACCTGTTCGGTGAGCAGGCCGTCCTCTGTGGTGGCGCCTCCGCCCTGGTCAAGGCCGGTTTCGAGACCCTGACCGAGGCCGGCTACCAGCCGGAGATCGCGTACTTCGAGTGCCTGCACGAGCTGAAGCTCATCGTGGACCTCATGTACGAGGGCGGCCTGGAGAAGATGCGCTGGTCGGTCTCCGAGACCGCCGAGTGGGGCGACTACATCACCGGCCCCCGCATCATCACGGACGCCACGAAGGCCGAGATGAAGAAGGTCCTCGCGGAAATCCAGAACGGCGAGTTCGCCAACACCTGGATGGCCGAATACAAGGCGGGCCTGCCGAAGTACAACGAGTACAAGAAGGCCGACGAGGCGCACCTGCTCGAGACCACCGGCAAGAAGCTGCGCAAGCTGATGAGCTGGGTCGACAACGACGAGAGCTGATCCCGTGCGCGACGGGGCCGGGACGGTGCGTCCCGGCCCCGCCGCACAGAGGGGCGGCCACGAGGGCCGGCACGCGGGCGGGCACGCGCTCCGCGGGCCTCGAAACAGCCCGCTTGTCCACCCCGGCCAATCACGGACGGGTGATCCTTCCGTTCAGGCGGAATTCCGAACCGGATCCGCCACTACACTGCTCAACACAACGCGTCAGGCCCACAGTGTCGTGCGTCTTCCACGCGGCTACCCCCTCCACCGCCTGCGGCCGTCGGGACGGCCGTCCGCACTGGACTTGTGAGGACCCACGTGAGCTCGAAACCTGTCGTACTCATCGCCGAAGAGCTGTCGCCTGCCACCGTCGAGGCGCTCGGCCCGGACTTCGAGATCCGGCACTGCAACGGCGCCGACCGCGCCGAGCTGCTCCCCGCGATCGTCGACGTCGACGCGATCCTGGTCCGCTCCGCGACCAAGGTCGACGCCGAGGCCATCGCCGCGGCCAAGAAGCTGAGGGTCGTCGCGCGCGCCGGTGTCGGTCTGGACAACGTCGACGTCTCCGCCGCCACCAAGGCCGGCGTGATGGTCGTCAACGCACCGACCTCGAACATCGTGACGGCGGCCGAACTGGCCTGTGGTCTGCTCGTCGCCACCGCGCGCAACATTCCGCAGGCCAACACCGCCCTGAAGAACGGCGAGTGGAAGCGGAACAAGTACACGGGTGTCGAGCTCAGCGAGAAGACCCTGGGTGTCGTCGGCCTCGGCCGCATCGGTGTCCTGGTCGCCCAGCGCATGTCGGCCTTCGGCATGAAGATCGTCGCGTACGACCCCTACGTACAGCCCGCGCGCGCCGCCCAGATGGGCGTCAAGATGCTCACGCTGGACGAGCTCCTCGAGGTCGCCGACTTCATCACCGTGCACCTGCCCAAGACCCCCGAGACCCTCGGTCTCATCGGCAACGAGGCCCTGCACAAGGTGAAGCCGTCCGTCCGCATCGTCAACGCCGCCCGCGGCGGGATCGTGGACGAGGCCGCGCTGTACTCGGCCATCAAGGAGGGCCGCGTCGCAGGCGCCGGCCTCGACGTGTACGCCAAGGAGCCCTGCACGGACTCCCCGCTCTTCGAGCTCGACCAGGTCGTCTGCACGCCGCACCTCGGCGCGTCCACGGACGAGGCCCAGGAGAAGGCCGGCGTCTCGGTCGCCAAGTCGGTGCGCCTCGCGCTCGCCGGCGAGCTCGTGCCCGACGCGGTCAACGTCCAGGGCGGCGTCATCGCCGAGGACGTCCGTCCGGGCCTGCCGCTCGCCGAGAAGCTCGGCCGCATCTTCACCGCCCTCGCGGGCGAGGTCGCCGTCCGCCTCGACGTCGAGGTCTGCGGCGAGATCACCCAGCACGACGTCAAGGTGCTGGAGCTCTCCGCGCTCAAGGGCGTCTTCGAGGACGTCGTCGACGAGACGGTCTCCTACGTCAACGCCCCGCTCTTCGCGCAGGAACGCGGCGTCGAGGTCCGCCTGACCACCTCGTCGGAGTCCCCGGACCACCGCAACGTGGTGACCGTCCGCGGCACGCTGTCGGACGGCTCGGAGGTCTCGGTCTCCGGCACGCTCGTGGGTCCGAAGCACCTTCAGAAGATCGTGGGCGTCGGCGAGTACGACGTCGACCTGGCGCTCGCCGACCACATGGTCGTCCTGCGCTACGCAGACCGCCCGGGCGTGGTCGGCACCGTCGGCCGCATCCTCGGCGAGGCCGGCCTGAACATCGCGGGCATGCAGGTCGCCCGCGCCGAGGAGGGCGGCGAGGCGCTCGTCGTCCTCACCGTCGACGCGAAGGTCCCGGTGAACGTCCTCGCGGACATCTCCACCGAGATCGGCGCCGTCTCGGCCCGCACGGTCAGCCTCGGCTGACCCTCCGTCAACGGACGCACGCAGACGCACGGAAGGGCCCGGGGGCGACCCCGGGCCCTTCCGCGTGCCACGCTCTTCCCCGCTCCGCCGCGCCCGTTCGGGCCCGGCGGACGTCCTTACGCCGCTCGGTGCGCGAGGGCTTCGCCGGCCCCGGCCCGCTCCGGCGGGTTCGTAGCCTGGGCGCTGCGCCCCCGGAGCAGGGCCGCGGCGAGCACCGCCGCCGCGAGCAGCAGGACCGTACCGCCCCAGGCCGCGTACTGCATCCCGTGGACGAAGGCCTCCCGGGCCGGCGTCAGGACCTGCCCGCCCGCTTCGGCGCCGAGCTCCCGGGAGGCGGCCACGGCCCCGCCCAGGGTCTCCCGTACGGCCGGGTCGGAGCCGGACAGGTCGGAGCGGTAGACGGCGGTGCCGAGGCTGCCCAGTAGGGCCATCCCGAGGGCCCCGCCGAACTCCTGGCCCGTCTCCAGCAGGGAGGCGGCCGAGCCGGCCTTCTCGGCGGGAGCGGCGCCGAGCGCCATGTCGGAGACCAGGGACATCACGGTGACGATGCCGGAGGCGAGGACGCCGGCGCCGGTCAGCAGCAGCCAGAGGGAGTCGGTGTCGACGAGGCCGACCAGGGCGAAGCCGGCGGCGGCGAGGACGAAGCCGCCGGCGATGACGTAGGCCCGGTCGGTCTTGCGGGCCAGGACGGCGCCGACCGGGGCGGCGGCGCCGATGACGACCGACGGGGCGAGGCTCCAGAGGGCGGCTTCCAGCGTGCCCATGCCGAGCACCGACTGGAGGTACTGGGTGGTGAAGTACGCCGAGCCCATCATGGCGAAGGCGGCGATGGTGTTCAGACCGATGCCGGCGCCGAAGGCGCGGCCCTGGAAGAGGGCCCGGGAGACCATGGCGTCGTCCCGGGTGCGCTGGCGGCGGACGAAGGCGTATCCGAAGGCCAGCCCGACGGCGAGGCAGCCGGCGTAGAGCGGGGTGACGCCCTCGGCGGCGATCTCCTTGAGGCCGTAGACCACGGGCAGTACGGCGGCCATGGACAGCGGCACGCTCAGCAGGTCGAAGCGGCCCGGGGCCGGGTCCTTGAACTCCGGGACCAGCACGGGGACCAGGACGAGCAGCAGCAGCATCGCGGGCACGTTGATCAGGAAGACGGAGCCCCAGTGGAAATGGTTCAGCATGACGCCGCTCAGTACCGAGCCGAGGGCGATTCCGCCGGTCATGGCGCCGGACCAGATGGCGATGGCCTTGCCGCGCTGCCCGTCGTCCTGGAAGAGGTTGCGGACGAGGGCCAGGGTGGAGGGCATCAGGGTGGCGCCGCCGATGCCCAGCAGCACGCGGGCCGCGATGAGCATCTCGGCGCTGGTGGCGTAGCCGGCGCCGATCGAGGCGAGGCCGAAGGCGGTCGCGCCGATCAGCAGCAGCTTGCGGCGGCCGATCCGGTCGCCGAGCGAGCCCATCGTGACCAGCAGGCCGGCGAGGGCGAAGGCGTAGCTGTCGAAGATCCAGAGCTGCTGCGTGGCGCTCGGGTCCAGCTGCTCGCTGATGGCCGGTATGGCGAAGTAGAGGACGGAGACGTCCATCGAGACCAGGAGCAGGGGGAGCAGGAGAACGGTGAAGGCGGTCCATTCCCGGCGACCGGCGAGACGTGCTGCGGGGTTCGTCATGAGCAGCAATGTACAAGCGTCATAAACGCCCGTCTAGTACGAATGTATAGGACGATTGTGTGGAACGGTTGTCTTGGATGGGCGCCGTGGCTACCTTGGGGACATGGGACATCGCGAAGACCTGCTGGAAGGCGCCAAGAAGTGCGTGGTCGAGAAGGGTTTCGTGCGCACGACGGCGCGCGACATCGTCAAGGCCTCGGGTGCGAACCTGGCCTCGATCGGCTACCACTACGGCTCCAAGGACGCACTCCTGACGGAGGCGTTCATCGCCGTCGTCCAGGAGTGGGGTGACCAGTTCACGGCCGGGGTGAAGGGGGAGGGCGGCTCGCTGGAGCGCTTCCGCTCGGTATGGGACGGCGTGCACTCCGGGCACGAGGAATCCGGCCCGATCTGGGCGGCCAGCATGGAGATCGCGCTGACCCGGGACGGGCTGCCGGAACTGCGGGCCCTGCTCGCCGCCTCGCAAGGGGAGGGGCGCAAGGGGCTGGTCTCGATGTTCACCGGCGTGCCCGAGGACGATCTGACGGAGGATGACCTGAGGACCAGCGGCGCCTTCTACCAGGCCCTGCTGAACGGCTTCATGCTCCAGTGGCTCTTCGATCCCGCGTCGGCCGCGACGCCGGCGGAGCTGACCGAGGGGATGCGGCGGGCGGTGGAGGCGGCGGCGAAGGTACCGGTCGACGCGGTGGCGGCGGAGCCGACGGCGACGCCCTAGGGCCGGCTCTTGCGGCTCTTCCGGCTCTTGCCCGGGTCCGGCCCGCCGCCCGGTCAGTCGTGCAGGCGGGCCGCCTTCAGGGACATGTGGAGGAGCAGGCGGTCCTCGCCCTCGTCCAGGTCGAGGCCGGTCAGCTCCTCCACCCGGGCGAGGCGGTAGTACAGGGTCTGGCGGTGGATGCCCAGTGCGGCCGCCGCCCGCCCGGCCTGGCCGGCGCAGTCGAGGAACACCTCGGCGGTACGGGCCAGTTCGGGGTGGGAGGGGCCGAGCAGGGCCCGGGTCGCCGGGTCGTCGAGCGCTTCCTCGGCGACGGCCGCCAACATCCGGTACGGCCCGATCGCGGACCACTGCGCGACCGGCCCGAACCGCGGCCCGGCGGCCGCGGCGGCACGGGCGGCGGAAGCGGCCTGCCGCCATGCCGCGGGCAGCCCGGCGAGGGCCCGGACCGGATCGGACACCCCGGCGGTCATCCCGTGGAAGTGTCCGCCACCGCTGTGCGAGCCGCCGGCCCCGGCGAAGCCGGCGGGGGGCACGGCGCCCTTGGACAAGCCCCCGGAGGGCGAGCCTGCCTTGGCGGTCCCGCCGGGGGTCGGCGCCGGGCGGCCCGCCCGTGTACCCGGGGTGGCGGCGGGCGTCCCGGCCGCCTCGTGCGCGCCGGGGCCCGGGCCGGACGCGCGGGGCATCAGCCGGGAGACGGCCGTCAGGGCCGGAGCCAGCGGGTCCGTACCCCGCAGGCGGATCAGGACCGCCAGGGACCGGCGTCCCGGGCCGGCCGGGCCGTCCTCGCCCTGCGGACCGGCGCCGGTTTCCCCCTCTCCGGCCCCCCGCCCGGGGACGACGCACACCGCCGCCGCCCCGGGGACCGAGGCCGGCGCCTCACCGGGCCACGGGCTCACGCAGACGGCCGCGTGCGGTCCGTCGGCTCCCGGACCGAGGGCCACCCGTAGCGCCGCCACCGCCATGTCCTGCTGCCAGCCCCGTCCGGCGGTGAGCACCGCGCGGAACTCCCGCGACAGGCCGGCGCCCGCCCTGGCCTCCTCCGCGAGGAGCAGCCCGATCCGCTCGGCCACGTCCATGGCCGCGGCCAGCGCCTGCGCGTCCGGGCCGGGGTCCTGGTCGAGCAGCCACACGTAGCCCTGGACGATTCCGCGGTAGCGCACGGGCAGGCAGATCCGGCCCCGGAAGACGCCGGCGTCCGGAGCCGCGGGGATCCGTACGGGGCCGGTGGCGCGGGCGATGCCGAAGCCCTCGAACCAGGACCGTACGGCCGCCGTGGACTGGCGGGTCAGGATCGAGCGGGTCCGTACCGGGTCCATCGCGAGGTCGTCGTCGCTGTCGTGCGCGCCGAAGGCGATGAGGCGGAAGTCGCGGTTCTCCAGCGTCGCCGGAGCACCGAGCAGCGCCGAGATCTCGTCCACCAGGTCCTGGTAATCGCCCTTCACCCGCACATTCTCCCACCCCCGCACCCGCTCTTCAGACAGATGTATGAGATCGGGGCCACGGATGCGTGACAGCTGTCGATGGCAGAGGATCGTGGAGATCCCTAGGTTTCACGGTGGTTTCACTTGCATTTTCCCTATGGCCCATGTCGTCCCGACAAGGGCTGTATGTCTGCTCCTGTCAGCCACCCGTTGGAGGTACCCCGTGCTGGGTCCCGCGATCCTCGCCGCCTCGCGCAGCGACAAGATGCGCCGAATCGTCTCTGCCGCCCCGGTGACCAAGCCCGTGGTGAACCGGTTCATCCCCGGTGAGACGGTCGACCAGGTCATCCCGATCGTCGAGGACCTCACCGGCAAGGGGCTCGAGGTGACCCTCGACGTCGTCGGCGAGGACATCACCACCGTCGAGCAGTCCCACGCCGCTCGCGACGCCTACCTGCAGCTCATCGAGCAGCTGGCGCACCTGGGCCACGGCGAGGCCGTCGAGATGTCCGTGAAGCTGTCGATGTTCGGACAGGCGCTGGAAGGCGGCCACGAGCTCGCCCTCGCCAACGTCCGCCCCGTCGTCGAGGCCGCCGCCGCCATCGGTACGACCGTCACCCTGGACGCCGAGGACCACACCACCCTCGACTCGATGTTCGCCATCCACGAGGAGCTGCGCCGGGACTTCCCGCAGACCGGCTGCGTGATCCAGGCCTACCTCTTCCGTACCGAGGCCGACGCCCGGCGGCTGGCCGACGCCGGCAGCCGCGTACGCATCGTGAAGGGCGCCTACAAGGAGCCCGCCGAGGTCGCCTACCAGGACAAGGGCGAGATCGACCTGAGCTACGTCCGCATCATGCGGATCCTGATGGAGGGCGACGGCTACCCGATGATCGGGTCCCACGACCCGCGTCTGATCGCCATCGCCCAGGAGCTCGCCCGCAAGGCGGGCCGCAAGCTCGACGAGTACGAGTTCCAGATGCTGTACGGCATCCGCGGCGAGGAGCACCTGCGGCTGGCCGCCGAGGGGCACCGGATGCGCGTCTACACGGCGTACGGCACCGACTGGTACGGCTACTTCATGCGGCGCCTCGCGGAGAAGCCGGCCAACCTCCTCTTCTTCCTCCGCTCGATGATCACCAAGAACTAGGCCCTCCCACTAGCTCAAGGAGTTACCAGCCCCATGGACGCTGTGACCCAGGTTCCCGCGCCGGTCAACGAGCCGGTCCACTCGTACGCCCCCGGCACCCCGGAGCGCGCGCGTCTCGAGATCCAGCTGAAGCAGCTGTCCGAGAACCCGATCGAACTCCCGATGACCATCAACGGCGTCAAGCGGATGGGCGGCGGCGAGCGCTTCGACGTCGTGCAGCCGCACGACCACAAGTCCGTCATCGGTACGTACGCGAACGCCACCGGGACCGACGCCCAGGAGGCCGTCGACGCGGCCCTGGCCGCCGCCCCGGCCTGGCGCTCGATGTCGTTCGACGACCGCGCCGCGATCATCCTGCGCGCCGCCGAGCTGCTCGCCGGCCCGTGGCGCGAGAAGCTGGCCGCCTCCACGATGCTGGGCCAGTCGAAGACCGCGCAGCAGGCCGAGATCGACTGCCCGTGCGAGCTCGTCGACTTCTGGCGCTTCAACGTCCACTTCGCCCGCCAGATCCTCGCCGAGCAGCCCGGCGCGAACTCGGCCGGCGTGTGGAACCGCAGCGACCACCGTCCCCTCGAGGGCTTCGTCTACGCGATCACACCGTTCAACTTCACGGCCATCGCGGGCAACCTGCCGACCGCCCCCGCCCTGATGGGCAACGTGGTCGTGTGGAAGCCGTCCCCGACGCAGACCCACTCCGCGGTCCTCCTCATGGAGCTCCTGGAGGAGGCCGGCATGCCGAAGGGCGTCATCAACCTGGTGACCGGCGACGGCATCGCGGTCTCCGAAGTAGCCCTGAACCACCCCGAGCTGGCGGGCATCCACTTCACCGGCTCGACCAAGACCTTCCAGTACCTGTGGAAGACGGTCGGCAACAACATCGAGAAGTACAAGTCCTACCCGCGCCTGGTCGGCGAGACCGGTGGCAAGGACTTCGTCGTCGCGCACCCGTCCGCGGACCGCGCCGTCCTGAAGACCGCCCTGACCCGCGGCTCCTTCGAGTACCAGGGCCAGAAGTGCTCGGCGTCCTCGCGCGCCTACGTCCCGGCCTCGATCTGGAACGACGGCTTCAAGGAGGCCTTCGCGGCCGAGGTCGACGGCATCACCATGGGTGACGTCCGCGACCTGACCAACTTCATCGGCGCCGTCATCGACGAGCGGTCCTTCGCCAAGAACAAGGCCGCCATCGACCGGGCCATCGCCGATCCCACCTGCGAGATCGTCGCGGGCGGCACGTACGACGACTCGGAGGGCTACTTCGTCCGCCCGACCGTCATCGCGTGCACGGACCCGGAGAACGAGGTCTTCACGACCGAGTACTTCGGCCCGATCCTCGCCGTCCACGTCTACGAGGACGCCGACTTCGACGCGATGCTGGCCCAGATGGAGTCCGTCTCGGCGTACGCCCTGACCGGCTCGATCATCGCGGGGGACCGCTACGCGGCCGCCGACGCGATGGAGAAGCTCCGCTTCGCCGCGGGCAACTTCTACATCAACGACAAGTCGACCGGCGCCGTCGTCGGCCAGCAGCCCTTCGGCGGCGGCCGCGCCTCGGGTACGAACGACAAGGCGGGCGCGGCGACGAACCTGCAGCGCTGGACCTCGACCCGCTCCATCAAGGAGACCCTGGTCGCGCCGACGGACTACCCGTACCCCCACATGGGCTGACCCGGCCCCGCTGAACCCCGCCCCCGCTCCGGTACCCCCAATTCCGGAGCGGGGGCGGTTCCATTTCCCCGCGGGGCAACTCCTGCCGGCCGGTCGGCGCTAGACCTCGACCATGACCTGGTCCAGGGACTTGCGGACCAGGTCGGGGACCTCGCAGTCGGACACGGGGTAGCCGACCGGGACGACCGCGAAGGCCTTCTCGTTCTCGGGGCGGTCCAGGACGTGGGAGAGGAAGCGCATCGGGCTCGGCGTGTGGATCAGCGCGGCCAGGCCGGACAGGTGCAGGGCGGACAGGAGCATGCCGACCGCGATGCCGACCGACTCGTCGACGTAGTAGTGCTTGTGCTTCGTGCCGTCCGGCCCGAGCCAGTAGCGCTGCTGGAAGACCACGAGCAGGGCCGGTGCGTCGGTGAGGTGGGTCTTCACGGCGTCCGTGCCGATGGGGCGCAGGGCCGCGAGCCACTCGTCGCCGAGCCGGCCGTCGTAGGACAGCTGCTCCTCCTGTTCGGCGGCCGCCCGGATCTGCCGCCGTACGGCCGGATCCTTGACCAGGACGAAGGTCCACGGCTGCTGGTGCGCCCCGGAGGGCGCGGTCGCCGCGCACGCGACGGCGTCGCGGATCACCTGCTCGGGCACCGGGTCGCGGGAGAAGTGGCGTACGGTCCTGCGCTCGTCCATCCGCGTCCGCAACTCGGCGGCGCGCGCGAGGGACTCCGCGCCCGGCATCCGCTCGGGCCGGTAGGGGGCGGGACGGTACGGCTGGCCGTGGATCGGGGTCCACCGCTGGGTATCGGGCGACATGCGCCGAGTCTGCCGAGGCCGCGACCGCGCCCGCCAGAGCCGCGTCGGCCGATTCCGGCCGGTGGGCGCCGCTCGGCGTCCGCATAGCGGGAACCGCGGCCGCGAGGACCGCTTGGTACGGTCCCGCCATGGATGACCGGGACGCACGGGCGGTACGGGTGGTACGGGCGGGATTGCGGCGGACGGCGGCGGGGGACCCGGAATGAGGGAGACCTCGCTGCGGCACACCTCGCAGCTCGACCAGCCGGAGCTGCGCAGGGTCCGGGAGCTGCTTGTGGACGCCTTCGAAGGGGACTTCGGGGAGGAGGACTTCGAGCACGCGCTCGGCGGGATGCACACGCTGGTGTACGAGGGCGAGGAGCTCGTCGCGCACGGGAGCGTCGTGCAGCGGCGGGTCGTGCACGCGGGGCGGGCGCTGCGTACCGGGTACGTCGAGGCCGTGGCCGTGCGGGCCGACCGGCGGGGGCGCGGGCTCGGCGGGGTCGTGATGCGGTCGCTCGAGGGGGTCGTCGAGCGGGCCTACGTGCTCGGCGCGCTCAGCGCCTCCGCCGCCGGGGCCGCGCTGTACGCCGGCCGCGGATGGCAGGTGTGGGGCGGGGAGATCGGCGTGCTCGGGCCCGAGGGGCCCGCGCGGCTCGCCGACGAGGAGGGGTCGACGTACGTGTGGGCGCCGAGCGGCGGGATCCTGCCGGACCCCGCCGCCGGGCCGCTCCACTTCGACTGGCGGGACGGGGACGTCCTCTAGGGGCGTCAGCCGCTGACGCTCGCCGCGCCCGACTCGATGTGGCCCGTGTAGCGGCGCGACCAGCTGCCGTCGGAGTCGGCGAGCACCGTGAAGTCGTACCAGCCGTCGTGGTAGGCGACCGCGTTGAAGTAGTCCTCGCGCGAGGAGTTCGCCGGGACGGTGTAGGTCCACGGGCCGTCGGTGCGGTAGGCGTTCGAGCGGATCGTGAAGGTGACCGGCGAGGCCGAGGAGTTGGTCATCTTGAAGTAGACCGCCGTCTTGCCGGTGCCCGGTTCCACGGCGAAGCGGGCGGCGACCTCGATCGACTTGCCCGCCTTCGACGCGTCGCCGATGAAGCGCCGCAGGAAGCGGTTCGGCCCGTACATCGAGATGTCGTACTTGCCGGAGCCGCTGCCGAGCCCGATGTTGAAGTAGTCCGTCGACGTCGCGCCCGGGTCGACCGTGTACTGCCAGGCCGCCGTGTCCCGGTACTGGTGCGGGTGGATCGAGAAGTGCGCCGCCCGCTTCGCCTCGGTGCCCGCGTTCGTCATCGAGAACCAGGCCAGTATCTTGCCCGCCGCCCCGAACTCGAAGCGGTCGAGGTTCCCGTTGACCTGGTACGGCAGGGCCCGTGCGGGCCGCGTCCCGGCTTCCTGCACCGGCAGCGCGTTGTCCTGCGGCACCGGGTTGGTCAGCGGGCCGCAGGTCGCCTGGCCGATGACCTTGGCGGTGGACGGGAGGCCGGCGGGGACCCCGTAGACCGGGTGCGCGAAGTCGAAGACGCCCGTGAGGTCGCCTGTCACCTTGCGGCGCCACGCGCTGATGTTCGGGCAGGCGGCCGGCGTTCCCAGCGCCGCCGTCCAGGTCTCCATGAAGCGCAGTACGGAGGTGTGGTCGAAGACCTCGGAGCTCACCCAGCCGCCGCGCGTCCACGGGGACATCACGATCATCGGGACGCGGAAGCCGAGCCCGATGGGGGTGCCGTCGATGTACTCGCCAGGGGTGCCCGGCGGGGCGACCGGCGGCGGGACGTGGTCGAAGAATCCGTCGTTCTCGTCGTAGTTGAGGAACAGGACGGTGGAGTCGAAGACCTCCGGGTTCGCCGAGAGCGCGCGGTAGACCAGGTCCACGAAGTGTGCGCCGTCGCCGGGCGGGGCGTAGGGGTGCTCGGAGAAGGCCTCGTTCGCCACGACCCAGGAGACCTGGGGCAGGGTGCCGGCGACGACGTCCGCGCGGATGGCGGCGGCGATGTCGTCCGGGGTGGAGCCGGTGACCTTGGGGACGGAGCCCATGCCCCGGTCCCACAGGGGGTTGCCGGGGGCGGCGTCCGTGAACTTCTTGAAGTAGGCGAGACCGTTGTCCCCGTAGTTGTCCTGGGCGTTCTGGTAGACCTTCCAGCTCATCCCGGCGCGCTGCAGGGCCTCCGCGTACGTCTCCCAGGTCAGGCCCGACTCGTCGCCGCCGTCCTTGCTGCCCGCGTCGACCTTGCCGCTCCACAGGAAGGTGCGGTTGGGGCCGGTCGCGCTCAGGGTCGAGCAGAAGTAGGCGTCGCAGACGGTGTAGTTGTCGGCGAGGCCGTAGTGGAAGGGGATGTCGCCGCGGTCGAGGTAGCCGAGGGTGCGGGTGTTGCCGACGCCGGTGACGAAGTTGTCCATGCGGCCCTTGTTCCAGGCAGCGTGCTGCGAGGTCCAGCTGTGCGGGAGGTCGCCGTTGCACTGGGCGAGGGTCTCGCCGTCCACGCCGCCCACCGGCGGGGTGGAGCTGAGCTTCCACGGGTAGTGGCGGCCGCCCCAGTTGGGCTGGTTGAACATGCCCCAGCCGCCCGGGATGTTGCCGGCGGCGCGGTCACCGAAGCCGCGGACACCCCTCAGCTTGCCGAAGTAGTGGTCGAAGCTGCGGTTCTCCTGCATCAGGATCACCACGTGCTTCACGTCGGTGAGCGTGCCGGAAGCGGCGGCCGCGGCCGCCGACGTCGGCGTGATCGCGGGCAGGGCCGCCCCTGCCATCAGCCCGGCGCCGATTCCCACGAAACCCCTGCGGCTGATCGGTGTCACTGGCTACTCGCCTCCAACTCAAGTGCCCCGCTGGCACATTGACGGCAAGAGTGACGGTAGCCCGGCCAAAGGTCTATATCCGTGCGGTAAGAACTCGGTGAACATCAGGATGGCTGGAACCGCACGGTGACCGCGGCCGTGGATTGGTGTGACGGTGAACCAATGCGGTGAACCCGTGCATCAGGCCGCCGCCCGGGCGGGCGTTTGCCCAGCCGCGGGCAAGTCGCCCGCGGAGTGGCGGTCGGGGCCGCCCCGGAAACCGTGGGGCCATTGGGGCGGGTGGGATGCGTCACTCCACCGGAACGGGTGAACGGACACCGGGCTCGGCTCTGACCAGGCAATACGGCTCGGTAGGCGAGCGAAACGGACCTGCGGAACGGGGCCTTCCGAGGGGGATGGCGTCTCAGATAGTAGGAAGTCCGAGTAACTGCGGAGACATACAGCGGGAGCTGGCTTACGTTGTAGGAGCCGAACGTCTCGCCGATCCGGCGAATGGCGGTCGAGAGCGCGCGCTCCATGGCAGGCAACCCCTGCCGCGCACCGCTCCCCGCCTCTTCCGGCGCCTTGAAGGAACCCCTCATCCGCGGCCCCGCCGCGCCGTGATCTCAAGGAGTCGATCACCATGACGCAGAACCCCGTCGCCGTCCGCCGTGCCCGGCGCTCCACCGCCGCCGAAGCGGACCGCAAGAACGCCGCCGCCGCCCTCCAGCGCGCCCTGGACCGCCGCGACAACGGCGGCTCGACCGGCCACTGAGCGCGTTTGCGCCCCACGCTGAGCGCGTCCTTGCCCCACCCTGGACGCGCCCTCGGCCCACCTCCCGGCCCCGTGCAGAGTGCGTCCACATGGTGGACGCAATATGTCTGAGGAATGGGACAAGGAGTACGGTTCCACCATGTCGACCAGCATCAATCTCGCAGTGATCCCCGGTGATGGCATCGGCCAGGAAGTCGTGGCTCAGGGCCTCAAGGTCCTTACCGCGGTCCTGCCCCAAGATGTAAAGCTGGAGACCAAGCAGTACGACCTCGGCGCCCAGCGCTGGCACCGCACCGGTGAAACCCTCCCGGAAGCGGAGCTCGAGGCCCTCAAGCACCACGACGCGATCCTGCTGGGTGCCATCGGCGACCCCTCGGTCCCGTCGGGCGTACTGGAGCGCGGTCTGCTGCTGAAGCTCCGCTTCGCCTTCGACCACTTCATCAACCTGCGCCCGTCGAAGCTGTTCCCCAACACGGCCACCCCGCTCGCGGGCCGCCCGGAGATCGACTTCGTCGTGGTCCGCGAGGGCACCGAAGGCCCGTACACCGGCAACGGCGGCAGCCTGCGCACCGGGACGCCTGCCGAGGTGGCCACCGAGGTCAGCGTCAACACCGCGTACGGCGTGGAACGCGTCGTCCGCGACGCCTTCGAGCGGGCGAACGACCGTCCCCGCAAGAAGCTGACGCTGGTCCACAAGAACAACGTCCTCGTCTACGCCGGCCACCTGTGGAAGAACACCTTCGACAAGGTCGCCCAGGAGTACCCCGAGGTCACCACCGACTACCTGCACGTCGACGCCGCGACGATCTTCTTCGTCACCCAGCCGGAGCGCTTCGACGTCATCGTCACCGACAACCTCTTCGGTGACATCCTCACGGACCTGGCCGCCGCCGTGACCGGCGGAATCGGCCTGGCCGCCTCCGGGAACATCAACCCGACCGGCGCCTTCCCGTCCATGTTCGAACCCGTCCACGGCTCGGCTCCGGACATCGCCGGCACCGGCAAGGCCGACCCGACGGCGACGATCCTCTCGGTCGCCCTCCTGCTGCGCCACCTGGGCTACGAGGCCCAGGCCGTCCGCATCGAGGACGCGGTCTCCGCCGACCTGGCCGAGCGCGACGGCACCTTCCGGTCCACCGACGCGATCGGCGACGCCCTCGCCGCCCGAGTAGCCGGCTGACCCGGCAGCCCCACATCGAGGAAGCCGCCGGGTCGCGACCACCGCACCCGGCGGCTTTTCCTGTGCGGCCCCGGGTGCCACCATCTCCCCTGGGCCGCAATCACCCCGTTTCACCGAAGCCTGCTCCCGCGCGATAATCGAACGCGAGGCCGCGGAATACGGGGAAGCTCGGACGTCCTAGTACGCCGTGAGCGCGGTCCGCCATACACAACCGGTGAAGGACATGCACTCATGACGACGACGCCCACGATCGAGCTGAAGCCCTCCTCGAACCCCCTGTCCGCCGCGGAGCGCGACGCGATCCTGGCGAGCCCCGGTTTCGGCCGCCACTTCACCGACCACATGGTGACGGTCAAGTGGACCGAGGGCCGCGGCTGGCACGACGCCGAGCTGGTCCCGTACGCGCCGCTGTCGATGGACCCGGCGAACATGACGCTGCACTACGCGCAGACCATCTTCGAGGGCCTCAAGGCCTACAAGCAGCCCGACGGCACCGTCGCCACCTTCCGTCCGCAGGCGAACGCCGAGCGCTTCCAGGCCTCCGCCCGCCGGATGGCGATGCCGGAGCTCCCGGCCGAGCTGTTCATCGCCGCCTGCGACGCGCTGATCAAGCAGGACCGCGCCTGGGTGCCGGACTCCGGCGAGGCCTCGCTGTACCTGCGGCCGTTCATGTTCGCCTCCGAGGTCGGTCTCGGCGTCCGCCCGGCCAACGAGTTCCTCTTCATCGTCATCGCCTCGCCCGCCGGCGCGTACTTCCCCGGCGGCGTCAAGCCCGTCTCCGTCTGGCTCTCCGAGGAGTACGTCCGCGCCGTCAAGGGCGGCACCGGCGCGGCCAAGACCGGCGGCAACTACGCGGCCTCGCTCGTCGCGCAGGCCCAGGCCGCCGAGCACGGCTGCGACCAGGTGGTCTGGCTCGACGCCGTCGAGCACCGCTGGATCGAGGAGATGGGCGGGATGAACCTGTACTTCGTGTACGGGGACCGCATCGTCACCCCCGAACTCACCGGCTCGCTCCTCCCCGGCATCACCCGCGACTCGCTCCTCACCATCGCCCGCGACCTCGGCTACACCGCCGAGGAGGGCCGGATCACCACCGAGGACTGGAAGCGCGACAACGAGAACGGCACCCTGACCGAGGTCTTCGCCTGCGGCACCGCCGCCGTGATCACCCCGGTCGGCTCCGTGAAGTCCGAGCGCGCCAACTGGACGCAGGGCGACGGCGAGCCCGGCGAGGTCACCATGAAGCTCCGCAAGGCGCTGCTGGACCTCCAGACCGGCCGCACCGCCGACACCCACGGCTGGATGCACCCGCTCGGCTAGGCATCCCGCGCCCGTACGTACGAAGGCCCGCGCCCCCGGACACATCGGGGCGCGGGCCTTCGTGCGTAGGGGGCGGCTCAGGCGGCCGCCGGCTCCTCGGCGGCCTCCGGGGCGGCGGCGGGGGAGGAGCGGGCGGTCAGGGCCGTGTAGACCAGGCCGCCGGCCAGGCCGGACAGGACGAAGGAGCAGTCCACACCGCCGGTCAGGGCCAGGAGCGGGCCCTCGTAGAAGGGGGTGGTCACGGAGAGCAGCCCGACCCCCGCGCCGACCGCCCAGGAGGCGGTGGCGGCCACGTTCCAGCCGGAGCGGAACCAGTAGATCCCGCCCACCGCGCGGCGGTTGAAGACCTGGAGGGCGTCGGCGTCGTACCGGCCGCGGCAGCGGACGTAGCCGATCAGGGTGATCACGGCCCACGGGGTGCCGATCGCGGTCAGCAGCAGCACGAACGAGGTCATCGCGGACTGCACGTCCCACGAGAAGGAGCCGACGAACACGAAGGCGGTGGCCACGGCGGCAGCGACCAGGGTGGCGGTGGCGCGGGTGGCCCGGGGGACGATCGCGTCGAGGTCGAGGCCCATGGAGTAGAGCATCAGCCCGGCGTTGCCGACCGACCCGGCGGCCGCGGCGGCGAGCAGCGGGACCAGGTACCAGAACGGCGCGGCGTCGACCAGCGGCCCGGCGTACTCGGCGCCCGCCTCGGCGGCCAGCGCGGTGTAGGTGCCGAAGAGCTGCGGGATCAGCAGACCGATGAGCAGGCCGAGCCCGGTGGACCGGAGCACCTTGCGGGAGCTGTGCCGGTGGGGGGAGATGTAGCGGGTGTAGTCGCCCAGCAGGGTGATGAAGGCGACGGGCCCGCTCAGCCCGGCGGCGACCGCGGCGAGCAGCCAGGTCGGCCAGAAGGAGCCGAGCAGGTACGGGGTGTCCGGCGGGGCGGCGGTGGTGAAGTCCGGGGCGTAGGCGAGGACGCCGACGGCCAGCAGGACGATCATGCCGATGGAGAGGACCTTGCTCAGGCGCAGCAGCAGCCGGTAGCCGAAGACGGCCGCCACGACCGTGCACGCGGCCAGTACGCCGTACATGACGGCCCGGGAGACGCCGGTGTCCGGCAGTCCGGTGAGCCGGGACAGGGCGCCGACCATCACGTCGCCGCCGATCCACAGGGTCAGCGCGGTGTAGCCGAGCGCGAGCAGCAGGCCGACGACCGAGCCGACGAGCCGGCCGCGGACGCCGAACTGGGCGCCACTGGAGGTGGAGAGGTTGGTCGCCGTGCGCAGGGAGACGAGCGCCAGCGGCGCGGTGAAGGCGATGCCGACGAGGGTGCCGGTCACGATGGCGGTGACCGACGGCCACAGACCCAGTCCGAAGGACGGCGGCAGCCAGCCGAAGACGATCACACCGAGGCAGAGATTGGAGCCGAGGAGGATCGACACCAGGTCACGGGGACCGCTCGTCCGCTCCTCTTCCGGGATGGTGTCGACTCCGCGCTGTTCGATGGGCATGGGGGGACTCCCTTGGAAGGGCGGGGGGTGGCGGCATTGGTTTGAGCGACACTCAATGTGACCTAAGCCCTGTTCCCAGGTCAATGCTTCAGTGCGGCGAGATGAAGAGTTAGAGTGATGCTCTAACCCATCGACTCAAAAGGTGGTGGATCGGCGTGCGGCTGACCCCAACGGAGCGCGACCGGCTGCTGCTGCGCAGCGCCGCGGAACTGGCCAGGGCCCGGCGGGCCCGAGGGCTCAAGCTCAACGTCCCGGAGGCCACCGCGCTCATCGCGGACACGGTCTGCGAGGCCGCGCGCGACGGCAAGCGGCTGGCCGAGGCCATCGAGGAGGCCCGCTCCGTACTGGGCCGGGACGACGTCCTGCCCGGCGTCAGCGACGTGGTCACCGAGGTGCACGTCGAGGCCGTCTTCGACGACGGATCCCGCCTCGCCGTCGTCTCGTCCCCCATCCGGGACGCCGTCGGCCTCGACGAGAACGCCCCCGGCGCGGTCGTGCCCGGTCCCGGCGTCCCCCAGCCGGAACCCGCCCTCCACCTGCGCGTGCGCAACACCGCCTCCGTGCCGGTCAGCGTCACCTCGCACTTCCACTTCTTCGAGGCGAACCCGCGCCTGGACTTCGACCGGGCCGCCGCCTACGGCATGCGCCTGTGCGTGCCCGCGGGCTCCTCGGTGCGCTTCGACCCCGGCGGCGAGGCCGAGGTCGGGCTGGTCCCGATCGGCGGCGAGCGCATCGCCATCGGCTTCGCCGGGCTGGTCGACGGCCCCCTCGACGCCCCGGGCGCCAAGGCCGAGGCCCTGCGCCGCGCGGCCGCCTGCGGCTACCTCGGAACCGACACCGCGGACGGAGACCGGACGTGAGCAAGCAGACCCGGCACAGTGACCACTGCGCCCCCGGCAGCCGGCACATCGACCCGCACGAGTACGCCTCCGTCTTCGGCCCCCGCGCCGGGGACCGGGTCCGACTCGGGGACTCCGGGCTGACCGTCCGCGTCGAGTCCGACTCCCAGAAGCCCGGCGACGAGTTCCTGGCGGGCTTCGGCAAGACCGCCCGCGACGGGCTGCACCTCAAGGCCGCCGCCGTCCGCGCGACCTGCGACGTCGTGATCAGCAACGTGCTGGTGATCGACGCCGTCCTCGGCATCCGCAAGACCAGCGTCGGTATCCGCGAGGGCCGGATCCACGCGATCGGCCGGGCGGGGAACCCCGACACGCTCGACGGGGTGGAGGTGGTGGTCGGCACGGGCACGACCATCGTCTCCGGCGAGGGCCTGATCGCCACCGCGGGGGCCGTGGACACCCACGTCCACCTGCTCTCCCCCCGCATCATGGAGGCCTCGCTCGCCGCGGGCGTCACCACGGTCATCGGCCAGGAGTTCGGCCCGGTCTGGGGCGTCGGCGTCAACTCCCCGTGGGCCCTGAAGCACGCCTTCAACGCCTTCGACGCCTGGCCCGTCAACATCGGCTTCCTCGCCCGCGGTTCGTCCTCCGACCCGGCTCCGCTGACCGAGGCCCTGGCCGAGGGCGGTGCCTGCGGCTTCAAGGTCCACGAGGACATGGGCGCCCACACCCGCGCCCTGGACACCGCCCTGCGCGTCGCCGAGGAACACGACGTGCAAGTCGCCCTGCACAGCGACGGCCTGAACGAGTGCCTGTCCGTCGAGGACACCCTGCGGGTCCTGGACGGCCGCACCATCCACGCCTTCCACATCGAGGGCTGCGGCGGCGGACACGTCCCCAACGTGCTCAAGATGGCGGGCGTGCCGAACGTCATCGGCTCCTCCACCAACCCCACCCTGCCCTTCGGCCGGGACGCGGTCGCCGAGCACTACGGCATGATCGTCTCCGTCCACGACCTCAAGCCGGACCTGCCCGGCGACGCCGCCATGGCCCGTGACCGGATCCGCGCCGGCACCATGGGCGCCGAGGACGTCCTGCACGACCTGGGCGCGATCGGCATCACCTCCTCGGACGCCCAGGGCATGGGCCGCGCGGGCGAGACCATCCGCCGCACCTTCGCCATGGCCGCGAAGATGAAGGGCGAGCTGGGCCCGCTGGCCGGCGACGGCGAGGGCGACGACAACGCCCGCGTCCTGCGCTACATGGCCAAGCTGACCATCAACCCCGCCATCGCCCACGGCCTCGCCCACGAGATCGGCTCCATCGAGGTCGGCAAACTTGCCGACATCGTGCTGTGGCGCCCGCAGTTCTTCGGCGCCAAGCCGCAGCTGGTCCTCAAGTCGGGCTTCCCGGCCTACGGGGTCACCGGCGACCCCAACGCCGCCACCGACACCTGCGAACCGCTGGTCCTAGGGCCGCAGTTCGGCTCGTACGGCGCCACGCCCGCCGACATCTCCGTCGCCTTCGTCTCGGCCGCCGCGGCGGCCCTGGGCAGCGACGAGATGCCGACCCGCAGGCGCCGGGTCGCCGTCCGGGGCACCCGGGGCATCGGCCCGGGGGACCTCCTCCTCAACTCCCGGGTGGGCGCGGTCGATGTGGACGCGCGCAGCGGGCTCGTCTCCCTGGACGGGGAACCGCTGCGCTCCGAGGCGGCCGATTCGGTCTCCCTCAACCGCCTGTACTTCCTGTAGACCCGCACGGCCCGCAGCACGGCCCGCAGCACGGCCCGCGAGCCGGCCGGCCGGCAAGCCAGCACCGTCTTCGAGACACCGTTTCACTAAGGACGACACCTGCCATGACGAAGCCCGCAGACAACGGATTCCGGATGCCCGCCGAGTGGATGCCCCACGAGCGCACCTGGATGGCGTGGCCGAGCCCCAACCCGACCTTCACGAACGAGGACGAGCTCGCCGAAGCCCGCCGGGCCTGGGGAGCCGTCGCCCGCGCCGTCCGCGCCTACGAGCCCGTGACCCTCGTGGTGTCCCCGGGCGACGCCGAGGGCGCGCGCGCCCTCGTGGGCGAGGACGTCGAGCTGGTGGTGCGGGAGCTCGACGACGCCTGGATGCGCGACATCGGCCCGACCTTCGTCACCAACGGCGCCGGAGAGCTGGCCGCCGTCGACTGGACCTTCAACGGCTGGGGCGCCCAGGAGTGGGCCCGCTGGGACCACGACTCGAAGATCGCGCGGTCCGTCTCGGAGCTCGTCGGGACGCGTACGTACAGCACCCCGCTGGTCAACGAGGGCGGCGCCGTCCACGTCGACGGCGAGGGCACCGTGCTCCTCACCGACACCGTGCAGCTGGGCAAGGGGCGCAACCCCGACTGGAGCCGCGAGGAGGTCGAGGCCGAGATCCACGCCCACCTGGGCACGACCAAGGCGATCTGGCTCCCGTACGGCCTGGCAGGCGACTACGGCACCTACGGCACCCAGGGCCACGTGGACATCGTCGCCGCGTTCGCCCGCCCCGGCGTGGTCATGGTCCACACCCAGCCGGACCCGGCCCACCCGGACCACGAGCGCGGCAAGACCATCGCGGCCATCCTGCGGGCGTCCACCGACGCGCGGGGCCGGCGCCTGGAGGTCGTGGAGATCCCGGCGCCGACCGTGCTGGAAGAGGACGGCGAGTGGGTCGACTACTCCTACATCAACCACTACCTGTGCAACGGCGGCGTGGTCCTGTGCGCCTTCGACGACCCCCGGGACGAGGAGGCGGCGGAGATCTTCCGCTCGCTGTTCCCCGAGCGGACCGTGACGCTCGTCGACGCACGTACGATTTTCGCCGGGGGTGGCGGCATCCACTGCATCACCCAGCAGCAGCCGAAGGTCTGAGCCGTCCGCCGGACGGGACGGGCCGACCAGAACGAGGAGTGGGCCATGGTGGCGGGTGAGGTACGGGCCGCGCGCAAGAACGCGCCGCCGCGCGAGGACGTACTGGCCGCCGCCATGGCCACCATCGCCGAACGCGGCCTCGACGGCCTGACCATGGCCGGTCTGGGCCGCCAGGTCGGCATGAGCAGCGGCCACCTCCTCTACTACTTCCGCACCAAGGACGAGCTCCTGCTGCGGACCCTGGAGTGGAGCGAGGCGGCGCTGGGCACCGAGCGGCGGTCCCTGCTGTCCCGCCGCGGCCCGGCGCGCGAGCGGCTGCAGGCCTACGTCGACCTGTACGTGCCCGGGGCCGCCCGGGACCCGCACTGGACCCTGTGGCTGGAGGTCTGGAACCGCTCGCAGAACGCGGGGCCGGCGGAGCGGGAGCGGCAGGCGGCCATCGAGGGCGCCTGGCACCGCGACCTGGTGGCACTCCTCGCCGAGGGCATCTCGCGGGGGGAGTTCCGCGCGGTCGACCCGGACCGCTTCGCCGCCCGGCTGCGGGCCCTGCTCGACGGGTTCAGCATCCAGGTCGCCGTCGGGCTGCCCGGGATGGGGCGGGGCGACATCCTGGCCCACGTCTCGGAATTCCTCGACGAGGCGCTCGTATCGTGAGACGTGCGTCCACGGGTGTGGACGCCTGTGGCAGACTGCCGACGTGCCTGCTCAGCTCATGATTATGGACAGCAGCGCGCCGGTCCGCAGTGACCGCTGAACCGTGGAAGAACTTCGCGGCGGCGGCCATCGTGCCCCAGACCCGCGCGCAGACCTCTCGCATCCGCGAGAGGTTTTTTCGTTTTCCGGCTCCGAACGGGCCGGCGGCGGGCGGCGCGCGATGATGGGGGCAGTGGCGGCGGCCTGCCCTGGGGCATCCGGAAACCACTCATCCGACAGGAGTCAGATCAGCATGACGACGACAGAGGCGACTGAGCCGACTGCGCCGGCTACGGGTCCCGACGACGGCTTCCACGTCTTCGACACGACCCTGCGCGACGGCGCCCAGCGTGAGGGCATCAACCTCACGGTCGCTGACAAGCTGACGATCGCCCGGCACCTGGACGACTTCGGGGTGGGGTTCATCGAGGGCGGGTGGCCCGGCGCCAACCCCCGTGACACGGAGTTCTTCTCCCGCGCCCGCGCGGAGATCGACTTCAAGCACGCCCAGCTCGTCGCCTTCGGCGCGACCCGCCGGGCGGGCGGCACCGCCGCCACCGACCCGCAGGTGCGCGCCCTGCTGGAATCCGGCGCCCCGGTGATCACACTGGTCGCCAAGTCCCACGACCGGCACGTCGAGCTCGCCCTGCGCACCACCCTCGACGAGAACTTGGAGATGGTCCGCGACACCGTCTCGCACCTGGTCGCCCAGGGCCGCCGGGTCTTCGTCGACTGCGAGCACTTCTTCGACGGCTACCGCGCCAACGCCGAGTACGCCAAGTCCGTCGTCCGCGTCGCCCACGAGGCCGGGGCCGACGTCGTCATCCTGTGCGACACCAACGGCGGCATGCTGCCCGCGCAGGTGACCGCGACCGTCGCGACCGTGCTCGCCGACACCGGTGCGCGCCTGGGCATCCACGCCCAGGACGACACCGGCTGCGCCGTGGCCAACACGCTGGCCGCCGTCGACGCGGGCGCCACCCACGTCCAGTGCACCGCGAACGGCTACGGCGAGCGGGTCGGCAACGCCAACCTCTTCCCCGTCGTCGCCGCGCTGGAGATCAAGTACGGCCGCACGGTCCTTCCCGAGGGCGCGCTCGCTGAAATGACGCGGATCTCGCACGCCATCGCCGAGGTCGTCAACCTCACCCCCTCCACTCACCAGCCCTACGTCGGCGTCTCCGCCTTCGCGCACAAGGCGGGCCTGCACGCCTCGGCCATCAAGGTCGACCCGGACCTCTACCAGCACATCGACCCCGAGCGGGTCGGCAACACGATGCGGATGCTGGTCTCCGACATGGCCGGCCGTGCCTCCATCGAGCTCAAGGGCAAGGAGCTCGGCGTCGAACTGAACGGGGACCGCGCGCTGATCTCCCGGGTCGTGGAGCGGGTCAAGGAGCGCGAGCTCCAGGGCTACACGTACGAGGCCGCCGACGCCTCCTTTGAGCTGCTGCTGCGTGCCGAGGCCGAGGGCCGGGCCCGCAAGTACTTCCGCATCGAGTCCTGGCGGGCGATCGTCGAGGACCGCCCCGACGGCACGCACGCCAACGAGGCCACGGTGAAGCTGTGGGCCAAGGGCGAGCGGATCGTCGCGACGGCGGAGGGCAACGGCCCCGTCAACGCGCTGGACCGGGCGCTGCGGGTGGCACTGGAGCGCTTCTACCCCCAGCTGGCGAAGTTCGAGCTGATCGACTACAAGGTCCGCATCCTGGAGGGCAAGCACGGCACCGAGTCCACGACCCGCGTGCTCGTCACCACGACGGACGGCGCCCGCGAGTGGAACACGGTCGGCGTCGCCGAGAACGTGATCGCGGCGTCGTGGCAGGCCCTGGAGGACGCCTTCACCTTCGGCCTCCTGCACGCGGGCGTGGAGCCCGCGGAGTAGGCGTCCCCGGCCTGCCGGCGTACTCCCGGAACGGCTTCCGGGAGTACGCCGTGGTTCCCCGCGCCGCCAGATGCTCCTTATGTCCGCCTCACACAGAATTGGACCCGTTCGGGTAGCGTCTTCATCATGAGGACCAGGCACATATCCATACGCTCCGGTCGACTGCTGGCCGGTCTGCTGCTGGCCCTGTCCGCGACCGCCCTGGCGGTCGCCCCGCAGGCTTCGGCGGCCACCGGAACCGGCACCGTGGCGGAGGCCCTCAAGAAGGGCCCTGTCTACGTCGACCCACGCGCGGAGGCGCAGCTGCCGCCGGCGCAGGCGGAGGCGCTCGCGAAGAAGATCAAGGATGCCGGGAAGCCGGTGTTCGTGGCCGTGCTGCCGGCCACCGCCGAGTTCCCCGCCGCCACCGTGCTCAAGACGGTCCGTACCGAGACCGGCATCACCGGGCTCTACGCGATCCGGCTCGGGGACGGCTTCAACGCCGGCGCCGACAGGGCGGTCATGCCGAACAACGCGGTCCGCAACCTGGTCGACGCCGTCAAGGCGGGCGCCTCGGCCGACGCGACCACCGAGCTCAACGCCTTCGTGGACCAGGCCCTCGCCCAGGCCAAGGGCAAGGCCCCGGCATCGTGGGGCGGTACGAGCGCGGACGGCGGCGGCTCCCCGGCCGGCGCCCTGATCGGCCTCGGGGCCGTGGCCGCGGTCGGCGGTGGCGGTGCGTACCTGCTGGTCAAGCGCAACCGCAAGAAGAAGGAAGAGACCCGTCGCGAGGCCATCGCACGACTGGGCGTGGTCGTCGACGAGGACATCACGGCCTTCGGCGAGGAGCTCGACCGCCTCGACTTCCACCCCGGCGAACCCGGCGCGGACGACGCCATGCGGGCGGACTACGAGCAGGGCCTCGACTCGTACGAGAACGCCAAGCGGATCATGGCCTCGGTACAGCACCCCGAGGAGGTCAAGGGAGTCACCCAGGCGCTGGAGGACGGCCGGTACGCCCTGGCCCGGCTCGACGCGCGCCGACAGGGCCGGCCGCTGCCCGAGCGCCGTGCGCCCTGCTTCTTCGACCCGCGCCACGGGCCGAGCACCGAGGACGCGGCCTGGGCCCCGGCGGGCGGGGCCGCCCGTACCGTGCCGGTCTGCGCGGCCGACGCCGTGCGGCTGCGCGACGGCCATGACCCGGCGGTCCGCACGGTGGACACCGAGCACGGACCGCGCCCCTACTACGACGCCGGCCCGGCGTACGGTCCCTGGGCCGGAGGCTACTTCGGCGGCGGCATGCTGCCCGGCCTGCTCATGGGCACGATGCTCGGTTCGATGATGTCCAGCCCGGCCTACGCCTCCGACTTCGGCGGCGGCAACGGCTTCGACGGCAACGGGTTCGACGGCGGTGACGTCTCCGGCGCCGACTTCAACCCGTCCGACTTCGGCGGCGGGGACTTCGGCGGCGGTGGGGGATTCGACGGCGGTGGCGGCTTCGGCGGGGGCGACTTCTGAGCCGCCCCCCTCGCCGCGCCGGGGTCAGGCCTGCTTGATCGCCGAGATGTCGAAGGTCAGCTTCACCTTGTCGCTGACCATCACGCCGCCGGTCTCCAGGGCCGCGTTCCAGGTCAGGCCCCAGTCGGAGCGCAGGATCTCGGCGGAGCCCTCGAAGCCGACGCGCTCGTTGCCGTAGACGTCGGTGGCCGAGCCGTTGAACTCCAGGTCGATGGAGAGCGGGCGCGTGACGTCCTTGATGGTCAGCTCGCCGGTGACGCGGTACGTGTCGCCGCCGAGCTGGGCCGCCCGCGTGGAGCGGAAGGTCATCAGCGGGAACGTCTCGGCGTCGAAGAAGTCGCCGGAGCGCAGGTGGCCGTCGCGGTCGCCGATGCCGGTGTCGACAGAAGCGATCTTCACGTCGATGGAGGCGGAGGAGCGGGACGGGTCGGCGCCGTCGAGGCGGAGGCTGCCCTCGTGGTCGGCGAAGGTGCCGCGGACGTTGGTGACCATCGCGTGGCGGACGGTGAAGCCGATGCTGCTGTGGGCGGCGTCGATGGCGTAGTCGCCGGTGAGGGCGGCGAGGGCCGGGTCCACGTCGAGCGTGGCGACGGCGCCGGCGCCGCCTTCCTGGGCCTGAGCGGTCTGGTTGCGGCGGGT
The DNA here is from genome assembly GCF_042736715.1 of Streptomyces sp. NPDC060049. NCBI lineage: Bacteria > Bacillati > Actinomycetota > Actinomycetes > Kitasatosporales > Streptomycetaceae > Streptomyces > Streptomyces sp. NPDC060049. The sequence continues at coordinate 272,971 of NZ_JBHWVV010000006.1, forward strand.
GAAGAGACCCATGGTTTGCTCCTCTGTCGCGTGCCGTTCGGTGTGGGTACCCGGGTGGGTGCTCCGGTCCGGCACTCGTTGAACTTTCAACAAGAATGACGCTAGACCCATTCCGTTCAAATTTCAACTTCCTGGGTCGCGAAGCGGTGCTTCCCCGCGCTCTTTGTAGGATGCCGACAAAGGATGAGGGTCCCCTCTGGCGGTGTCCACTCAGCCCCTCGTGGTTCTGTCCGGGCCGGACAGCGGAACACACCCGACACTGTGTGGATTCGACGGAGGGTTTTGCCGGTCCCACTTCGTAAGGTCGGTACATGACCGTTGTGGACCAGATTCCGAGCGAGCCGACGGACGCCCGCGGGCGCGTGGCCGAGCTGCACGACCTGCGCGAGCAGGCGCGGCGCGGACCGAGCGAGCGGGCGACCGAAGCCCAGCACGCCAAGGGCAAGCTCACCGCGCGCGAGCGCATCGCGCTGCTGCTCGACGAGGGTTCCTTCAAGGAGGTCGAGCAGCTCCGCCGCCACCGCGCCACCGGGTTCGGCCTGGAGGCCAAGAAGCCCTACACAGACGGTGTCATCACCGGCTGGGGCACGGTCGAGGGCCGCACGGTCTTCGTCTACGCACACGACTTCCGGATCTTCGGCGGCGCCCTGGGCGAGGCCCACGCCACGAAGATCCACAAGATCATGGACATGGCCATCGCGGCCGGTGCCCCGCTGGTCTCGCTCAACGACGGCGCCGGTGCCCGTATCCAGGAGGGCGTCTCCGCCCTCGCCGGCTACGGCGGCATCTTCCAGCGCAACACCAAGGCCTCGGGCGTCATCCCGCAGATCTCGGTCATGCTGGGCCCCTGCGCCGGCGGCGCCGCGTACTCCCCGGCCCTCACGGACTTCGTCTTCATGGTCCGCGAGACCTCGCAGATGTTCATCACCGGCCCGGACGTGGTCCGCGCGGTGACCGGCGAGGAGATCACCCAGAACGGCCTCGGCGGCGCGGACGTGCACGCCGAGACCTCCGGTGTCGCGCACTTCGCGTACGACGACGAGGAGACCTGCATCGCGGAGGTCCGCTACCTCATCACGATGCTCCCCTCCAACAACCGCGAGAACCCCCCGGTCCACCAGACCGACGACCCCGCCGACCGGCGCTCGGAGGTCCTGCTGGACCTGGTGCCCGCCGACGGCAACCGCCCGTACGACATGCTCAAGGTGATCGAGGAGCTCGTCGACGAAGGCGACGTCCTCGAGATCCACGAGCGCTGGGCCCGCAACATCATCTGCGCCCTCGCGCGGATGGACGGCCAGGTCGTCGGCATCGTCGCCAACCAGCCCGGCCACCTCGCCGGCGTCCTGGACATCCACGCCTCCGAGAAGGCGGCGCGCTTCGTCCAGCTCTGCGACGCCTTCAACATCCCGATCATCACCCTCCTGGACGTCCCCGGCTTCCTGCCGGGCGTGGACCAGGAGCACGGCGGCATCATCCGGCACGGCGCCAAGCTGCTGTACGCGTACTGCAACGCGACGGTGCCCCGGATCTCGCTGATCCTGCGCAAGGCCTACGGCGGCGCCTACATCGTCATGGACTCCCAGTCCATCGGCGCCGACCTCACCTACGCCTGGCCGACCAACGAGATCGCCGTGATGGGCGCCGAGGGCGCCGCCAACGTCATCTTCCGCAAGCAGATCGCGGACGCCGAGGACCCCGAGGCCATGCGCACGCGCATGGTCAAGGAGTACAAGGCCGAGCTGATGCACCCGTACTACGCGGCCGAGCGCGGCCTCGTCGACGACGTCATCGACCCCGCCGAGACCCGCGAGGTGCTGGTCAGCGCCCTCTCGATGCTCCGCAACAAGCACGCCGATCTGCCGTCCCGCAAGCACGGCAACCCGCCGCAGTAATCGCGAAGGAGACCTGCCACCGATGAGTCACACCAACACCCTGCTGCGTGTCGAAAAGGGCAACGCCGAGCCGGAGGAGCTGGCCGCGATCACCGCGATCCTGCTCGCCCGCGCCGCCTCCGCCCCCGAGGACACCACGGCAGCCGTCCGCTCCCAGGCCGGCTGGCGCCGCCTGGAGCGCACCCCCGGCTTCCGCGCGCCGCACAGCTGGCAGGGCTAGTAGCCGAAGCTCGCACGGCCCCTGGCCACCGAGCGAGAAAGCCCCCCGCACTCCTTCGAGTGCGGGGGGCTTTCGCGTGGAGCCGCGAGCGGCTACCGCAGGCGTGCCATGAGGGCGTGCTCGACGAGCGTGATGAGCGCGCTCTTGGCGTCCGCGCGGTGGCGGGCGTCGGTGGTGATGATGGGTGCGTCCGGGCCGATCTGCAGGGCCTCGCGGACTTCCTCGGGGGTGTACGGCTGGTGGCCGTCGAAGCCGTTGAGGGCGATGACGAACGGCAGGCCGCTGTTCTCGAAGTAGTCGACGGCGGGGAAGCAGTCGGCCAGGCGCCGCGTGTCGACGAGGACGACGGCCCCGATCGCGCCGCGCACCAGGTCGTCCCACATGAACCAGAAGCGGTCCTGACCGGGGGTACCGAAGAGGTACAGGATCAGGTCCTGGTCCAGGGTGATGCGGCCGAAGTCCATGGCGACCGTGGTGGTCGTCTTGTCACCGGTGTGGGTGAGGTCGTCGATGCCGGCGGAGGCGCTCGTCATCACGGCTTCGGTGCGCAGCGGGTTGATCTCGGAGACGGCGCCGACGAACGTGGTCTTGCCCACGCCGAAGCCGCCCGCCACCACGATCTTCGCGGAGGTGGTGGAGCGAGGAGCCGCTCCGCCGTTAGAGCTTGCGAAGTCCACTGAGCACCCTTTCGAGCAGTGTCACATCGGGCTGGCCGCCGGCGGACTCGTCGCCGCCGGGCTGGTGGATGGCGACAAGGCCCGCCTCCGCCAGGTCGGCCACGAGGATCCGGGCGACGCCAAGAGGAATGGTGAGAAGTGCCGAGATCTCCGCGACGGATTTGATCTCCTGGCACAGACGGCAGATGCGCTGGTGCTCGGGCAACTGCCCTTGCAGACGCGCGGGATCGGCCGTGGTGCTGACCAGCGCCTCGATGGCGAGCTGGTAGCGCGGCCGCGTACGGCCGCCCGTCATCGCGTACGGACGCACCAGCGGGTTGTGCGCCTGCGGAGCCTGCGGACGCGAGGAGCGCGGAGGCTGCTGCGAGAGCCGGTAAGGCTGCTGGGGCTGCTGGGGCTGGCCGTACGGCTGCTGCTGGTAGGGCTGCTGCTGGTAATGCTGCCCCTGGTAGGGCTGCCCGGCCGGGTCGTGATCCGGCGAGGGCCGGTTGCTGGGAGCGGAGGGGAAGTTGAAGCGGTTCTGGTCGTGCCCACCCTGCGGCTGCTGCGCGCCGCCATAAGGATGTCCTCCGGGTGTTGTCACGTTTCCTCCTCCGACTCCAAGTACGCAGTACTCCCTGTGTAACCGCGCCACCGCACCCTATGGTGCGATGGCGCGAAACGCACTGCCTGTCTGCTAGTTGAGAAGACTTCCCTGCAGCTCCGCGCGCAGGTCCGGGGTCAGTACGGTGCCCGCACGATCCACCAGAAGGGCCATCTCGTAACCCACGAGGCCGATGTCGCACTCGGGGTGCGCGAGCACCGCGAGGGAGGATCCGTCGGAGACGGACATGAGGAAGAGGAATCCCCGGTCCATCTCGACCACGGTCTGGTTGACGGCGCCACCCTCGAAGATGCGGGAGGCCCCGGCGGTCAGCGACGTCAGACCGGAGGCCACGGCCGCCAGCTGATCGGCGCGGTCGCGCGGGAATCCGTCGGACATGGCCAGAAGGAGGCCGTCGGCGGATACCACCACCGTGTGGGACACCCCAGGGGTGTTGTCCACGAAGTTGGTGATCAACCAGTTCAGGTTTTGCGCCGCCTGGCTCATCGCGCTCACACTAACGCTCCTGGTCATAGCTGTTACTTGACTGCTCGGATCCCGCGTTGCGGCCCTGCTGGACACCGCGTCGCAGGTTGCTCAACCTGCCACGGATGTCCTCCGGGGACCGGGAGACCTCGGGGCCTCCCTGCGGCGTCGTCTCCGCAGCGCCCTCGACCAGGTTGGCCTTGGGCACCCGCCGAGGGAGACCGGACGGGGTGATCCCGCCCGCCTTCGGCTCACGGAGTTTGGCGGCCTGCTGCCAGCGCTCGTCGTTGTTCGAGCGCCAGTCGGCGGGGCCTTCCGTCGCCTCCGGTGCCCGCTCCGGTTCAGCGGGCCGCTGCTGACGCTGCGGTCGCTGCTCGAAGAGGGATCCGGTGGACTCCGCTTCCTGCTGTCCCGGCCGCTGCTGCTGCTGGCTGCCGCGTCGCGGCAGACCCGCTCCGGTCACTTGGTGGCCGGTGTCGGCAGTGGCACCCGGACGGTCGAAGCCTACGCGGTCCAGGGCCGCTTCGGGAGCGGCGGGTGATTCCGATTCGGTCCCGTAATCCTGCTGGTAGGAGCCCGAATACGTGTTCTGCCCGGGCCACTCGGCCTGCGGGGGACGGGAATCGTACCCACCGTCGTACGCCGGGAGGTCCTGTCGCTGATCCGAGTAGTCGGCTTCCGGATAGGCGTAATCCTGTTGGGGGTACGCCTCGTATCCCTGCCCGCCCTGAGCGGCTTCGTAACCGGGGTCGTATCCCTGCGCGGGCTGCTGCTCGTAGCCCTGGTACGGCTGGTACGCGTGCTCCGGCTGGGGTTCCGGATACTCGCCCCCGGGCTCGCCGTACTCCGGCTGCGCCTGGGGATAGCCCACCTGGGCCTCCAGCGCGGCCCGGCGCTCGTCGCGCCCCAGGGAGCGGACGACGGGGTCGGCCCCGGGTACGTCGGCGCCCGGCTGGTCGGCCCGGTGGACCTCGTAGCGGGAGTCGTCGAAACCGAGCTCGGCGGCCGTGCGCAGCGGCGCGGCCTGCTGGACCTGCTGCCGCGGGATCATCGAGGAGACGGTGAAGTCGTCGTCCGGAATGCCCTCGCCACCGCCACCGTGGGTGATGGCGTCGGGGAGCATGACCAGCGAAGTGGTGCCGGCGGCCTCGCCGGAGGGGCGCAGCTGGACGCGGATGCCGTGCCGGTCGGCCAGGCGGCCGACCACGAACAGGCCCATGCGCTGCGAGATCGCGGCGTCCACGGTCGGCGGGTTGGCCAGCTTGTGGTTGATGTCCGCGAAGTCCTCGGCGGTGAGGCCGATGCCCTTGTCGTGGATCTCGACCATCACGCGGCCGTCCGGCAGACGCGTCGCGTTGACCCGGACCTTCGTCTGCGGGGAGGAGAAGGTGGTGGCGTTCTCCAGCAGCTCGGCGAGCAGGTGCACGAGGTCGGTCACGGCCTGGCCGTGGATTTCGGCCTCGGAGACGCCCGACAGCTCGATGCGCTCGTACTGCTCCACCTCGGAGGAGGCGGCGCGCAGGACGTCGACGAGGGGGACCGGCTGGTCCCAGCGGCGGCCCGGTTCCTCACCCGCGAGGATGAGGAGGTTCTCGCCGTTGCGGCGCATGCGGGTGGCCAGGTGGTCCAGGCGGAAGAGGTTCTCCAGCTGGTCCGGGTCGGCCTCGTTGTTCTCCAGGTCGGTGATGAGGGTCAGCTGGCCCTCGATCAGCGACTGGTTGCGCATGGAGAGGTTCGTGAAGATCGCGTTGACGTTGCCCCGCAGGAGCGCCTGCTCGGCGGCGAGCCGGACGGCCTCGCGGTGCACCTGGTCGAAGGCGCGGGCGACCTCGCCGATCTCGTCCTGGGAGTCGATCGGGATCGGCACCACCCGGGTGTCGACCTTGCCGGGGTCGGTGCGCGAGAGCTGGTCGACGAGCATCGGCAGCCGCTGCTCGGCGACGTCGAAGGCCGCGTTGCGCAGGTGGCGCATGGCACGGCCCATCTGGCGGGCCATCATGCCGGCCAGGATGAAGGCGGCGAGCAGAGCCACGACGACGATGGCGCCGGTGATGATGGCGTCGTTGCGGGCCTCGTCGGAGACCGCGACGGCGTCCTTGACGGCCTTGTCGAGGAGTTCCCGCTCGATCTCGGCGTAGCCGTCGAACTTGGCGGTCGCGGCAGCCTGCCAGAAGACGGCGTTGGTGCCGTTGGCGGCGAGGACTTCCTTGCGCTCGCCGCTGGCTATCGCCTCGGTCATGCCGGTGAGCGCCGAGTCGTTGACCACGGGCGGGGCCTTGAAGGGGGTGCCGGCCTGCTCGGCCTGCTGCTTGGCGGCCGCGAGCTTGGCGGCGCCCAGCTGGGACTGCTTGCCCATGACGTCTTTGAGACGCGTGACGTCCTCTTCGGTGCCGGCGGCGACGTACTCGCCGATGGCTATCTCTTCGAGGTACGCGTACGAGGAGAAGGCGACCAGCTGTGCCTTGCGGATCTCCTCGACCGGGTTCGGCCGGACCAGGAGGTGCGTGCCGACGGAGCGCTGCAGCGAATTGGCGGCCTTGGCGAGCTCGATCGCGTAGACCATGCGGCCGTACGAGGTCACGTTGCCGGTGCCGAGGCCCAGCTCGTTGGAGAACTGCATGAGGTAGTGCTGGACCAGCACATAGCCCTCTTCGGTCGGAATCGGGCCGGCCGCCTTGGGCAGGGCCTTCTTCGCCGTCTCCAGCTGCGGGAGGTAGGCCGTCTTGCGGACCTGCTCCAGCTTGGGCTCCTCCTGGCGGAAGAGCTCCAGGCGGCGCTCCATGCCCTGGCCGTCGGGAATGTCCTTCGCGGCCTGGGCGAACTTCGCCTTGGCCGCGTCGGTGGCGGCGTACGCCTTCATGACGGGGTCGGACTCGCGCTGGCCCTTGAGCAGCGGGTCGGCCGTCAGGTCGCGCTCGTTGAGGAGGGCCTGGCCGTACTCCGCGGCCGCCTGGACGATGCGGGCCGTCTTCTCGGCGTCCTTGGCCTCGTCCCAGGTGTCGATGGAGCCCTTCACCTGGAAGCCGCCCATGACCAGTCCGACGAGGACCGGCACGAGCAGGATGGCGTTCAGACGGGTCGGCACGCGCCAGTTGCGCGGCGAGAACCTGCTGGTGCTGCCGCCGCTCGCGGGTGGGTCCACGGGTACGTCGATGGGTGACGCGGCCGCGCGCGGCGGCGGGGTGAAGTTGCCGCGCGCGGGTTCATCCGCGGGGCTCGAGTTGCTTCGCCTCACTCGACCAACAACCTCTCGGCGGTGCTACTAGCTAGTTCGATGAATTCCAGCACGGTTAACGGCCGTGTTCCAAACAGTTGAAATCAGCCATTCCCAGAACCTTATGCCCCACATAAACCGGACATAAAGAGCTTCCTGCGGCAAATATGGGGCCCGATGTGAGCGCAGTGACACCGGACGAACGCACCGTGTCGCCAACGCCCGGCAATTCTCTGTCGAAACGTTATGAACTAAGGGGGCGGGCCGTGTCCTATGACACAACCCGCCCCCCAAAACCAGCCGGTGGAGATCTTGTTACACGGAGATCTACTTGAGCCGCGCCATGAGGGCGTGCTCGACGAGCGTGATGAGCGCGCTCTTGGCGTCACCGCGGTGGCGGGCGTCGGTGGTGATGATGGGTGCGTCCGAGCCGATCTGCAGGGCCTCGCGGACTTCCTCCGGGGTGTACGGCTGGTGCCCCTCGAAGCCGTTGAGCGCCACGACGAACGGCAGGCCGCTGTTCTCGAAGTAGTCGACCGCCGGGAAGCAGTCGGCCAGGCGCCGCGTGTCGACCAGGACGATCGCCCCGATCGCGCCGCGCACCAGGTCGTCCCACATGAACCAGAAGCGGTCCTGACCGGGGGTACCGAAGAGGTACAGGATCAGGTCCTGGTCCAGGGTGATGCGGCCGAAGTCCATGGCGACCGTGGTGGTCGTCTTGTCCCCGGTGTGGGTCAGGTCGTCGATGCCCGCGCTCGCGGACGTCATCACGGCCTCGGTGCGCAGCGGGTTGATCTCGGAGACGGCGCCGACGAACGTGGTCTTGCCCACGCCGAAGCCGCCCGCCACCACGATCTTCGCGGAGGTGGTGGAGCGAGGAGCCGCTCCACCGTTAGAGCTTGCGAAGTCCACTGAGAACCCTCTCGAGCAGCGTTACGTCCGGAGTTCCGCCGGCCTCTCCATTGCCCGGCTGGTGGATGGCCACCATGCCGGCCTCCGCCAGGTCGGCGACGAGGATCCGGGCCACACCGAGCGGCATCGACAGCAGCGCGGAGACCTCCGCGACCGACTTCACCTCACGGCAGAGCGTGCAGATGCGCTGGTGCTCCGGAAGCAGCCCTGACAGGTGCATCGGATCGGCCGTGGTGCTGACCAGTGCCTCGATGGCGAGCTGGTAGCGCGGTCGGGTCCGGCCGCCGGTCATCGCGTAGGGACGAACCAGCGGCTGGTCGCCATCCGAGTACGAGTCTCCGTACTGATCGGAATAGGCGGGGGGCGGGGTCATTGATCCTCCGGGCTGGACAGCAGTGGTCAGCGTGCCGTCTGACGGGGCGGCCGGTGGGGGGACGGTATGACGGCCTGGCGGCGGTACTGGGGTTCCGGGGCGGGTACCCCGGTCTCCCGGCCGGAAGTACCGTCCGGACGGGAGAGCGGCAGTCAGATGAGCAGGCTTCCCTGCAGTTCCGCGCGCAGGTCCGGGGTGAGGACACTGCCCGCGCGGTCCACCAGGAGGGCCATCTCGTAGCCCACGAGGCCGATGTCGCACTCGGGGTGGGCGAGTACGGCCAGCGAGGACCCGTCGGAGACGGACATGAGGAAGAGGAATCCCCGGTCCATCTCGACCACGGTCTGGTTCACGGCGCCGCCCTCGAAGATGCGGGAGGCTCCCGCGGTCAGCGAGGTCAGACCGGAGGCGACGGCCGCCAGCTGGTCGGCGCGGTCACGGGGGAAACCCTCGGACATCGCCAGCAGGAGGCCGTCGGCGGAGACCACCACCGTGTGGGACACCCCGGGGGTGTTGTCCACGAAGTTGGTGATCAACCAGTTCAGGTTCTGTGCCGCCTGGCTCATCGAACTCAACTATCGCTCCTGCTGGTATGTGGGGTCGATGTGGTAACTGCCGGTAGCCGGGCCGCTGTTGCCGGCCTGACGTCCCTGCTGGATACCGCGTCGGAGGTTGGTCAGACGGCCACGGACGTCGTCCGGCGCACGCGAGACCTGCGGACCGGCCTGTGCCTCGGCCTGCTGCTGCGCGGTGCCGGCCACGAGGTTCGCCCGCGGTACCCGGCGGGGCAGCCCCGAAGTGGTGATGCCGCCGGCGGCGGGCTGGCGCACGCGCTCCGCCTGCCGCATCAGCTCGTCGTTCGGCGAGGAGCGCCAGCTGACGGTCGGCATCGCGCCGGTCGTCGTCTGTGCCGACTCGGCCGTCTCGGCCGGCGCCTGCTCCTGGCCGCGCTGCGGCAGCGAAGGCTGCTGCGGGCGCTGGGGGGAGGCCGGAGCGGGAGCCGCCGGGACGGGCTGCTGAGACGGCCGGCCCTGGTCGGGCGCCGCCGTGGCCGGTCCCTGCGCGGGGGGCTGAGCACCCTCCTGGCGGAACCAGTTCGACTCCAGCGTGTCGAAGATCGGGCTGCGGCCCTCGCCGGCGCCCGGACCCGCCGGGGGCAGTGCCTCCGGACGGGAAGCCTGCGGCAGCCGAGGCGCGTCCGCTCGCGCGGGCGGTACGGGGGCGTAGCCGGCCTGGGGCTGCGGGAACTGGCCCTGCTGGCCGTAGCCGCCGACTCCGGGACCGCCGGGCCGCTGGCCCTGGAGGTCCGGACGCGGGAACTGGCCGGTGGAGGCCGGGTCCGCGAAGTCGGGGCGGGGGAACTGGCCCGTACCGCTGTTGTCGGTGTAGTCGGCCCGGGCGCCGCCGCCGAGGTGGTGGCCTCCGGCCTGGGGGGCCGGTGCGTTGAAGTCGGGACGGGGGAACTCGGAGGTCGAGCCCGGACCCGACAGCTCGTCGTGGCCGCGCGGGACGTCGTGCCCGCGCTGGGCGGAACCCCAGCTGGTCGTCTGCGGCACCGAGGTGGGGGAGGTGCCCGCACCCGGGAGCTCCGGACGGGGACCGCCACCGCGCGGGGGCAGCTGCGGCCGGGGGCCGCGAGCGGCCGGACCGGCGGGAGCCGCAGCCGCGGGGGCGCCGGTCTGCTGCTGCGCCTGCGGGGGCTGCTGCATCTGCGGCTGGGGCTGCTGCGGACGCTCGAAGCCGTTGCCCTGCGGGAAGGCGCCGGGGCCCGACGCCGCGGGAGCGCCGCCGGGGCGGCCCTGGGGATTGCCGAAGCCGCCGGGAGCGCCGGGGCCGGAAGGGGCGCCGGAGCCCTGGGCCGGACCGCGGCCCGGCTGCGGGGCACCCGAGCCGAAGGCGCTCTGCGTCTGCCCGCCGGGAGCACCCTGCTGGGGACGGCCCGCCTGCGGCCCCTGGGGACCGCCCTGCTGGCCGGGACCCTGGGGACGCTGCCCGCCGGGGGCTCCGCTCTGGCCGGGCAGGGCCGCGCGCTGGGCTCCGCCGGCGACCTGGCCGCGCTGCGCGCCGGCGCCCACGGGGGCCCGTACGCCGGGACCGGGGAGGGAGCCCTGCGCCTGTGCGCCCGGACCGCCCTGGCCCGGACCGCCGGGGCCGTTCTGGCCCGGCATCGGCGCCTGCTTCTTGCCGCCCTGGGCGACGTCCACCGGGAGCATGACGAGGGCGGTGGTACCGCCCGAGTCGGAGGGGCGCAGCTGGATGCGGATGCCGTGTCGCAGGGACAGGCGGCCGACCACGAACAGGCCCATGCGGCGGGAGACGGAGACGTCCACGGTCGGGGGCGACGCGAGCCGCTCGTTGATCGCGGCGAGGTCCTCGGGGGAGAGGCCGATACCGGTGTCGTGGATCTCGACGAGCACGCGGCCGTCGGGAAGCGCGTGACCGGTGACCTTGACCTTGGTCTGCGGGGAGGAGAACGACGTGGCGTTCTCCAGCAGCTCGGCGAGCAGGTGCACGAGGTCGTTGACGACGCGGCCGGCGACGTCGGTGCCGGGCACCGACGCGAGTTCGATGCGCTCGTACTGCTCCACCTCGGACGCCGCGGCACGGAGCACGTCGACGAGCGGGACGGGGCGGGTCCAACGGCGGCCCGGCTCCTCGCCCGCGAGGACGAGGAGGTTTTCGCCGTTACGGCGCATGCGGGTCGCGAGGTGGTCGAGCTTGAAGAGCGAGGACAGCTGGTCCGGGTCGGCTTCGCGCGACTCGAGCTCGGAGATGAGCGAGAGCTGACGCTGGATGAGGCCCTGCGAGCGGCGCGAGAGGTTGGTGAACATCGCGTTGACGTTGCCTCGCAGGAGGGCCTGCTCGGCGGCGAGGCGGACGGCCTCGCGGTGCACGTCGTCGAAGGCCGCGGCGACCTGGCCGATCTCGTCGCGGGTGTGCAGGCCGACGGACTCCACCGTCGTGTCCACGTCCTGCGGGTCGGACTCGGACAGCTGCTTGACGAGCTCGGGCAGCCGGTCCTGGGCGACGCGGGTCGCGGTGTCCTGGAGGCGGCGCAGCGAGCGGATCATCGAGCGGGCCATGACGAAGGCGCCGACGAGGGAGACGCCGAGGACGAGGAGGATCAGCGCACCGTTGATGATGGCGTCGCGCTGCGACTCGTTCTTGAGCTCGCGGGCCTTCTGCTCCATGTCCTCGAGCAGGGTGAGCTCGATGACCTTCATGGCCTGGAGCTTGGTGTCGTCCGCGTCGTACCAGTCCATCCAGGACCGGTTCTTCTCCTTGGCGAACTGGTCCTTGGTGTTCAGGACGCGGCGGGCGTAGTGGTCGGCGGTGCCGATCTCCTGGTTGCCGTCGCCGAGCACCGAGAGGAGTTCCTCGGGCTTGCCCTGGTAGACGAGTTCGAAGGTCTTCTTCGACTGCTCCTCACCGCGGAGCGCGGAGAGGCCGTACAGCCGGTCGTTCTCGTTGAGGACTCCGCCCTTGGCGGGGTCCTCGGGGAGCGAGGCCGCGATGATCGCACGCTGGATCGAGGCGTACTCCTTGGCGGAGGAGAAGGCCGCCAGGGCGCGCGTGCGCTTGATCATTTCGGGGTTCGAGGTGGCCTGGGCCATGTCCTGCGAGAGCGAGAGCAGCGAGACGATCAGCGCGTTGTACTCGGTGACGGTCTGCTGGGCGCCGTTCTGGTACGCCTTCTTGCGGATTTCCTCGATGTTGGTGAGCTGGCGGCCGATCTGCAGGATGTTGTTGCGGATCGACTTGAGCGTCTCGTCCTTGTCCTCCGCGTTGTCGACCTTGTCGGTCGCGGCGGCGAAGGCCTTGGCGGCGGAGTCGGTCTGGTCGCGGACGCCCTGGACGAGGCTGTTGGGCTTGCCCGCCTGGCCGGGCACCGACAGCGGACCGGCGGAGTTGTCACGCTCGGCCTGCAGCATGGCGGCCAGGTTGGTGGCCTGCCGGGTCATCGTCGTCAGCAGCTGCATGTGCTCCAGCTGGGCGATGTCGTTCATCGAGTCGTTGATGCGGAAGCCACCGAGCGTGGTGGCGGCGACGACCGGCAGGGTCAGCAGCGACACCAGTCGCGTGCTGATGCGCCAGTTCTGCATGGCGAGACGTGAACCGGACCCAGTGGGGGCCTTGGGTATCGCCGTGTCGCGCTCGGCGGACTCGTCGTTGCCCCTGGGCTCGCCCTTGGGCTTGGAGCGTCCCTTCGCCTTCACGGCGACGGAGGCGTCGGGGCCCCCGCCTTCGACAGCCGGCCCGCGGTTCTGGGCGTGCTGGGGCGAGGAGCCACGGTCGGTCCCGCCGCGCGGCTCCTGCTCCGCCGCAGCGCTGCCATCCCTCTTGAATCGTCCCTGCACTAGCGTCGCAACCTCTGGACCAGGCGTCCCGCCGGGCGACCGGTGGGACGGTGTCGAGTCGTGGGGCAATGCGCCCCATGGTGGTCGTCGGTGACCGGCGCGTCTCCCTCTCCGTTGCCGCCGCGCTCGGCGCTGTCTCGCGCCACCTGCGCGCCGGCTGATTCCCGCGGCGGTCCCGCGAATTCCAGCACAGAGGCGGATCTCCAACAAGGTGCGAGTACCGGCCCGCCGAATCGGTCACGGTTCGTGACTCATGCACTACCCGGCGTGGAGGTCAATTCCTCTGGAATCGGACTTACGCCGCCCAAACTCCACGCCTGTCAAGGCGCCCCAGTCGCGATGATCAGGAGCGGAATGGCGCATTCAGTGGCGCAATGTCCGTTTTTCCGGGTGTAGTTGACTGCCCGAAATACCCGTAATGACCGGTCACGGGTGAGCAAACTCACATAGCCGTGGCCATTACTTCCCGGTTCAGCCGGGGATTCAGATGTTTAGCCTTGCGCTTTACAGGGTTGTCGCGTGCGACAAGCGGCATCCCCGAAGGCACACCGGCGGCACCCGCCGCCACCATCCGACCAGCGAGCCGAGGGCCCCACACTCCGATGAAGACGACGATGATGTTCCGCAACATAGCCAACCCGCGCCGCACCACCCTCGCGCACCTCAAGGACGCCGAGGAGCTGCAGGCCGTACCGGCCCCGGAGCACACCGTCGAGCTGCCGGCCCAGACCGCGAACCCGCGCCGCACCATCCTCATGGACGCGCCGGTGGCCGCCGCCGCGCAGTAGGCCCCCGGCGAAAGCCGCGCGAAGCGTCGGCCCCCACCGCGTTAGCCTGGAGTCCGCAGACTCCAGCCAGCGGAAATACAGAGGGGCAGACGCAACACGTGCGCATCGCCAGGTTCTCGATCGACGGCAATGTCGCGTTCGGCGCGGTCGAGGGCAGCACTGCCCCCGGCGCCGAAGGTGAGCTCGTCCTCGACATCATCAAGGGCATCCCGTTCGCGGACTTCGAGCTCTCCGGCACGAAGGTCCCGCTGAGCAAGGTCCGGCTGCTGCCGCCCGTGCTCCCGAACAAGGTCGTGGCCATCGGCCGCAACTACGCGGAGCACGCGGCGGAGCTCGGAAACGAGGTCCCGGACGCCCCGATCACGTTCTTCAAGCCCTCCACCTCGGTGGTCGGCCCGGGCGACCCGATCGCGTACCCCTCCTTCTCCCAGGAAGTCCACCACGAGGCGGAACTCGCCGTGGTCATCGGCCGCATGTGCCGCGAGGTCCCGCGCGAGCGGGTCAAGGACGTCATCCTCGGCTACACCTGCGCCAACGACGTCACCGCGCGCGACGTCCAGCAGCGCGAGAAGCAGTGGGCCCGCGCCAAGGGCTTCGACGGCGCCTGCCCCCTCGGCCCCTGGATCGAGACCGACCTCGACCCGAGCGACCTGACCATCCAGTGCACCGTCAACGGCGAACAGCGCCAGCTCGGCCGCACCAGTCAGATGGTCCGCTCCATCGAGGACCTGATCGTGCACATCACCGAGGCCATGACGCTGCTCCCGGGCGACGTCATCCTCACGGGGACCCCGGCCGGAGTCGGCCCCCTCAACGTCGGCGACGAGGTCGCCGTCACCATCGAAGGCATCGGCACTCTCACCAACAAGGTGATCAAGCGTGGCTAACGCGAACGTCCGCGTACGTTTCTGTCCCTCCCCGACCGGCAACCCCCACGTGGGCCTGGTCCGCACGGCCCTCTTCAACTGGGCGTTCGCCCGCCACCACGGCGGTACGTTCGTCTTCCGCATCGAGGACACCGACGCGGCCCGCGACTCCGAGGAGTCGTACGGGCAGCTGCTCGACTCGCTGCGCTGGCTCGGCTTCACCTGGGACGAGGGCCCCGAGGTGGGCGGCCCGCACGCCCCGTACCGCCAGTCCGAGCGCATGGACATCTACAAGGACGTCGCGCGGAAGCTGCTCGACGGCGGGTACGCCTACCACTGCTACTGCACCACCGAGGAGCTCGACGCGCGCCGTGCCGCCGCCCGCGCGGCCGGCAAGCCCTCCGGCTACGACGGCCACTGCCGCGAGCTGACCACGGTGCAGGTCGAGGCGTACCAGGGTGAGCACCGTGCCTCGATCGTCCGCTTCCGGATGCCCGACGAACCGATCACCTTCACGGACCTCGTCCGCGGCGAGCTGACCTTCACCCCGGACAACGTGCCGGACTTCGGCATCCTGCGGGCCAACGGCGCCCCGCTGTACACGCTGGTCAACCCGGTCGACGACGCGCTGATGGAGATCACCCACGTCCTGCGCGGCGAGGACCTGCTCTCCTCCACTCCCCGCCAGATCGCCCTGTACAAGGCGCTCATCGAGCTGGGCGTCGCCAAGACCACCCCCGCCTTCGGCCACCTGCCGTACGTGATGGGCGAGGGCAACAAGAAGCTCTCCAAGCGCGACCCCGAGGCCTCGCTCAACCTGTACCGCGAGCGCGGCTTCCTCCCCGAGGGCCTGCTGAACTACCTCTCGCTGCTCGGCTGGTCCTTCTCCAAGGACCAGGACATCTTCTCGATCGAGGAGATGGTCGCGAAGTTCGACATCCCGGACGTCAACGCGAACCCGGCGCGCTTCGACCTCAAGAAGGCCGAGTCGATCAACGCGGACCACATCCGGATGCTGGACCCGAAGGCCTTCGCGGACGCCTGCGCCCCGTGGCTGACGGCCCCGCACGCCAACTGGGCCCCCGAGGACTTCGACGCCGCGGCCTGGGAGCGCATCGCGCCCCACGCCCAGACCCGCGTCACGGTCCTGTCCGACATCACGGCCAACGTCGACTTCCTGTTCCTGAAGGAGCCGGTGGAGGACCAGGCCTCCTGGGACAAGGCGATGAAGGGCGACCCGGCGGCCCTGCTGACGACGGCCCGCGAGAACCTCTCCGCCGCGGACTGGTCGGACCCCGAGTCCCTCAAGCAGGCGGTCCTGACCGCCGGCGAGGCCCACGGCCTCAAGCTCGGCAAGGCCCAGGCCCCGGTCCGCGTCGCGGTCACCGGCCGCACGATCGGCCTCCCGCTCTTCGAGTCGCTGGAGATCCTGGGCAAGGAGCGCTCCCTGTCCCGCATCGATGCGACCCTGGCGAAGCTCACCGCGTAGGCGAACGGCGCGCACGCGCACCCGCACGCCCCCAGGGGGCGGCCACCGGAGGCTCCGGCGGCCGCCCCCCGGGGCGTTTTCGGCCTGACTTCCCCGTCGTGCCCGCGCCCGTGGGGGCCGCGGCGTAGGGTCGGCCGCATGGCCATTCGCGCGGTGCTGTGGGACATCGACGACACCCTGTTCGACTACACGGGAGCCGACCGGGCCGGGCTCGCGGCGCACCTGGCCGACGAGGGGCTTGCCGAGCGGTACGGGACCGCGGGCGAGGCCCTCGCGCTCTGGCGGCGCGTCACCGAACGCCACTGGGAGCGCTTCGCCGCGGGGGAGGGGACCTTCCAGGGGCAGCGCCGGGACCGGGTGCGGGAGTTCCTCGGGGCGCCCGCGCTGAGCGACGCGCAGGCCGACGACTGGTTCGGGCGGTACGTCGAGCACTACCAGGCCGCCTGGGAGCTGTTCCCCGACGTGGTGCCCGTACTGGACGCCCTCGCCGGCACCTTCCGGCACGGCGTGCTCTCCAACTCCTCCGTCGCCAACCAGGACCCCAAGCTGCGCCACCTCGGCCTGCGCGACCGCTTCGAGGTCCTCGTGTGCGCCGTCGAGCTGGGCGTCAGCAAGCCCGAGGCCGCCGCTTTCCTCGCGGCGTGCGCCGAGCTCGGGCTGCGGCCGGGGGAAGTCGTCTACGTGGGCGACCAGCCGGAGATCGACGCGCGCGGCGCCCGTGACGCCGGCCTGACGGCGGTCTGGCTCGACCGGGACGGCGGGCGCGGTCCCGGGCCGGAGGGCGTGCACCGGATCGCCGGACTCGACCGGCTCCCGGAGGTGCTGGCCGGGGATACCCGTTTTGGAGCACGGTCAGCCATCCGGTAATGTTCTTTCTGCGCCGCCCAAGCGGGCCGAAAGGCCGGACCGGAGGCGCTAACCGAACGAAAGTCCCTCAGGGTCTTGAGTTTTGGTGGGCTATAGTGTAATTGGCAACACGAGGGTTTCTGGTTCCCTTATTCTAGGTTCGAGTCCTGGTAGCCCAGCGCAGTTCCGTAGTGACGCAGTGCTTGCCCCCGTTGTGTAGCGGCCTAGCACGCCGCCCTCTCAAGGCGGTAGCGCCGGTTCGAATCCGGTCGGGGGTACAGATCCTTCCCGCGAGATCTCCTGGGTCGCACCCGGATGTTTTGATGCAGGATCGCTAGGGCCCCCGTTGTGTAGCGGCCTAGCACGCCGCCCTCTCAAGGCGGTAGCGCCGGTTCGAATCCGGTCGGGGGTACGGTGTCTAGCTGGTCTAGACCTTTGGGCTATAGTGTAATTGGCAACACGAGAGTTTCTGGTTCTCTTATTCTAGGTTCGAGTCCTGGTAGCCCAGCGCAGTACCGCAGTAACAGCTAGCCCCCGTTGTGTAGCGGCCTAGCACGCCGCCCTCTCAAGGCGGTAGCGCCGGTTCGAATCCGGTCGGGGGTACGCACAGGAGAGGCCTTCCGCGTTCATCGCGGAGGGCCTCTTCTTCGTTCCACGGACAGGGCGCACAAGTGTGGGCCCGAAGGCGCGCGTTCGGACGTGTGCGGCGTCGTGCGCGCCCCCGGGCCCGGGGGAGTGGTGGGAAAAGGGTCGGAAGGTCAGCTGGAGCGGCGCAGGGCCTCGGTCAGGCGGGCCGCCGCGTCGATGACGGCCTGGGCGTGCATGCGCCCCGGGTGCCGGGTCAGGCGCTCGATCGGCCCGGAGACCGATACGGAGGCCACCACCCGGTTCGAGGGGCCGCGCACCGGGGCCGAGACGGACGCCACACCGGGCTCCCGCTCACCGATCGACTGCGCCCAGCCGCGGCGCCGTACGCCCGAGAGCGCCGTCGCCGTGAAGCGCGCGCCCTGCAGGCCGCGGTGGAGCCGCTCGGGCTCCTCCCAGGCCATCAGGATCTGCGCGGCCGAGCCGGCCTTCATCGGGAGCGTGGAGCCCACCGGGACGGTGTCCCGCAGGCCCGACAGCCGCTCGGCGGCCGCCACGCAGATGCGCATGTCGCCCTGACGCCGGTAGAGCTGCGCGCTCTCTCCCGTCACGTCCCGGAGGTGGGTGAGCACCGGTCCGGCCGTGGCCAGCAGGCGGTCCTCGCCGGCCGCGGCGGCGAGTTCCGCCAGCCGCGGTCCGAGGATGAACCGGCCCTGCATGTCCCTCGCCACCATCCGGTGGTGTTCCAGTGCCACGGCAAGGCGATGTGCCGTGGGTCGTGCGAGCCCTGTCGCCGCGACCAGCCCGGCGAGGGTGGCCGGACCGGACTCCAGTGCGCTCAGTACCAGAGCTGCCTTGTCGAGAACGCCGACGCCGCTAGAGTTGTCCATGAAACGATATTCGCGTCTCACACTGTGAAACGCAAGTTCAATTTTTCCAAGAACGAGCGAGTCTGTATGTGCGGGTCCACGAACCACTGGGTCCGAGCCGTCGTCCGGGACGTGGGGTACGGGCGATCAGGCGCACAAGATCTCTATGAAGCGCCGGCACAACCGGCCGGCCGGAGGGAAAGCGATGGGTAGGACACTCGCGGAGAAGGTCTGGGACGACCATGTCGTCCGGCGCGCGGAGGGCGAGCCCGATCTCCTCTTCATCGATCTGCACCTGCTGCACGAGGTGACCAGCCCGCAGGCCTTCGAGGGTCTGCGCCAGGCCGGCCGCAAGGTCCGCCGTCTCGACCTCACCATCGCGACCGAGGACCACAACACCCCCACGATCGACATCGACAAGCCGATCGCGGACCCGGTCTCCCGGGCCCAGCTGGAGACGCTGCGGGCGAACTGCGCCGAATTCGGTGTGCGCCTGCACTCGCTGGGCGATGTGGAGCAGGGTGTCGTCCACGTCGTGGGCCCTCAGCTGGGCCTGACCCAGCCGGGCACCACCGTGGTCTGCGGCGACTCGCACACCTCCACGCACGGCGCCTTCGGCGCGCTGGCCTTCGGCATCGGCACCAGCCAGGTCGAGCACGTCCTGGCGACCCAGACGCTGCCCCTGGCGCGCCCCAAGACGATGGCGATCACCGTCACCGGCGCACTGGCCGACGGCGTCACCGCCAAGGACCTGATCCTGGCGATCATCGCCAAGATCGGCACCGGTGGCGGCCAGGGCTACATCCTGGAGTACCGCGGCGAAGCCATCGAGCAGCTGTCGATGGAAGCCCGCATGACCATCTGCAACATGTCGATCGAGGCCGGCGCCCGCGCCGGCATGATCGCCCCCGACCAGACCACCTTCGACTACCTCCAGGGCCGTGACCACGCCCCGACGGGCGAGGACTGGGACGCGGCGGTCGAGTACTGGAAGACCCTGCGCACCGACGAGGACGCGGTCTTCGACGCCGAGGTCGTCATCGACGGCACCACGCTCTCCCCGTTCGTCACCTGGGGCACCAACCCCGGCCAGGGCGCGCCGCTGTCGGCCAGCGTCCCCGACCCCGCTTCGTACGAGGACGCTTCGGAGCGCCACGCCGCCGAAAAGGCCCTGGAGTACATGGGGTTGACCGCCGGGCAGCCGCTGCGCGACATCAAGGTCGACACCGTCTTCGTAGGTTCCTGC
The DNA here is from genome assembly GCF_042736715.1 of Streptomyces sp. NPDC060049. Taxonomy (NCBI): domain Bacteria; kingdom Bacillati; phylum Actinomycetota; class Actinomycetes; order Kitasatosporales; family Streptomycetaceae; genus Streptomyces; species Streptomyces sp. NPDC060049. The sequence continues at coordinate 292,378 of NZ_JBHWVV010000006.1, forward strand.
ACCAACGGCCGCATCGAGGACCTGCGCGCCGTCGCGGGCATCGTCGAGGGCCGCAAAGTCGCGGACGGCGTACGGATGCTGGTCGTCCCGGGCTCCGTCCGGGTCGCCCTGCAGGCCGTGGCGGAGGGCCTGGACAAGGTCTTCAAGGAGGCCGGCGCCGAATGGCGGCACGCGGGCTGTTCGATGTGCCTGGGCATGAACCCCGACCAACTGGCGCCCGGTGAGCGCTCCGCGTCCACCTCCAACCGCAACTTCGAGGGCCGGCAGGGCAAGGGCGGGCGCACCCACCTGGTCTCCCCGCAGGTGGCCGCCGCCACCGCGGTGCTGGGCCACCTGGCCTCGCCCGCCGACCTGTCCGACGCCACCGCGACCGCCGGAGTCTGAGAACGATGGAAGCCTTCACCACCCACACCGGCCGGGCCGTCCCGCTGCGCCGCAGCAACGTCGACACCGACCAGATCATCCCGGCCCACTGGCTGAAGAAGATCACCCGCGACGGGTTCGAGGACGGGCTCTTCGAGGCCTGGCGCAAGGACCCGGAGTTCGTCACGAACCGTCCTGAGCGCGCAGGCGCGACCGTCCTGGTCGCCGGCCCCGACTTCGGCACCGGATCCTCGCGCGAACACGCCGTCTGGGCCCTGCAGAACTTCGGCTTCAAGACGGTCATCTCCTCCCGCTTCGCCGACATCTTCCGAGGCAACTCGCTGAAGAACGGTCTGCTGACGGTCGTCCTGCCGCAGGAGACCGTCGAGCGGCTGTGGAAACTGACCGAGGCCGACCCCACCGCCGAGATCACGGTCGACCTGGTCGACCGCCAGGTCCGAGCCGAAGGCGTCGTCGCGGAGTTCGAACTCGACGACAACGCCCGCTGGCGGCTGCTGGAGGGGCTGGACGACATCTCGCTCACCCTTCAGAACGAAGCGGACATCTCCACTTACGAAAGCGGCCGGCCCACCTTCAAGCCGCGCACGATTCAGGCGTGATTCCGGCCTGATCAGCGCTTATTCGCCCTAGGGTGATGACATCGCCAACACTGTGCCCCCTGCCTTCCGGCAGGGGGCACAGCTGTGTGTTGAGGCCCCGTGAGGCGACAACTCGCCCCAGATGGCACAATCTGTGCATGGAACGCGACAGTCAACTTGAGCTCTACGAACTCGTCGCGGACCGATTGAAAGAAGCACACACAAGGGTGCGCGAACTGCAAGTCCCGGAGGGCGTAAGGATGGCGCTGTCCCGGAAGCTGTTGGTCGTCACGGCTGCGGCGAAGCATGATCTCGCCGATGCGGCAAGGCGCCTGGACAGGTTGATGAAGGACCTCAACGAGGGTCGATTCCCTGAAGGCGACTGATGCGAAGGAACTCCGCAGCGGCCTAGAGCGTTGCGGCACTAGGGTGATAAGCCCGTTTCGTGTTTGATTTGCGGTATATATCCGCCTAACGTGCGAAATAAGCTTGAACACATTCGTTCTGGCGAAGTCTCCGAAGGGGAAGACGTGAACAAGGCGCAGCTCGTAGAAGCGATTGCCGACAAGCTGGGCGGCCGTCAGCAGGCCGCGGACGCTGTCGACGCGGTACTGGACGCCATCGTCCGCGCGACCGTCGCGGGCGACCGGGTCTCGGTCACGGGCTTCGGCTCGTTCGAGAAGGTCGACCGCCCGGCCCGCTACGCGCGCAACCCGCAGACGGGTGAGCGCGTCCGGGTCAAGAAGACCTCGGTTCCCCGCTTCCGTGCGGGCCAGGGTTTCAAGGACCTGGTCGCCGGCACCAAGAAGCTCCCCAAGGGTGGCGAGGTGTCGGTGAAGAAGGCGCCCAAGGGCAGCCTCACGGGTGGCTCTTCCGCCGCCTCCGCCACGGTGAAGAAGGCGGCGGCGAAGAAGGCCACCACCGCCAAGAAGGCTGCGGCCGCCGCCAAGACCACGGTCGCGAAGAAGACCACGGCCAAGAAGGTCACGGCCACCGCCAAGAAGTCGGCCTCGAAGGCCACAGTGGCGAAGAAGGCCGCGCCCGCGGCCCAGAAGACCACCGCGAAGAAGGCCACGCCGACGGCGAAGAAGGCCACCCCCACCGCGAAGAAGACCGCGCCGGCGGCCAAGAAGACCACCGCCGCGACGAAGGCGCCCGCCAAGAAGACGGCGACGCGCAAGGCCACCGCGAAGAAGACCACCGCCCGCAAGACCAAGTAGGGCAGGAGATCACGCGCCGGGCCGGTTTCCCCGTCGGGGGAAGCCGGCCCGCGGTGCGTTCGTGCAGCCCGCCGCCCTGAGGTCCGCTGCCCCGAAGTCCGCTGCCGTGTGGTCCCGGCGGCGGAGGCCGCCCGCGGGAACGTCAGAACGTCTGCAGAGTGACCAGGGTGATCCGCAGGCCCGCGCCCTCGCCGTCCGTCTCGATCCGGACCCGCTGCCCCGGGCGCAGCAGCCGCAGGCCGCCCGCGTCGAACGCCGGGGCCTCGAAGGGCACCGGGGTGCCGTCGTCCAGCAGCACACTGCCGCTGCGGGTCTGGGAGTCGTACGTGTACGCGGTCGCCTGCATACGGGCACTGTATCGGGCCGTATGGCGCCCCACCCCGAGGACGAGGGCCGTCCGCAGATCCGCCGCGGTGTCCACGTCCCGGCGCACGCTGTCGACGCCCTCCAAGGCGATTTCCACCGCCCCCGAGGCCGAATGCCGGGCCCGCGAGGGCCCGCCGAACGAGGGCGCCAATTCCACGTCCGGAGCAGCGGAAAGCAAGGTCGTCCCGATTCCCGCCGCATCCGCCAGAAATGCCCGGGGAAATACCGATGCGGTTTCGAGCACGCGTAGCAATTCGGGCGGCCGCAGCGCCGGCAGATCGGCGTTCATCGCGGCCACCGCCGCCCCCGGCCTGCCGGTGCGTATCTCCCGTGCCCCGTGGGCCAGTGCCGCGTTGAGCCCGGCGGCCGGGGAATCCGGCACGATCCGCGCCCCCAGCCGCGCCAGTTCCGCCCCGGCCGCGGGGTCGTCCGTGACGACCACCACATCGGCGACCGCCGCGCAGGCCAGCGCCCCCGCGACGGTGTCCAGCGCGAACGCCAGGGCCAGCCCCGGCCGGGACCCGCCGAAGGCCTCCGCGAGACGGCTCTTGGCCACCGCCAGGGGCTTCAGCGGAACCACCAGACTCCAGACGGCGTTCGTGACGGACCCCTTCCCTCCGGTCGTGCTCGCGAGGCCGCGCAGACCATGCGCGGGTCATGACCTGGTCATGCGTGGGCCCATTGTCACCTCACGCCGGGCGACCCGGGGCCTGACCCGGGTGTGCGGGGCGTACGGTGTTCTCGACAGAGACCGGACCCGGGGCGACACTTGTCCGGCCCCGAGGCGCCCAAGCCGCGCACCGGTCCAAGAGGAAGGTGTCCGAGTGTCCCGCCGCAGAATCGGCTTCTGGTACCGCCTTGCGGCGGCCATCGCGAAACCGCCGCTGGTAGTGCTGTTCAAGCGGGACTGGCGGGGAATGGAACACATTCCGGCCGAGGGCGGATTCATCACCGCCGTCAATCACAACTCGTATCTGGACCCGCTGTCCTACGCGCACTTCCAGTACAACACCGGCCGGGTGCCCCGATTGCTCGGCAAGGCGGCCCTCTTCGACGTCCCCATTGTCGGCGCGATCCTGCGCGGCTCGGGCCAGATCCCCGTCTACCGGGAGTCCACCAACGCCCTGGACGCATTCCGGGCGGCCGTGGCCGCGATCGAGAAGGGTGAATGCGTCGCTTTCTACCCGGAAGGCACCCTCACCCGGGATCCCGACATGTGGCCGATGGCCGGCAAGACCGGCGCCGCACGCGTGGCCCTCCTGACCAAGGCCCCCGTCATTCCGGTGGCCCAGTGGGGCGCGAACCTCGCGATGCCGCCCTACGCCAAGGAGAACAAGCTCAGCCTGTTCCCGCGCAAGACCCTCCAGGTCCTCGCCGGGCCGCCCGTGGACCTCTCCGAGTACTACGACCGGGAACCCACCCCGGACGTGCTCAAGGAGGTCACCGAAGTCATCATGGCGGCCGTCACCGGGCTGCTGGAGGAACTGCGCGGGGACAAGGCGCCCCCGCAGCCGTACGACCATCGCCGGGCCAGGGCGCAGCAGCGGCGCAAAGCCGCGGGAGAGGGCAACAAGTGACACGTCCCGTGAAGGCAGCCGTATTCGGAACCGGCTCCTGGGGCACGGCCTTCGCCATGGTCCTCGCCGACGCCGGCTGCGAGGTGGTCCTGTGGGGCCGCCGGCGCGAGCTCGCCGACGCCGTCAACGGCAGCCGGACCAACCCCGACTACCTCCCCGGCGTCGAACTCCCCGCGAACATCCGCGCCACCACCGACCCGGCCGAGGCCGCGGCGGGCGCGGACTTCACGGTCCTCGCCGTCCCCTCGCAGACCTTGCGCGGCAACCTCGCCGACTGGGCGCCTCTCCTCGCCCCCGACACCGTGCTCGTCTCCCTGATGAAGGGGGTCGAACTCGGCACCGCCAAGCGGATGAGCGAGGTCATCGAGGAGGTGGCCAAGGTCCCCGCCGGCCGCGTCGCCGTCGTCACCGGCCCCAACCTGGCCCGTGAGATCGCCGCCCGGCAGCCCGCCGCCTCCGTGGTCGCCTGCGTGGACGAAGACGTCGCCCGGCGCCTCCAGGCCGCCTGCCACACCCCGTACTTCCGCCCGTACACGAGCACCGACGTCGTCGGCTGCGAGCTCGGCGGCGCCGTGAAGAACGTCATCGGCCTCGCCGTCGGCATCGCGGACGGGATGGGCCTCGGCGACAACACCAAGGGCTCGCTCATCACCCGGGGCTTGGCCGAAGCCACCCGCCTGGGCCTGGCGATGGGCGCCGATCCGCTCACCTTCTCCGGCCTCGCGGGCCTCGGCGACCTCGTCGCCACCTGCTCCTCGCCGCTCTCCCGCAACCACACCTTCGGCACCAACCTCGGTCGCGGCATGACCCTGGAGGAGACCATCGCGGTCACCAAGCAGACCGCCGAGGGCGTCAAGTCCTGCCAGTCCGTGGCCGATCTGGCCCGCCGCCACGGGGTCGACATGCCGATCACCGACACCGTCGTCGACATCGTCCACCACGGCAAGCCCACCCTGGTCGCCCTGAAGGAACTCATGGGGCGCAGCGCCAAACCGGAACGGCGCTGACTGCTTTCCGGACGTTCGAGCGGGTACCCTCGTGGCGATATGAGCAGCGAGAACCTCCCCCAGACCCCTGAGCAGCAGGGCCGCAAGCCCCGCGTGGCCGTCGTGTTCGGCGGCCGCAGCTCGGAACACGCCATCTCGGTCGTCACCGCGGGCGCCGTCCTGCGCTCGATCGACCGCTCCAAGTACGAGGTGCTGCCCATCGGCATCACCACGGACGGCCGGTGGGCGCTGACCGCGGACGAGCCCTCCCGGATGGCCATCGCCGACCGGCAGCTCCCCAACGTCGAGCAGCTCGCGGACTCCGAGTACGGCGCCGTGGTGCTCTCCGTCGACCCGGCCAGCCGCGAGGTCGTCTACACCGAGCCCGGCGCCGTCCCCAAGGCCCTGGGCGAGGTCGACGTCGTCTTCCCCGTCCTGCACGGCCCGTACGGCGAGGACGGCACGCTCCAGGGCCTCCTGGAGCTCTCCGGCGTCCCGTACGTCGGCTCGGGCGTCCTCGCCTCGGCCGTCGGCCAGGACAAGGACTACATGAAGCGGGTCTTCACGTCCTTCGGGCTGCGCGTCGGCCCGTACGTGACCATCCGGCCCCGCGAGTGGGAGAACGACCGCGAGGGCGCCCTCGCCCGCATCTCGGACTTCGCCGGCGAGCACGGCTGGCCGCTGTTCATCAAGCCCGCGCGGGCCGGCTCCTCGATCGGCATCACCAAGGTCGACGACGCCTCCGGGCTGGACGCGGCGATCCGCGAGGCCCGCCGCCACGACCCGAAGATCATCGTGGAGGCGCTGCTGCGCGGCCGCGAGATCGAGTGCGGCGTCCTGGAGTTCGAGGACGGGCCGCGCGCGAGCGTGCCCGCCGAGATCCCGCCGGTCTCCAGCCACGACTTCTACGACTTCGAGGCGAAGTACATCGACTCCGCCTCCGGGATCGTTCCCGCCCCGCTCACCGCGGAGCAGACCGCCGAGGTCCAGAGGCTCGCGGTCGAGGCCTTCGACGCCGCGTCCTGCGAGGGCCTGGTGCGCGCCGACTTCTTCCTCACCGAGGACGGCACCTTCGTCATCAACGAGATCAACACCATGCCGGGCTTCACCCCGATCTCCATGTACCCGCGCATGTGGCAGGAGTCGGGCATCGAGTACCCGGAGCTGGTGGACCGCCTGATCCAGGCGGCACTGCGCCGCTCCACCGGGCTGCGCTGAGCCCGGGCCGCGCGTCCCGACGTACGCACAGGACCGCCCGCCGACCCGCCCCGGAAGGGGTGGCCGGCGGGCGGTCCTTGTGAGCGGCGCGGGGTGGGCCCCCTCAGTACGAGGAGACGCCCCGCGGAACGGTCTTGGCGATCGCGGCGGACAGGCCCACCAGCATGCCCGCGTCCGTGGCATGCTCCTTGTCGACCCGGACCTCCGTGTACGCCAGCCGCATCCCGGTGGTGAACCGGAAGCCGCCGTCGTCCAGCTTCTCCAGGAGCCAGCCGACACCGTTCACGTCGACGCCGTCCTGCGCCTCGTCCGCCATCTTCCCGGGTCGGGCGATACCGCACCGCAGTACGATCGCCGAGCCGCCCCACGCGGCGGTCAGATCGGACGCCGGAACCGCCGGGGTCCGGTCCAGGCCGGACACCGTCGCGGGGAGCTCCTCGTGCAGCGCCGCACACAGGCCCGCGACCTCGGCGGGCGGAGCGGACGGCGGGGTCACACGGGCCTCGGAACCACCCGGAGAACAGCCCGCGAGGGCCGCCGGAGCGGCCAGCGCGGTCAGTGCGGCGAGCAGAGACAAGGGCCGGCGGTGTCGTGACATCACCGGCCAAGAGTAGACGGGGGCTACAGATGGACCACCGGGCAGGTCAAGGTGCGGGTGATCCCCTCCACCTGCTGGACCTTGGCCACGACCATGCGGCCGAGCTCGTCCACGGTGTCGGCCTGGGCGCGCACGATCACGTCGTACGGGCCCGTCACGTCCTCGGCCTGGATCACCCCCGCGATCTGCGCGATGGACTCGGCGACGAACGACGCCTTGCCCACCTCGGTCTGGATGAGGATGTACGCCTGTACCACGGAACCTCCAGGGCGGCCACGAGGATCATTTCCCCTACCCTTCGGGTGGGCCCGGGGATCACGGGTGGGCCCGGGGAAGAAGGGACGCCACGGTACCGCGTCGCCGAGCGCCGCGGGGAGACCCGCGGGTCCGGCACCACGCACAGCGGGGCGTACGAAGAGCAGAAGTTGACGTATCTGTTGACGGTACCCAGAGCTGTGACGGCTCGCGACCGCAAGCGGACTGGGCAAGAAGGGGCACAGCGATGAAGGGCACTGTGGGCGAGCTGGGGGAGTTCGGGCTCATTCGAGAGCTCACCTCACGGCTCACCACCACCCCGGCGGTCCGGCTCGGACCGGGCGACGACGCCGCGGTCGTGTCGGCTCCCGACCGGCGGGTCGTGGCGAGCACGGACATCCTGCTGGAGGGCCGGCACTTCCGCCGCGACTGGTCCACCGCCTACGACGTCGGCCGCAAGGCCGCCGCGCAGAACCTCGCCGACATCGCCGCCATGGGCGCGGTGCCGACCGCCCTGCTGCTCGGCCTCGTCGTCCCGGCCGAGCTGCCGGTCACCTGGCCCACCGAGCTGATGGACGGCATCCGCGACGAGTGCCAGGTCGCCGGCGCGGCCGTGGTCGGCGGGGACGTGGTCCGCGGCGACACCATCACCGTCGCCATCACCGCGCTCGGCGACCTGCGCAACCACGAGCCCGTGCTGCGCTCCGGCGCCCAGCCCGGCGACGTGGTGGCGGTCACCGGCTGGCTCGGCTGGTCCGCGGCCGGCTTCGCGGTGCTCTCGCGCGGCTTCCGCTCGCCGAGGGCCTTCGTGGAGGCCCACCGGCGCCCCGAGCCGCCCTACCACGCGGGCCCCGCGGCCGCCGGGCTCGGTGCCACGGCCATGACCGACGTCAGCGACGGCCTGATCGCCGACCTCGGGCACATCGCCGAGGCCAGCAAGGTACGGATCGACCTGCGTTCGGCGGCCGTCGACATCCCGACGCAGATGCACGACATCGGGCAGGCCGTCGGCGTGGACCCGCTCCAGTGGGTCCTCACCGGGGGAGAGGACCACGCCATCGTGGCCACCTTCCCGCCCGACGTGAAGCTCCCGGCCCGCTGGAAGGTCATCGGGGAGGTGCAGAACCGCTCCGCGCTGCCCCAGGTGACCGTGGACGGCGCCCCCTGGACCAGCACCGGCGGCTGGGACCACTTCGGCGGCGACCAGGCCGCCGAGGAGTCCCCGCGTTGACCGGGTCCCCCCCAGGGCGCCCGCACCCGCCGCTGTGCCTGACCGTCGCCGGATCGGACTCCGGCGGCGGCGCGGGCATCCAGGCCGACCTCAAGACGATGCTCGAACTCGGGGTCCACGGGATGAGCGTGGTGACCGCTGTGACCGCGCAGAACTCGCTGGGCGTCAAAGGCGTCTGGGAACTGCCCGCCGACGCCGTCAGGGGCCAGTACAGGGCCGTGGTGGACGACATCGGCGTCCAGGCCGTGAAGACGGGCATGCTGTCCAGCGCCGAGCTCGTGGAAACCGTCGCCGAGCTCCTGGCCGCGACCCGCGCCCCCGTCGTCGTCGACCCCGTCGGAGTCTCCAAGCACGGGGACGCGCTGCTCGCCGCCACGGCGCTGGACGCCGTACGCGCGCAACTGCTGCCCCGGGCCACCGTGGCGACCCCGAACCTCGACGAGGTGACCCAGCTCACCGGCGTCGTCGTGGAGAGCGAGGACGACATGCGCCGGGCCGCCGGCGCCGTCCTCGCCTACGGATCCGCGTGGGCGCTGATCAAGGGCGGCCACCTCGCCGCGCACGGGGGCGAGGCCGTCGACCTGCTGACGGACGGCACCGCCGAGCACTGGCTGCGCGCCCCCCGCCACGCCAACCGGCACACGCACGGCACGGGCTGCACGCTGGCCAGCGCGATCGCGGCGGGCCTGGCGAAGGGCCTGGAGGTCCCGGAGGCCGTCACGGCGGCCAAGGAGTACGTCACGGGCGCCATCGCGGCCGGTTTCGCGCTCGGCGCGGGCACCGGACCGGTCGACCACGCGTGGCGTCGGCGCTGAAACGCCTGTAGGGCCTGCTCCACCGCGTGAGTTCACGAGGTGAGGCAGGCCCCACAGGTTCGATCAGGCAAAGCAAGAGGCCGGCCCACCAGGTGGACCGGCCTTCTCAGCAACCGGAAAGGGCTGCGCTACGACGGGAGGCGTCAGCGCGAGACCTTGCCGGCCTTGATGCACGAGGTGCAGGCGTTGAGGCGCTTCGGCGTCCCATTGACCACGGCACGGACGCGCTGGATGTTCGGGTTCCAGCGACGCGAGGTGCGGCGGTGCGAGTGGGAAATGCTGTTGCCGAAGCTCGGCCCCTTGGCGCAAACGTCGCAGTTGGCAGCCACAGGTCACTCCAAAGACTTCAGATGCACTTACAGTGAATTCCGGCGCACCGGAATCAGGGAGTCTGAAGTGGTTTGCCGGAGGAATGGCCCGACTCTCATCGGGCAACCGGAGCAGCATACAACGCCTGCCTCGGTCCAAGAAAACTACCATGGCCGCCGCCGCCCCCGCCCCGGGGTCCCGACTCCCCGGCAGTCCTTCGTTACCCTGCGGTGAACCCTGGCCCGCACAAGGAGGAACGCCCGGTGGCGCACGAGCCGCAGCCGCATCCCGTCGACGAGCGCGACGCCCTCGACGCCGAAGCGGTGCGCACCTGGAGCTCGCTGGCCCTGGCCGCACTGGGCCGGGCCCGCGAGGACATCGACGCGATCAACGTCTATCCCGTCGCGGACGCGGACACCGGCACCAACCTCTACCTGACCGCCGAATCGGCCGACCGGGAACTCGGTGAGGCCCTCGACGGCGTGACGGACGGCACAGCGCGGGCCTCCCTGCCCCGGGCCGTACGCGCCTTCGCGCACGGCGCCCTCATAGGCGCCCGGGGCAACTCCGGGACGATCCTCGCGCAGCTGCTGCGCGGAGTGGCCGACGTACTCGGCGACGAGCCCGGCGGGCGGGGGCCCGCGCGGCTGCTCGCCCAGGCGCTGGACCGGGCCCGCGAGGAGGCGTACCAGGCCGTCGCGCACCCGGTGGAGGGCACGATGCTCACCGTCGCCACCGCCGCCGCGCAGGCCGCCGCGGTCGCCGAGGCCGCCGCCGGAACCGTCGCCGACGTGGCCCGGGCCGCCTACGACGGGGCCCGCGCGGCCCTGGAGCGGACGCCCGGGCAGCTGGCCGTACTGGGCCGGGCCGGGGTGGTGGACGCCGGCGGCTGCGGGCTGGTCGCGGTCCTCGGGGCCCTGTGGCAGGCGCTGTCCGGGCAGGAGCCCGCCCCCGAGCCGGTGCGCGGCCGGGCCGTGCCCGTACCGCAGCCGTCCGAACCCTGCGTGCAGGAGGGCGGCGGCCCCGGGTACGAGGTGGTCTACCTGCTGGAGGCGTCCGGGACGGCGGTCGGGGAGCTGCGCACGCGGCTCGACGGACTCGGCGACTCCCTGGTGGTGGTCGGCGGCGACGGACTGTGGAACGTCCACGTGCACGTCGACGACCCCGGCGCGGCCGTCGAGGCCGGAGTGGCCGCCGGGCGGCCGTACCGGATCCGCATCACGCACTTCGGCGACGAGCGGCGCCGGGCCCGTGGCGAGCGCGTCCAGCGGGCCGTCGTCGCCGTGGTCCAGGGCGAGGGGCTCGCCCGGTTGTGCGAGGAGGCGGGCGCCACCACGGTGCTCGCCCGGCCCGGCGGACCGCCGCCGTCCGTCGCCCAACTCGCCGACGCCGTCCGCCGGGCGCACGCCCGCGAGGTGGTGCTGCTGGCGAACGACGTCGAACTGCGGGCGGTGGCGGCGGCCGCCGCCGAACAGGCCCGCGCCGACGGCGTGCGCGTCGCCGTGATCCCCACGCGGTCCGAGGTCCAGGGCCTGGCCGCGCTCGCCGTGCACGACCAGGACGGCACCTTCGACGAGGACGTGGTCGCCATGACCGCGGCCGCCGGCGCCACCCGCTACGGCGAACTCGCCGTCGCCGAACGGCAGTCCTTCACCTCGGCCGGCATCTGCCAGGCCGGCGACGTGCTCGGGCTCATCGACGGCGACGTCGTCGTCATCGGCGAGGGCCTGGCGCAGACCGCCGAGGCCGTCCTGGCCCGGATGCTCGGATCCGGCGGCGAACTCGTCACGCTGGTCCTGGGACCCGACGTGCCGGACGCGCTGGCCGAGCGGCTGGAGGCGTACGTCCAGCACGGGCACCTGGCCGTCGACACCGTGACCTACCGGGGCGGGCGCTGGTCGGCGCCGCTGCTCATCGGGGTGGAATAGCCGGGTTGTCGGCGCCATGGTGTGCAATGAACAGGTGCCCGCGCTCGACGAAGACCTCAAGAAGACCCTCGGCCCCGCCACCGCCAAGGTGCTGGCCGAGCAGCTCGGCCTGCACACGGCCCTGGACCTGCTCCACCACTACCCGCGGCGGTACGCGGAGCGCGGCGAGCTGACGTCCCTGGCCGAACTCGCCGACCAGATCGACGAGCACGTCACGGTGGTCGCGCAGGTCGCCGACGCCCGGCTGATGACCTACCAGGGCAGCCGCGGGGGCGGAAAACGCCTCGAAGTCACCATCACCGACGGCAGCGGACGGATCCAGCTCGTCTTCTTCGGATCGGGCGTCCACAAGCCGCACAAGGACCTGCTGCCCGGCAGCCGGGCGATGTTCGCCGGCAAGGTCTCGAAGTTCAACCACAAGCTCCAGCTCGCCCACCCCGCGTACGAGCCGCTGGGCGCCGAGGCCGGCGAGTCCGACGCGGCGGCCGCCTTCGCGAGCCGGCTCATCCCGATCTACCCGGCCTGCGCGAAGCTGGAGTCCTGGAAGATCGCCAAGTGTGTGGACGCCGTACTGCCCAGAGCGCAGGAGGTCGTCGACCCGCTTCCCGCCGCCCTGCGCGAGGGCCGTGGGCTGGTCCCGCTCACCGAGGCCCTGCTGAAGATCCACCGCCCGGCGACCAAGGCCGACGTCGAGGACGCCCGCGGGCGCCTGAAGTGGGACGAGGCCTTCGTCCTCCAGGTCGCCCTGGCCCGCCGCCGGCGCGCCGACTCCCAGCTCCCCGCCGTGCCGCGCCGCCCCGCGCCCGGCGGCCTCCTCGACTCCTTCGACGCCAAGCTCCCCTTCACCCTCACCGAAGGCCAGGAGACCGTCTCGAAGGAGATCTTCGACGACATCGCCGCCGACCACCCCATGCACCGCCTCCTCCAAGGAGAAGTCGGAAGCGGCAAGACGATGGTCGCCCTGCGGGCCATGCTCGCCGTCGTGGACTGCGGCGGTCAGGCCGCGATGCTCGCGCCCACCGAGGTGCTCGCCCAGCAGCACCACCGGTCCATCACCGAGATGATGGGCGAGCTCGCCGAAGGCGGGATGCTGGGCGGCTCCGACCGGGGCACCAAGGTCGTGTTGCTCACCGGCTCCATGGGCGTGCCCGCGCGCCGCCGGGCGCTGCTCGACCTGGTCACCGGCGAGGCCGGGATCGTGATCGGCACCCACGCGCTGATCGAGGACAAGGTGCGGTTCCACGACCTCGGGCTGGTCGTGGTCGACGAACAGCACCGCTTCGGCGTGGAACAGCGCGACGCCCTGCGCTCCAAGGGCAAGCAGCCCCCGCACCTGCTCGTCATGACCGCCACCCCGATCCCGCGCACGGTCGCCATGACGGTCTTCGGCGATCTGGAGACCTCCGTCCTGGACCAGTTGCCCGCCGGACGCTCCCCGATCGCCACCCACGTGGTGCCCGCCAAGGACAAGCCGCACTTCCTGGCGCGGGCCTGGGAGCGGGTCCGCGAGGAAGTCGAGAACGGCCACCAGGCGTATGTGGTCTGCCCGCGCATCGGCGACGGGGAGGACGACGCGAAGAACGGCAAGGGCGCCAAGAACGCCAAGAAGAAGGCGGCCGAGGAGGACGGCGACAAGCGGCCCCCGCTCGCGGTGCTGGAGATCGCCGAGCAACTCGGCCGCGGCCCCCTCGCCGGACTGTCCGTCGAAGTGCTGCACGGGCGGATGGACCCCGCCGACAAGGACGACGTCATGCGCCGCTTCACCGCCGGCGAGGTCAAGGTGCTCGTCGCCACGACCGTCATCGAGGTCGGGGTGAACGTCCCCAACTCCACCGTCATGGTGATCATGGACGCGGACCGATTCGGCGTCTCCCAGCTCCACCAGCTGCGCGGCCGCGTCGGCCGCGGCTCCGCCCCCGGACTGTGCCTGCTGGTCAGCGAGATGCACGAGGCCAGCCCCGCCCGAGCCCGGCTCGCCGCCGTCGCCGCGACCCTGGACGGCTTCGAGCTGTCCCGCATCGACCTGGAGCAGCGCCGTGAGGGCGACGTCCTCGGCCAGGCCCAGTCCGGAGTCCGCTCCTCGCTGCGGATGCTCGCGGTCATCGAGGACGAGGAGGTCATCACCCAGGCCCGCGAGGAGGCCACCCGCGTGGTCGCCGCCGACCCGGAGCTCGCGGAGCTGCCGGGGCTGCGGACCGCCCTGGAGGCGCTGCTGGACACCGAGCGCGAGCAGTACCTGGAGAAGGGGTGAGCGGTACGACCTATCGTTGAAGGCCTGCACCACCTCCCCGCTCGCCTCACCGAAGGACCCCAGATGACCCGCGTGATCGCCGGAAGCGCCGGCGGGCGACGCCTCGCCGTACCGCCCGGCACCGGCACCCGCCCGACCTCGGACCGGATGCGCGAAGGCCTCTTCTCCACCTGGGAGTCGCTGCACGGAGTCGAGGGGGCCCGCGTGCTCGACCTCTACGCCGGCTCCGGCGCCGTCGGCCTGGAGGCGCTCTCCCGCGGCGCGGTCCACGCGCTGCTCGTCGAGCCCGACGCCAAGGCCGCCAAGGCCATCCGGGACAACATCAAGGCCATCGGCCTGCCCGGCGCCGAATTCCGATCCGGCCGGGCCGAGCAGATCGCGGCGCTCCCCCTGCACGGGGAGCCGTACGACGTGGTCTTCCTGGACCCGCCGTACGACGTGGAGCACGACGATCTTCGCGAGATCCTGCTCACACTCCGGTCCAATGACTGGCTCACCGGCGATGCTCTCGTCACCGTGGAGCGCAGGACGAGGAGCGGCGCCTTCCCGTGGCCCGAGGGCTTCGAGCCGCTCCGGTCCCGGAAGTACGGCGAAGGCACCCTTTGGTACGGTCGCGCCGCCTTCACCAGCGAAGACTCATGAAGCCCGCACCCGGGAACGAGGGAATCCAGTTGCGCCGCGCCGTCTGTCCGGGGTCGTTCGACCCCATCACCAACGGTCACCTCGACATCATCGGCAGGGCCTCGCGGCTCTACGACGTGGTCCATGTCGCCGTGATGATCAACCAGTCCAAGCAGGGGCTGTTCACCGTCGAGGAGCGGATCGAGCTGATCCGCGAGGCGACCGCCGACTACGGCAACATCGAGGTCGAGTCCTTCCACGGACTCCTCGTCGACTTCTGCAAGCAGCGGGACATCCCGGCCATCGTCAAGGGCCTGCGGGCCGTCAGCGACTTCGACTACGAGCTGCAGATGGCCCAGATGAACATGGGCCTGTCGGGCGTCGAGACGCTCTTCGTCCCGACCAACCCCACCTACAGCTTCCTGTCCTCCTCCCTGGTCAAGGAAGTCGCCGCCTGGGGCGGCGACGTCGCCCACCTGCTGCCCGCGCACGTGCACGCGGCGCTGATGGAGCGCCTGGCCGACCGCTGAGCGGGCATCGGCCGTTGCCGGGTCCCGGCCCGGTGGCCTTAAAGTCGTTGCGTCCGTCTCGGGAACCGCCCGAGGCCGAGAGAGTGCGAGCCCCCATGGACGTGCAGAAGAAGCTCGACGAGATCGTCGCGGCCGTCGGCAGCGCCCGCTCCATGCCCATGTCGGCCTCGTGCGTGATCAACCGCGCCGAGCTGCTCGCCCAGCTCGAAGAGGTCCGCGGAGCCCTGCCGGGCTCGCTCGCGCAGGCTCAGGAGCTCATCGGCGGACGCGAGCAGATGGTCGAGGAGGCCCGCCGCGAGGCGGAGCGGATCATCGAGTCGGCGCACGCCCAGCGCGGTTCGCTGATCTCCGACACCGAGGTCGCGCGCCGCTCCCAGGACGAGGCGGACCGGATCCTCGGCGAAGCCCGCCGGGAGGCCGAGGAGATCCGGGCCGAGGCCGACGACTACGTCGACAGCAAGCTCGCGAACTTCGAGGTCGTGCTCACCAAGACCATCGGCTCGGTGGACCGCGGCCGCGAGAAGCTGCTGGGCCGGGGCCCCGGGCTCGACGAGCAGGGCTACCCCGACGAGGAGGCGCCCGAGCGCAGCCACGACCCGCAGACGCAGCGCGAGCAGGCGGACGCGTACGTGGACAGCAAGCTGGCGACCTTCGAGGCGGTGCTCGCCAAGACCCTGGAGGCCGTCGGGCGGGGCCGGCAGAAGCTCCACGGCCGGGTGGCCACCGACGACCTCGGCGCGCACATGGCCGCCCAGGACGCGGCCGGGATCCAGCAGTCGCGTTCCGCGAGCGACGCGGACTTCCTGGCGGGCCTGGCCGAGCCGCAGGCCCCGCTGATCCCCGCGCAGTCGCAGTCCCAGGTCCACGCCCAGCAGCAGGAGCCGGCGTACGACGGGTACTCCTACCAGCAGCCCGTGCAGCAGGACGGCTACGGCTACCAGGACCCCTACGCGAACTACCAGCAGGTCCAGCAGCCGGACCCCTACGCCGTCTCCTACGAGCAGCGGTCCGACCCGTACGGGGGCTACCAGCAGCCCCAGCAGGGCACGCAGGAGCAGCAGGCGGCGCTCGACGAGACCAGCTTCTTCGACACGAGCATGATCAACCTGGAGCAGCTGCGGCAGTACGAGCAGGGCCGCTGAGCGCTCCTCGGGGCCTGGATTGGGCGCAGGGCGAAGCGGCGGGTATCCTGGCTCTTCGGTCGCGCGTATGCACCGCGATCCATGCTGCCCTTGAGTGGCGGAATTCTTGATCTTCAGCAGTCTCCAGTGATTTTGTGAAAGCAGGAACGGCCCTGAATACCCGCCTCGACCACCACAACCCCCTCGTGTTCGACACGCACGAGCTGGGTCGGCGTCCTGGTGCCATGCTGCGGCTGTCCCGTGAGATCGCGGCACCGGCGGACCTCGGTCTCGCCGGCGTCATCGGAGTGCCGGAAGGCAACCGGCTGAACATCAAGCTCCGCCTCGAGTCGGTCATGGAAGGGGTGCTTGTCACAGGCACCGTCCGTGGAATGGCCGCAGGGGAGTGCGTAAGGTGTCTGGAGGCCGTGGAGCGCGAGCTCAAGGCGGACTTCCAGGAGATGTTCTCGTACCCTGACGCCGACGACCGGAACCGCTCGAAGGCGGAGCCGGCCGACGACGCCGAGGACGACGAGGACACGCTCTTTCTCGAGGACGGCTTGTTCGACCTCGAACCCGTGCTGCGCGACGTGGTGGTGCTCGCACTGCCGCTGCAGCCGGTGTGCCGGGAGGACTGTCTCGGACTGTGCCCCGATTGCGGGCTCAGCCTGAACGACGACCCGGACCACCACCATGACGCCGTCGACATCCGTTGGGCGGCATTGCAAGGACTCGTCACCGATCAGGGCGTCGAGAAGGACAACATGAGCGGCACTGCGTCTGACGGAGTTCAGAGCGCCGCCGAGAAGCAGGAGAAGTAGCCGTGGCTGTTCCGAAGCGGAAGATGTCGCGCAGCAACACGCGCCACCGCCGGTCGCAGTGGAAGGCTGCGGTCCCCACCTTGGTTTCGTGTGAGCGTTGCCAGGAGCCGAAGCTCCAGCACATTGCGTGCCCGAGCTGCGGCACCTACAACAAGCGCCAGGTCCTCGAGGTCTGAGCGGCTG
Organism: Streptomyces sp. NPDC060049; assembly: GCF_042736715.1. Classification (NCBI taxonomy): domain Bacteria; kingdom Bacillati; phylum Actinomycetota; class Actinomycetes; order Kitasatosporales; family Streptomycetaceae; genus Streptomyces; species Streptomyces sp. NPDC060049. Next base: position 309,370 of record NZ_JBHWVV010000006.1, read on the forward strand.
GTGAGAGGCGCAATGTCTGAGCTGTCCAACGCTGAGAAGCAGGCAGACAGTAAGAACGCGGCCTCGTCCCACACGCTTCTGGAAGGGCGGCTCGGGTACCACCTCGAGTCCGCCCTTCTGGTGCGTGCGCTGACCCACCGTTCGTACGCGTACGAGAACGGCGGTCTGCCCACCAACGAGCGGCTGGAGTTCCTCGGGGACTCCGTGCTGGGCCTGGTGGTCACGGACACGCTGTACACGACCCATCCGGACCTGCCGGAAGGCCAGCTGGCCAAACTGCGGGCAGCGGTCGTCAACTCACGCGCACTTGCGGAGGTCAGCCGCGGCCTCCAACTCGGCTCCTTCATCCGGCTCGGCCGGGGCGAAGAGGGCACGGGCGGCCGGGACAAGGCCTCCATCCTCGCCGACACCCTTGAAGCGGTGATCGGCGCGGTCTACCTCGACCAGGGCCTCGACGCGGCCTCGGAGCTGGTTCACCGGCTCTTCGACCCGCTCATCGAGAAGTCCTCGAACCTCGGTGCCGGCCTGGACTGGAAGACCAGTCTCCAGGAGCTCACGGCGGCCGAAGGTCTTGGTGTGCCGGAATACCTGGTCACCGAGACCGGTCCGGACCACGAGAAGACCTTCACCGCTGCCGCCCGCGTCGGTGGTGTCTCGTACGGCACCGGCACCGGCCGCAGCAAGAAGGAAGCTGAACAGCAGGCGGCGGAGTCCGCGTGGCGCGGTATCCGTACCGTGGCGGACGAGCGGGAGGCGGCGCAGGCCGCACCCGCGGCCAAGCAGGTCCCGTCCAAGGCCACCGCTTCGGCCCGGGCCGCAACCGGGGCCGAAGCCGGTGCGGCGGCCAAGGACGGCGGGGCGCAGGCGCCCGTCGACCCGGCGCCCGGAGCCTGACGCTTTCTTCCGGATTTCCCCGCCCGCCCTCGCACGCGAGGGCGGGCGGACCCGTTTGCGGACCCCGGAGGACAGGCCGGTACGCTCGCCGTGAGCGTTCGCCACCGCACCCTCCGGAGGACCCGTGCCCGAGCTGCCCGAAGTGGAAGTCGTGCGGCGGGGTCTGGAGCGCTGGGTGGCCGGTCGGACCGTCGGCGCCGTGGAGGTGCTGCATCCGCGCGCCGTACGCCGCCACGCGGCCGGCGGCGCCGATTTCGCGGCGCGGCTCGCGGGCCAGACCTTCGGGGTGCCCCGGCGCCGAGGGAAGTACCTGTGGCTGCCGCTGGTGGAGCGGGACCTGTCCGTGCTCGGCCACCTCGGGATGAGCGGGCAGCTGCTCGTGCAGCCCGCGGACGCGCCCGACGAGAAGCACCTGCGCATCAGGGTGCGCTTCCAGGACGACGCCGGGACCGAGCTGCGCTTCGTGGACCAGCGGACCTTCGGCGGGCTGTCGCTCCACGAGAGCGTCGCCGACAGCCCGGAGGGGCTGCCCGACGTCATCGCGCACATCGCGCGGGACCCGCTGGACCCGCTCTTCGACGAGGCCGCCTACCACCTGGCGCTGCGCGCCAAGCGGACCACCGTGAAGCGGGCGCTGCTCGACCAGTCGCTGATCAGCGGGGTCGGCAACATCTACGCGGACGAGGCGCTGTGGCGCGCCAGACTGCACTACGAGCGTCAGACGGCCACCCTCACGCGCCCTTCGAGCAGCGAGCTCCTCGGTCACGTCCGGGACGTCATGAACGAGGCCCTCGCCGTCGGCGGCACCAGCTTCGACAGCCTCTACGTGAACGTCAACGGCGAGTCCGGCTACTTCGACCGGTCCCTCGACGCCTACGGGCGCGAGGACGAGCCCTGCCGCCGCTGTGGTACCCCGATGCGGCGCAGGCCGTGGATGAACCGGTCGAGCTACTTCTGCCCGCGCTGTCAGCGCCGGCCGCGCGAAGCGTCGTAGACGGCCCGGGACGAGAGCACCGTGGGCATCCTGTCCTCCAGCAGCTCGATGAGCGCGATCAGGCGGTCCGCGATCTCGGCGCCCAGGGGCGTCAGCTCGTAGTCGACCCGGGGCGGGTTGGTCGGCTGGGCCTCGCGCAGGACGAGGCCGTCGCGTTCGAGTGCCTGCAGGGTCTGGGAGAGCATCTTCTCGCTGATGCCGTCCACGCGGCGGCGCAGCTCGTTGAAACGGCACGGGCTTTCGCGCAGCGCGCCCAGGGTGAGGCTGCCCCACCGGCCCGTGACGTGCTCCAGCGTCTCTCGGGACGGACAGTCGCGAGCGAACACGTCGAATGTCTGATCGGCGGCGCCGTCGTCCCCGGCTTCGCCGCAGGCTGCAGTCTGCATGCTTTCAGCCTACTCCCCCGCAGCGCCAGCCATTCTGCTTGCGCTTTCCAAAAGTTAGTGGTTTGCTCCTTCTCGTCACATCACGCCGTACAACACCGTGACCCACCACGGTGTTCTTCGAGGGAGCCCGCCTTGTCCGGTCTTACGTACACCCCTGTTGTCTCGATCGCCTACCACTCCGGCTACGGCCACACCACCGTCATCGCCGAGGCCGTCCGCGCGGGCGCCGTCGACGCCGGTGCCACGGTTCACCTGATCAAGGTCGACGAGATCGACGACGCGCAGTGGGAGCTTCTGACCGCGTCCGACGCGATCGTCTTCGGCGCCCCCACCTACATGGGCACCGCCTCGGGCGCCTTCCACGTCTTCGCCGAGGCCACCTCCAAGATCTGGTTCACCGCCGGCTGGCAGGACAAGGTCGCCGCGGGCTTCACCAACTCCGGATCCAAGTCGGGCGACAAGGGCAACACCCTCGACTTCTTCCAGACGCTGGCCTCGCAGCACGGCATGAGCTGGGTCAACCTGGGTCTGAAGCCGGGCTGGAACTCCAGCACCGCTTCCGAGAACGACCTCAACCGCCTGGGCTTCTTCGACGGCGCCGCCGCCCAGTCCAACAGCGACCAGGGTGCCGAAGGCGTCCACAAGGCCGACATCGCGACCGCCGAGCACCTCGGCCGCCGCGTGACCGAGCAGACCCGCGTCCTCCTCGCCGGTCGCGCCGCCCTGGCCTCCGCCTGAGGCACGGCCTGACGGCGGACCGGGACACGGCCGTGCGCGGCGGGAAGCCGCGCCGCCGTGTCCCGCGGGCTCAGGCCCTTCCGTGGTGGGCCGACTCCAGCAGGTCCAGGTCGGCCTGCGACAGCCGGATCGCCGACGCCGCCACATTGGCGGCGAGGTGGTCCGGGTCCCCGGTACCGGGGATGGCCAGGACGTGCGGGCCGCGGTGCAGGGTCCACGCGAGCCGGATCTGCGCGGCGCTCGCACCGTGCGCCAGGGCGACGGCCCGTACCTCCCGCGCCTCGTCCGCTCCGCCCGCTCCCACCTGCCGGCCCGGGCCGGCGATCGAGTAGAACGGGACGAAGGCGACGCCCTGTTCCCCGCAGGCACGGACGAACTCGTCCTGATCGGGGCGCATGCCGATCCCGTACGGGTTCTGCACGCACACGACGGGCGCGATGGCCCGGGCCTCCGCGAGGTGTCCGGGTGTCACGTTGGACAGGCCCAGGTGGCGGATGAGCCCGGCCTCGCGCAGTTCGGCCAGAGCGCCGAACCGCTCGGCGATCGAACCGGTCCCGACCACGCGCAGGTTGACCACGTCGAGGTGGTCGCGGCCGAGCTGGCGCAGGTTCTCCTCGACTTGGCCGCGCAGCAGACCGGGGGTGGCGTGCGGCAGCCACGCCCCCGACGGGTCGCGGCCCGGCCCGACCTTCGTCGTGATGACGAGGTCGCGCGGGTACGGGGCCAGGGCGCGACTGATCAGCTCGTTGGCCGAGCGCAGCGGCGAGAAGTAGAACGCGGCGGTGTCGATGTGGTTGACGCCGAGCTCGACGGCGCGGCGCAGCACCCCGACCGACTGGCCGCGCTCGCGCGAAGCGGCGTCGGCCGTGAGCGCTTCACCGGTCTGGGGCAGGCGCATCGCGCCGAATCCCATCCGGTTGATCTCCAGGTCGCCGAGTCTCCAGGTGCCTGATGCCTTCGCGGTGATCGTGTCCGAGGTCATGTCGGTACCTTCCGCGTGCCACGGGGGATACCGCCAATGATTCAGGCGTGACCGAATCCTCCGACCGCTGCCGCGACGACGCGGCAGCGGACCGGCAGCGCCGCGGACCGGCACACCCTCCCGGTCACAGCACTAGAAGCCGAAGTCCTGCGTCCACCACGGGCCGCCGGAGGCGTTGTACACGCCGACGCCCAGAGTGCGGAACTCGCAGTTGAGGATGTTCGCCTTGTGGCCCGGGCTGTCCATCCAGGCGTTCATGACCGCCTGCGCGTCACCCTGGCCGCGCGCGATGTTCTCGCCGCCCATGCCCGAGATGCCCGCCTTGGTGGCCCGGTCCCACGGGGTGTTGCCGTCGGGGTCCGTGTGGTCGAAGAAGCCGCGGACGGCCATGTCCTTGCTGAAGGCTTCGGCCAGCGTCGCCAGCGGCGGGTTGGCCCGGACCGGACCGCATCCGGCCTGCGCCCGCTCCTGGTTGACCAGGGTGAGTACGGCGGCCTCCTCGGCCGAGTGCCCGGTGGAGACCGTCGGGGCCGGCGGAGTGGCGGGCTTCGGGGCGGGCGGCTTCGGAGCGGCCGGCTTCGGGGCGGGCGGCTTCGGAGCGGCCGGTATCGGAGCGGCCGGCTTCGGAGCGGCCGGCTTCGGCGGGGTGGGGGCCGGGCTCGACTGCGGGGCCTTCGACGGTTCGGCCGAGGGAGCCGAGGGAGCCGGGGAAGGCGAGGCGGACGGAGAGGGCGAGGCGGACGGAGAAGGCGACGCGGAAGGGGAGGCCGAGCCCGACCCCGGACCGGCGGAGGCACGGCCGGAGAGGTTGGCGAGGCCGCCCTGCTGCTCCAGCGACCGGGCGGGGCTCGGCGAGGCCTGGGCCTCGGCCTGCGTCTTCGTACCGGAGCCCGCACCCTCGACCCCTACATAGGGGAAGGCGGAGCCGACGGGGACGACGCCCGTGGTGACCGCGGCGGTGCCGAGGACCACGGCCACGCAGGCGCCGAGGAGGCCGCCGCGCACGACGGTGCGGCGCTTTGCACCGCGGCGGGGTGCGGCGTGGAGTCGGTGGCGTCCCATCTCGGCTGCCTTCCTCGCAGTTCAAGATCAACCTTTACTCACCCAAATGGGTGAGTTCATTGCTGCGCGACTGTACGCCATGGCACCCGGGGGCGCCGTGACCCGAAAACGTTTGCCCGGTTAGCGTTCAGGCATGAACGAAGAGGTCCGGATGACCGCCTGGGTGCGCGGCCGTGTACAGGGAGTGGGCTTCCGCTGGTTCACCAGGGCCAATGCCCTGGAGATCGGCGGACTGGCCGGCTTCGCGCTCAACCTCGACGACGGGCGAGTACAGGTGGTGGCCGAAGGTCAACGTGAGAATTGCCACCGGCTCCTGCAGTGGCTGCACGGCAGCGACACGCCCGGGCGGGTGGACGGAGTGACAGAGATCTGGGGCACACCGCGCGGTGGCTACGACGGATTCGCGATCCGGTGACCGATCGACTGATCATGCACTGAACAGATCTCCGGATGGTCCGCAGGTGGTCGGATCTGCGCATTCACCGCCGAGGCGTTGCCGAGCGCGGCGATCCGTGGAAGGCTCGGAGACGAGGATGATCTCCACGGCCCTTGCGAGGCCCGGGATGCCCGCCGATACGGGGCGTGATCGTGTTGACCGTCAAACTTTTTGGTGAGACGCTGAAAGCCCCGCGCACCTGAGCTGTTTGGCAGTGGTGGCAGTAACCATGGAACGCGCGCAGTGACTGACAGTCGCTGCCGAACATCCGCGGGTGCGATTCCCTCACGACCCACACCGCTTCGGTCGGTCACTCAGTGTGGAGGACCATCCATCATGGCAAAGGCGCTTCTCGGTTACGTCGGCGGTTCCGACCCGCGACTCCTCGCCGAGATGCGACGGCTTCAGCAGCGCGTCCAGGACCTCGAGTCCGAGCTCGGACGAATTCAGTCCGAGAACGACGCACTGAACGCGGCCGCCGCACAGCACGGAGACTCGCTGCTTGACAGCATCGACCTCGACGTACCCCAGGCGGAGCCTGCGCTCACCTGATCCGCGCTCCCTCGTCGCTCGATAACCCCAGCAAGATCTGCAAGGGACGCTTCGGCGTCCCTTCTTTCTTTCCCGGCGCGCTTTCCCGGCGCGCGGGCCTTTCCCCTTTCCCCTTCCGCCTGCCGGTGGTGCCGGGCGGCGTTGCGCCAGGTGGGGGGCCGGTTCCTTTAACGTCTGATGTGCCCTGCACCTTCATGGGTGAAACCGAACGTGAAAGGGAGAGTCCGGCGCCGTGCACCTCAAGTCGCTGACCCTGCGTGGCTTCAAGTCCTTCGCCTCCGCCACCACCCTGCGCTTCGAGCCGGGCATCACCTGCGTCGTGGGCCCCAACGGCTCCGGCAAGTCCAATGTGGTGGACGCGCTCTCCTGGGTCATGGGCGAACAAGGGGCGAAATCCCTGCGCGGCGGCAAGATGGAAGACGTCATCTTCGCCGGCACGACCGGACGCCCGCCGCTCGGACGCGCCGAGGTCTCGCTGACCATCGACAACTCCGACGGCGCGCTGCCCATCGACTACGCCGAAGTCACCATCACCCGGATCATGTTCCGCGGCGGCAGCAGCGAGTACCAGATCAACGGGGACACCTGCCGCCTCCTCGACATCCAGGAGCTGCTCTCCGACTCCGGCATCGGCCGGGAGATGCACGTCATCGTCGGACAGGGCCAGCTGGACTCCGTACTGCACGCCGATCCGATGGGCCGCCGCGCCTTCATCGAGGAAGCTGCCGGAGTGCTGAAGCACCGCAAACGCAAAGAGAAGGCGCTGCGCAAACTCGACGCGATGCAGGCCAATCTGGCGCGCGTGCAGGACCTGGGCGACGAGCTGCGCCGCCAGCTCAAGCCGCTCGGGCGGCAAGCGGCGGTGGCCCGGCGGGCGGCCGTGATCCAGGCCGATCTGCGCGACGCACGGCTGCGGCTGCTCGCCGACGACCTCGTGACCCTCAAGGGCGCCCTGGACGCGGAGATCGCGGACGAGGCGGCCCTGAAGGAGCGCAAGGACGCCGCCGAGGCGCAGCTCGCGGAGGCGGCGCGGCGGGAAGCGGAACTGGAGGAGGCCGTACGGGCACTCGCGCCGCGGCTCCAGCGCGCGCAGCAGACCTGGTACGAGCTCTCGCAGCTGGCCGAGCGGGTCCGCGGGACCGCGTCCCTGGCGGACGCGCGGGTCAAGTCGGCCTCGGCGCCGGCCGAGGAGGACCGGCGCGGCCCGGGGCAGAGGGACCCCGAGAGCATGGAGAAGGAGGCCGCGCGGATCCGGGAGCAGGAAGCGGAGCTGACCGCCGCGCTGGAGGCGGCCTCGCGGGCGCTGGAGGACACCGTCGCCCACCGGGCCGAGCTGGAGCGGTCCCTGGCGGACGAGGAACGGCGGCTCAGGGACGCGGCCCGGGCCATCGCCGACCGGCGCGAGGGGCTCGCGCGGCTGACGGGCAGGCTGGGAGCGGCGCGCTCCCGGGCGGGCGCGGCACAAGCGGAGATCGACCGGCTGGTGGCGGCGCGCGACGAGGCGCAGTCCCGTGCGGTCGCGGCGCGGGAGGAGTACGAGGCGCTGGCGGAGGAGGTCGGGGAGCCGGGGGCGTCGGGGGCGGGTGGCTCCTCGGCGTCCGTCGAAGACGACTACGAGGCCGCGCGGGCCGGACTGGCGGCGGCGGAAGCCGGGCTGGGCGCGGCCCGGGACGCCCTGGCGGCGGCGGAACGCTCACGGGCGGCGGTATCGGCGCGCCGTGACGCCCTGTCGATGGGGCTGCGCCGCAAGGACGGCACGGCGGCGCTGCTCGCTGCGCGGCTGGAAGGGATGCTCGGCCCCGCGGCGGAACGGCTGTCCGTGGCCCCCGGGTACGAGACGGCGGTGGCGGCGGCGCTCGGCGCGGCGGCGGACGCGGTGGCGGTCGCGTCGGGCTCGTCGGCGGCGAGGGCCATCCGCCACCTGCGCACCGCGGACGCGGGGCGGGCCACGTTCCTGATCACCCCGCCGGGGGGCTGCGCCGCGGTTCCCGGCCAGGGCGGGGGCCCTGACGGGCCGGCGGACGGCGCCGCCGACGGTGTCGCGCCCCGAACGCCGGCGTGGCCGGCCTCCGCTCCGAATGCCATGGCTCAGGGGTCGACGGAGCCGGGTGTGTCCGGCTCCGCTTCGGGCCCGGTGGGGCCGGGTTCTGGCGCTCAGGTGTCGGATGGGGCCCGGGGGGCGGTTGCCCCGGTTCTGGGGGGTGGGGTGCCCGGGGTGGGTGCCGGCGGGCTCGTGCGGGGGGATGCCGAGGTCGTGCGGGCCGTGGCCTGGGTGTTGCGGGAGTTCGTCGTCGTGGACGGCCTGGACGACGCCGAGGCGCTGGTGGCCGCGCGGCCCGACCTGTTCGCCGTGACCACCGACGGTGACGTCCTCGGGGCGCACCTCGCGCACGGCGGGTCCGCCGGGGTGCCCAGCCTGATCGAGGTGCAGGCGGCCGTCGACGAGGCCGTCGCGGAGGTGGCCCGGCTGGACGAGCAGTGCCTGCTGCTGGCTGCCGGGAAGGAGGCGGCCGACACCCGCCGGGCCCTGGCCGGCGCCCGCGTGGAGGAGCTCGGGGAGCTGCGCCGGGCCGCCGAACAGGCGCGGGCCCGGGTCGCGCAGCAGCTCGGGCGGCTCGCCGGGCAGGCGAAGGGGGCGCTGGGCGAGGCCGAGCGTGCGGCTGCGGCCGCGGCCAAGGCCCAGGACGCGCTGGAGCAGGCGCTGGCCGACGTCGAGGAGTGCGCGGAGCGGCTCGCTGCCGCCGAGGAGAAGGACCCCGTCGGGGAGGGTGCGCAGGAGCCGGACACCTCCCGCCGGGACCGGCTCGCGGCCGACGGGGCGAACGCACGCCAGACCGAGATGGAGGCCCGGCTGCAGCTCAGGACCCACGAGGAGCGGGTCAAGGGGCTGGCCGGCCGGGCCGACTCCCTCGATCGCGCGGCCCGAGCCGAGCGGGAGGCCCGCGCCAGGGCCGAGCGCCGCCGGGCCCGCCTGCGGTACGAGGCGGAGGTGGCGGGTGCCGTCGCCGACGGAGCCCGGCAGCTGCTCGCGCACATCGAGGTGTCGCTGACCCGCGCGGCCGAGGAGCGCACGACCGCCGAGTACGCGAAGGGGCTGCGCGAGCGGGAGCTCGGGGAGGCCCGGAGCCGGGGCCGCGACCTCAAGGGCGAGCTCGACAAGCTCACGGACTCCGTGCACCGCGGCGAGGTGCTCGGGGCCGAGAAGCGCCTGCGGATCGAGCAGGTGGAGGGCCGCGCGCTGGAGGAGTTCGGGATCGGCCCGCAGGCACTCGTCGGCGAGTACGGACCTGATCAGCCGGTGCCGCCGAGCCCGCCCGCGGACGGCGAGGCGCCGGACGGCGACGCCGAACCGGGGCCTTTCGTACGGGCCCGGCAGGAGAAGCGGCTGAAGGCGGCCGAACGCGCCTACCAGCAGCTCGGCAAGGTCAATCCGCTGGCTCTGGAGGAGTTCGCGGCGCTCGAGGAGCGGCACAAGTTCCTCAGCGAACAGCTGGAAGATCTACGAAAGACGCGCGCCGACCTCCTTCAGGTCGTGAAGGAGGTCGACACCCGGGTCGAGCAGGTGTTCACGGAGGCCTACCGTGACACCGCCCGGCAGTTCGAGGGCGTGTTCTCGCGGCTGTTCCCCGGCGGCGAGGGCCGGCTCGTCTTGACGGACCCCGACAACATGCTCACCACCGGAGTCGAGGTCGAGGCACGTCCGCCGGGCAAGAAGGTCAAGCGGCTGTCGCTGCTCTCGGGCGGCGAGCGCTCGCTGACCGCCGTGGCGCTGCTGGTCTCCATCTTCAAGGCCAGGCCCAGCCCGTTCTATGTGATGGACGAGGTCGAGGCCGCGCTCGACGACACCAACCTGCAGCGGCTGATCCGGATCATGGAGGAGCTCCAGGAGAGCTCGCAGCTGATCGTGATCACGCACCAGAAGCGGACGATGGAGGTCGCCGACGCGCTCTACGGGGTCTCGATGCAGGGAGACGGGGTCTCGAAGGTCATCAGCCAGCGTCTGCGGTGACACGCGTCAGCCTCTGCATCGTTCAAGAAGTGAACTTCTGGCCTTCTTGGTTGGGGTTCAAGCCAGGAGAATTTCACCGCTCCTGAACTCTTGACTTCAAGAAATGAACACATAGGCTCACTCCGCTGTCTTCTTTCGGGTGGTGCCGGATCATGACCTGTGCGCCACTGGAAGGAATTACCCCCACCCGCCCGCCACCGCAGCCGGGCACGCAGGAGCAGACCTTGACCAGCAGCACAGCGCGGGCCTCGGCGTCAGGCGGCGGCGACTCGTCCCACCCCGACCACCTCGGGCACGTCATCTTCATCACCGCGGCCGCCGCCATGGGCGGGTTCCTCTTCGGCTACGACAGCTCCGTCATCAACGGCGCCGTCGTCGCGATCCAGGACCGCTTCGACGTCGGCCCGGGCACCCTCGCCCAGGTGATCGCCGCCGCGCTGATCGGCTGCGCCTTCGGCGCCGCGACCGCCGGCCGCATCGCCGACCGGATCGGCCGCATCCGCTGCATGCAGATCGCCGCCGTCCTCTTCACGGCCAGCGCCATCGGCTCGGCGCTGCCCTTCGCCCTCTGGGACCTCGCCCTCTGGCGGGTCGTCGGCGGCTTCGGCATCGGCATGGCCTCCGTCATCGGCCCCGCCTACATCGCCGAGGTGTCCCCGCCCGCGTACCGCGGCCGGCTGGCGTCCTTCCAGCAGGCGGCGATCGTCATCGGCATCGCCATCTCGCAGCTCGTGAACTGGGGGATCCTGAACCTCGCGGGCGGCGAGCAGCGCGGCGAGCTCGGCGGACTGGAAGCCTGGCAGTGGATGCTCGGCGTCATGGTCGTCCCGGCCGTGCTCTACGGGCTCATGTCCTTCGTCATCCCGGAGTCCCCGCGCTTCCTGGTCTCCGTCGGCCGCAACGCCGAGGCCAGGAAGGTGCTCAGCGAGGTCGAGGGCTCGCACATCGACCTCGACGCGCGCGTCGCGGACATCGAGCACGCCATGCGCTCCGAGCACAAGTCCACCTTCAAGGACCTGCTCGGAGGAAAGGTCGGCTTCCTGCCGATCGTCTGGGTCGGCATCGGCCTGTCGCTCTTCCAGCAGCTGGTCGGCATCAACGTGATCTTCTACTACAGCTCCTCGCTGTGGCAGTCGGTCGGCATCGACCCGAGCGCCTCGTTCCTGTACTCCTTCGAGACCTCGGTCGTGAACATCATCGGCACGGTGATCGCGATGATCTTCGTGGACCGGATCGGCCGCAAGCCGCTCGCGCTGATCGGCTCCAGCGGCATGGCGATCTCGCTGGGTCTGGCCGCCTGGGCCTTCTCCTTCACGTCCGGCACCGGCGACGACGTCACGCTGCCGCACGCCCAGGGCATCGTGGCCCTGGTCGCGGCCAACTGCTTCGTCCTCTTCTTCGCGCTGTCCTGGGGCGTGGTCGTCTGGGTGCTGCTCGGGGAGATGTTCCCCGGCCGCATCCGCGCCGCCGCCCTGGGTGTCGCCGCCGCCGCCCAGTGGATCGCCAACTGGGTCATCACCGTGACGTTCCCGAGCCTGTCGGACTGGAACCTGTCCGGCGCCTACGTCATCTACACCGTCTTCGCCGTGCTCTCGATCCCCTTCGTCCTCAAATGGGTGCCGGAGACCAAGGGCAAGGCGTTGGAGGAGATGGGCTGACCACCCCGCCACAGCCCCTCTCCTCTCGGAACGGGTACTGCCCTGCTCGGCGCTTCAGCCCTTGAGCCGGGGCAGTACCCGTTCGCACAGCAGCTGCAGGCTGCGCCAGCCCTCGTCGACGGGCATCCCGCCGCAGAGCGGGTGCAGCACCAGGTTCCCCGCCTCGCCGGCGCCGCGGGCGTACGCGACCGCCTCGTCCGGCGTGAGGACGCGGTACACGCCCTCCGCCCGGAGCTCCCCGACCGTGTGCGCGCCCGACCGCACGGCGCTGCGGATGTCCTTGGACTGCCAGGACGCGTACGTGCCGGCCTCGTGGAGGAAGCGCTCTCCGTGCTCGGCCCACACCTGGTCCGGGTCCTCGGCGATGTGCAGCAACGGCGTCTCGGCCGCCGGCATCATGCAGAAGCCTTCCGTGCCGTACTCCGCGAGCTTGGCGTTGTAGTACGCCTCCAGCTCGGGCAGGTGCGCGCTGGGGAAGAACGGCAGCCCCAGCCGGGCCGCGCGGCGCGCCGCCGCCTCGGAGCTGCCGCCGACCAGGAGCAGCGGGTGCGGCTGGGTGAACGGCCGCGGGGTGACCCGTACGGTACGCCCCCGGAACTCGAACGGCTCGCCGGTCCACGCCTGCAGCAGCGTCTCCAGCAGTTCGTCCTGGAGCTTGCCGCGCCGGCCCCACTCCACGCCGTGCTGCTCGTACTCCTCGGGCCGGTAGCCGATGCCGGCCACCGTGACGAGGCGGCCGCCGCTGAGCAGGTCGAGGACCGCGATGTCCTCGGCGACCTTCAGCGGGTCGTACAGCGGGCCGATGATCGCCGACACGGTGACCGCGATCCGGCGGGTGGCGCCGAAGACCGCGCCCGCGAAGGCGAAGGGTGAGGGCAGCCAGTTGTTGTCGGTGCCGTGGTGCTCCTCGGTCTGGATGGTGTCGATCCCGCGGTCGTCCGCGTACTTCGCCATCTCCAGCGCGGCCCTGTAGCGGGCCGAGAGGGTTTCCGGGGTGCCGTTCGGATCGATGAGGTTGAACCGGGCCACGGTGATGGGCATGGAGAAGTCCCCCTTCGCCGGATGTGGGTGGGCGGGCGAAGGGGGACGTTAGCTGACGTGGCGTCAGTTGGACAGGGAGGCGGCGGGGACCGGCTCCGCCTCCGCGGCCTGCTCGGCCGCCCGGTCCGGAGCCGGGGTGCGCGGGAGGACCGCGTACAGGGCTGCCGAGGTGAGGATGCCCGCCACCCAGCCCAGGCCGTTGCGGCCGGTCCACGTGGCGGCCAGCGGGCCGCTGAACCAGTCGACCTTCGTGAACATCAGGCCCACCACCAGGGCCAGGCCCCATGCGGTCATGGCCTGCCAGGCGAAGCCGCCCTTGTACCAGTAGGCGCTGGTCCGCGTGGTGTCCAGGAGCGCGGCGCCGTCATAGGACGGGCGGCGCAGCATGTCGACGCCGAAGACGCCGATCCACGCGGAGAAGGCCACGGCCAGCAGCGTCAGGAAGGAGATGAACGAGCCGAAGAAGCTGGTGGCGACCACCATGAGCAGGAAGCCGAAGATCAGACTGATGACGGCGTTGACGCTGACCGCAGCCGCGCGCGAGACCTTGATGCCGAGGGTCTGCGCGGTGAAGCCGGCCGAGTACATGGACATCGAGTTGATGAGCAGCATGCCGATCAGCGCGATCAGCAGGTAGGGGACGGCGATCCAGGTCGGCAGCAGTTCGCCGATGAAGGAGACCGGGTCCTGGGCGGTGGCGAGGTCGGGGGTGGCGACCGCCATCACCGCGCCCATCAGCACCATCGGGATCACGACGACGGCCGCGCCGCCGATGGTCGCGCCGACCATGCCCCTGGCGGAGGCGGTGCGGGGCAGGTAGCGGGTGAAGTCCGGGCCGGACGGGACCCAGCTGATGCCGCCGGCCGCGATCGTGCCGATGCCCGCGATCATCATCGCGGTCGAACCGGCCGGCTTGGCGAAGACGGCCGACCAGTCGGTCTCGGCGACCAGGTAGCCCAGCACGAGCACGCTGAAGGCGCCGAAGAGGTAAGTGGACCACTTGGAGCAGACGCGCAGCGCGTTGATGCCGAGCCCGGAGACGAGGAACGTGCACCCGACGAAGAAGAGGAGGGTGACGACGATCAGGGCGGTGTTCTTCCGCACGCCGAAGACCAGGTCGAGGACGGTCAGGACGGCGTAGGCGCCGCTGACCGCGTTGATGGTCTCCCAGCCCCAGCGGGCGACCCAGATCAGGGCGCCGGGGAAAAGGTTTCCGCGCTGGCCGAAGACGGCTCGGGACAGCGCCATGCCGGGGGCGCCGCCGCGCTTGCCCGCGATGGATATGAGACCGACGATCCCGTACGAGACGACGGGGGCGGCGATCGCAACCACGAGCACCTGCCAGATGTTCAGCCGGTTGGAGATGACCAGGCCGGCGCCCATGGTCAGCAGCAGCACGCTGATGTTGGCCGCGACCCAGGTCGGGACGAGCTCGCGGACCCGGCCGCGGCGCTCGGCGTCCGGGACGGGCTCCAGGCCGCGCGACTCGACGGCGACGGCGGTCTCGGCAGGCATAGGTGTACTCCGTGGGGGAGGTGGGCAGTGGGGGAGCTGCCCATCATCGTAGATTTGCCACAAAAAGTACAAACAGCGGCTTGCGTCCTGGTGTGAACCGCCAAGGTCCCCGGCTCCGGGCGCTCGTGGCCGATACTGGGTGGGTTATGACAGACATCCTCATCCTTGCCCTAGTCATCGCCCTGGTCGCGGTCGGCGCGATCAGCGGGCTCGTGGTCAGCAGCCGCAAGAAGAAGCAGCTGGCCCCGCCGCCGAGCACGCCGACCATCACTGCCCCGCCCGCCGAACCGCAGGTGGGGGAGGACGCCGCACCGACGGCGGAAGAGCAGCGCCGCACGATCGAGGAGGTAGACCTCCCCGCCGCGGAGACGGCCCTCGCATCGCCGGTCGCGGTCGAGGACCCGGTCGTGGAGGCTCCGCCCGCCCCCGAGATCGAGGTGCCCGAGCCCACCGCCGGCCGCCTCGTCCGGCTGCGCGCCCGCCTCGCCCGGTCGCAGAACTCGCTCGGCAAGGGGCTGCTCACGCTGCTCTCCCGCGAGCACCTCGACGAGGACACCTGGGAGGAGATCGAGGAGACCCTCCTCATCGCCGACGTGGGTGTCGCGCCCACCCAGGAGCTGGTGGACCGGCTCCGCGAGCGCGTCAGGGTGCTCGGCACCCGCACGCCCGCCGATCTGCGGGCACTGCTCAAGGAGGAGCTGGTCGCGCTCCTCGGCACCGACTTCGACCGCGCCGTGAAGACCGAGAGCGGCGTGGACACCCCCGCCGTCGTGATGGTCGTCGGCGTGAACGGCACCGGGAAGACCACGACCACCGGCAAGCTGGCCCGCGTGCTCGTCGCCGACGGTCGCAGCGTCGTGCTCGGCGCGGCCGACACCTTCCGCGCCGCCGCCGCCGA
Organism: Streptomyces sp. NPDC060049; assembly: GCF_042736715.1. Taxonomy (NCBI): domain Bacteria; kingdom Bacillati; phylum Actinomycetota; class Actinomycetes; order Kitasatosporales; family Streptomycetaceae; genus Streptomyces; species Streptomyces sp. NPDC060049. The sequence goes on from NZ_JBHWVV010000006.1 coordinate 324,535, forward strand.
CCAGCTCCAGACCTGGGGCGACCGGGTCGGCGCGCGCACCGTGCGCGGGCCCGAGGGCGGCGACCCGGCCTCGATCGCCTACGACGCGGTCAAGGAGGGCATCGCCGAGGGCGCCGACGTGGTGCTCATCGACACCGCGGGCCGTCTGCACACCAAGACGGGCCTGATGGACGAGCTCGGCAAGGTCAAGCGCGTCGTGGAGAAGCACGGCCCGCTCGACGAGATCCTGCTGGTCCTGGACGCCACCACCGGACAGAACGGCCTGACCCAGGCCCGCGTCTTCGCGGAGGTAGTGGACATCACCGGCATCGTCCTGACCAAGCTCGACGGCACCGCCAAGGGCGGCATCGTCATCGCCGTCCAGCGCGCGCTGGGCGTCCCGGTCAAGCTCGTCGGCCTCGGCGAGGGCGCGGACGACCTGGCGCCCTTCGAGCCGGAAGCCTTCGTGGACGCCCTGATCGGCGACTGACCGGAGCACCGGGAGCGCCCGAAACGCTCTACGTCGCCCAGTGCCCCCGTGGTCCACCGGACCCGGGGGCGCTGCCGTGTCCGGAACCCGGCCCCGTCTGGCTGGTGCTGCGACCGGAAAGGCCTACCGGGCCACAGCGCTAGGAACGGCGCAGCCGGTGGCACAGGTAGGCGAGGGTGCCGAGCAGGAGCCGGGCATGGGGCGGATCCCCGGCCGAGTCCAGTGACGGAGTGCGCAGCCAGCTCACCGGGCCGCGGCCCGCGAAGTCGGACGGCGGGGCGGTGACGTAGGCCCCCTGGCCCAGTGCGCGCAGATCGAGACCGGCGTCGTCCCAGCCCATCCGGTACAGCAGCTGCGGCAGCCCGGCGGCGGCCCCGGGGGCCACGAAGAACTGGGCGCGGCCGTCCGGGGTCGCGGTGACCGGGCCGAGCGGCAGGCCCATCCGCTCCAGGCGGACCAGCGCCCGGCGCCCGGCCTCCTCGGCCACCTCGATGACGTCGAAGGAACGGCCGACGGGCAGCAGCACCGCCGCTCCCGGGTATTCGCTCCAGGTCTCGGTGACCTCGTCGAGGGTGGCTCCGGCCGGCACGGTCGGAGCGAGGGCCAGCGGATGCGCCCCCGGCGCGCCGCAATTCGTATGACCGCAGGAGCAGTCGCGGGCGGGGGCAGCGGCCCGGGCGCCCGGGACCACGTCCCAGCCCCACAGTCCGGTGTACTCCGCCACCGCCGTGCACTCCGACGTCCGGCCGCGGCGCCGAGCGCCGGAACGGAACTCCTTGGTGCCGCGGCTGCCGCCGATCGTGAAGCCCATGCCCATGCCCCCTCCAACGGGTCGGACGTGCAGGTGGTTACGACATCGGCGCAACCGGACGCGGTCCGGCCGCGGCGCCCGGGCGGAGCCCGGGCCACCCGGTCCGCCCGTCGGGCACCCGGCGCACTCCTCGCCGCGCGCGCCCCGAGCGCACCTCTGTCCAACCGATCGGTTCCGCCTTCCTGTCAAGTGAATCGCGCCTGGCCGGTGGCGAGTTCATTCGAAGGGGTGGCGAATGGTGGCGTTTCCGGGATCGACCTCGCCGAGGGGGTGATCGTAGGATTACTTTCGGTGCACGAAGGGTGAAGGCTGACCCGTTCGCGGGTATGCCGGAGGCATGATGTGGAGGACCTGTGAAGGACCGTCCCCTCATGGCCTCCGACACGGTTTCGTGTCGAAGATGCTGAGGGATGGGGGCGTTCCAGTGAGCGGCAACGGCGCAAGCGGAACGAGTGCGGAGTCCGACCAGTCCTCCGCCGCGGCGCCGGAGCAGGGGGCCACAGCCCGCAACGAGCAGCTGACCTCGTGGTTCGTGCGCAGCGGCTGGTCCAAGGGTGAGCTCGCCCGCCAGGTTAACCGCCGCGCCCGACAGATGGGCGCCCACCACATCAGCACCGACACGTCCCGGGTCCGCCGGTGGCTCGACGGCGAACAGCCCCGCGAGCCCGTCCCGCGGATCCTGTCCGAGCTGTTCTCCGAACGCTTCGGATCCGTCGTCGCCATCGAGCACCTCGGCCTGCGCACCGCCCACCAGACCCCTTCCGTCTCCGGCGTCGACCTGCCCTGGGCGGGCCCGAAGACCGTCGAACTGCTCGGCGAGTTCTCCCGCAGCGACTTGATGCTGGCCCGGCGCGGCTTCCTCGGGACCTCCCTCGCCCTCGCCGCCGGCCCCGCCCTCATCGAGCCCATGCAGCGCTGGCTCGTCCCGGTCCCGGCCGCCGACCCGGGGCCGCGCGAGGCGGGGCCGACGGGCGCCCTCGACGGCCACCGGCCGCCCCGGCTCTCCGAGTCCGAGGTCGGCCTCCTCGAAGCCACCACCGTGATGTTCCGGCAGTGGGACGCCCAGTGCGGCGGCGGACTGCGCCGCAAGGCCGTCGTCGGCCAGCTCCACGAGGTCACCGACCTGCTCCAGGAGAACCACCCGGCCCCGATCATGAAGCGGCTCTTCAAGGTCGCCGCCGAGCTCGCCGAGCTCGCCGGCTGGATGAGCTACGACATCGGCCTGCACCCGACCGCGCAGAAGTACTTCGTCCTCGCGCTGCACGCCGCCAAGGAGGGCGGCGACAAGCCGCTCGGCTCGTACATCCTCTCCAGCATGAGCCGCCAGATGATCCACCTGGGGCGTCCCGAGGACGCCCTGGAGCTCATCCACCTCGCCCAGTACGGCAGCCGCGACTGCGCGGGGCCCCGTACGCAGGCCATGCTGTATGCGATGGAGGCCCGCGCCTACGCCAACATGGGCCAGCCCAGCCGCTGCAAGCGGGCCGTGCGGATGGCCGAGGACACCTTCTCCGACGTCGGCTTCGCCGGCGAGTCCGAACCCGACTGGATCCGCTTCTTCTCCGAGGCCGAGCTCAACGGCGAGAACTCCCATTCCTACCGGGACCTGGCCTACGTCGCGGGCCGCAGCCCCATGTACGCCTCCCTCGCCGAGCCGGTCATGGGGCGCGCCGTCGAGCTCTTCGAGAAGGACGAGGAGCACCAGCGCTCCTACGCCCTCAACCTCATCGGCATGGCCACCGTGCACCTGCTCCAGCGCGAGCCCGAGCAGGCCACGGTCCTCGTCGGCCGCGCTCTCGACGTGGCGGGAAAGGTGCGGTCCGAAAGGGTCAACACCCGGCTGCGCAAGACCGTCGACTCGGCCGCGCGTGAGTACGGCGACGTCGCCGACGTGGTCCGCCTGACCGACCACCTCGCCTCCCGGCTCCCCGAGGCCGCCGAGGCCGTCTGACGGCCCTCGCGGCCGCCCCCGAGGCTCCGGCCGCGGCAGTCACCCCGTGAAGCCCGATCAGGCTCCCCCAGCCAGGACGTCCGGGTACCGCCGCGGCCGGGTTCGCGCATGTGTGTTCATGAACCACTCGTTCATGGACGCGTAACACGCCGGACCTCTTCGTCATCGACGCGAAACACCCAGCGGCGCCGCCGGAAACCGGCCTGCGCGAATCTCAGGGCCATTAACCGGCCAGCCCCCCGGCCGGCCCCCCTCAGGCCTGATTCAAAAGACAGCGCCGCCCAGGTTTTCACGATCGCCCGCACGCGAACGTACCGACGACGAGGAGACGCCGATGGCATCAGCCATCACGACCCTCGCTGCAGACGCCCCGACACTGTCTGCCGCGAACACCGGGTTCATGCTCATCTGCTCCGCCCTGGTCATGCTGATGACCCCGGGACTCGCCTTCTTCTACGGAGGCATGGTCCGCGTCAAGAGCAGCCTCAACATGCTGATGATGAGCTTCATCAGCCTCGGGATCGTCACGATCCTCTGGGTCCTCTACGGATTCAGCCTCGCCTTCGGCGCCGACTCCGGCTCCCTCATCGGCTGGACCTCCGACTACGTGGGACTCAGCGGCATCGGGATCACCGAGCTGTGGGACGGCTACACCATCCCCGTCTACGTCTTCGCCGTCTTCCAGCTGATGTTCGCGATCATCACCCCCGCCCTGATCAGCGGTGCGCTGGCCGACCGAGTGAAGTTCAGCGCGTGGGCCCTGTTCATCACCCTCTGGGTCACCGTCGTCTACTTCCCCGTCGCCCACTGGGTGTGGGGCGCCGGCGGCTGGCTCTTCGAGCTCGGTGTCATCGACTTCGCCGGCGGCACCGCCGTCCACATCAACGCCGGCGCGGCCGCCCTCGGCGTGATCCTGGTCATCGGCAAGCGCGTCGGCTTCAAGAAGGACCCGATGCGCCCGCACAGCCTCCCGCTGGTGATGCTCGGCGCCGGCCTCCTGTGGTTCGGCTGGTTCGGCTTCAACGCCGGATCCTGGCTCGGCAACGACGACGGCGTCGGCGCCGTCATGTTCGTCAACACCCAGGTCGCCACCGCCGCCGCCATGCTGGCCTGGCTCGGCTACGAGAAGCTGCGCCACGGCTCCTTCACCACGCTGGGCGCCGCCTCCGGCGCCGTCGCGGGCCTGGTCGCCATCACGCCCTCCGGCGGCTCCTGCTCCCCGCTCGGCGCGATCGCCATCGGCGCCATCGCCGGTGTCGTGTGCGCCATGGCCGTCGGCCTGAAGTACAAGTTCGGCTTCGACGACTCCCTCGACGTCGTCGGCGTCCACCTCGTCGGCGGTGTCATCGGCTCCCTGCTCGTCGGCTTCTTCGCCACCGGCGGGGTCCAGTCCGACGTGGCCGGCCTCTTCTACGGCGGTGGCCTGGAGCAGCTCGGCAAGCAGGCACTGGGCGTCTTCTCGGTCCTCGCCTACTCTCTCGTGGCATCCGCGGTCCTCGCCTTCCTCCTCGACAAGACGATCGGAATGCGGGTCACCGAGGACGACGAGGTCTCCGGCATCGACCAGGTCGAGCACGCCGAGACCGCCTACGACTTCAGTGGCGCCGGCGGCGGATCCTCCTCCCGGAGCACCGCCGCACCCGCCCCCGTTGCCGCCGCGACCAAGAAGGTTGACGCATGAAGCTCATCACCGCGATCGTGAAGCCGCACCGGCTGGACGAGATCAAGGAAGCCCTGCACCGCTACGGCGTCCAAGGCCTGACGGTCTCCGAGGCCAGCGGCTACGGCCGCCAGCGCGGCCACACCGAGGTCTACCGGGGCGCCGAGTACACCGTGGACCTCGTACCGAAGATCCGTATCGAGGTGCTCGTCGAGGACGGCGACGCCGAAGACGTGATGCGGATCGTCGTCGACGCCGCCCAGACCGGCAAGATCGGCGACGGCAAGGTGTGGAGCATCCCCGTGGACTCGGTCATCCGGGTCCGCACCGGCGAGCGCGGCGCTGACGCGCTGTAGCACCTGCCAGGCCTGATCGACCGGACAGGCCCAACCAGACGGGAGCCCCTGGGTGACGAGCGTCGAAAAGACCACGGACGGCAACACGGCCGGCTCGGGACCCAGCGGCTACGCCGCGGCCCGGCTGCGGCTCCTCCAGGAGGAGTCGCGGTCCGGGCCTTCCCGGCGTTCCGCCCTGGCCGCCCTGACCGACGACTGGCTGAAAGGGCTGTTCGCCACGGCCGTGGCGCAGACGGGAGTGCGGGGCGCCGCCCTCGTCGCCGTCGGAGGCTACGGCCGCGCCGAACTCTCCCCGCGCAGCGACCTCGACCTGGTCCTGCTCCACGACGGCAAGGCCGAACAGCGCGCGCTGGCCGCCCTGGCCGACCTGCTCTGGTATCCCGTCTGGGACATGGGCCTCGCCCTCGACCACTCGGTCCGCACCCCCGCGGAGGCCCGCAAGACCGCCTCCGAGGACCTCAAGGTCCACCTCGGACTCCTGGACGCCCGGCCCGTCGCGGGCGACGTCGGCCTCCTCGCCGGCCTGCGCACCTCCGTCCTGGCCGACTGGCGCAACCTCGCCGCCAAGCGGCTCCCGCAACTGCACTCCCTGTGCCTGGAACGGGCGGAGCGGGCCGGCGAGCTCCGCTTCCTCCTCGAACCCGACCTCAAGGAGGCCCGCGGGGGCCTGCGCGACGTCACCGCGCTGCGGGCCGTCGCCGCGTCGTGGCTGGCCGACGCCCCGCGCGAGGGCCTCGACGAGGCCCGGCGCCGGCTGCTCGACGCCCGCGACGCCCTCCACCTGGTGACCGGCCGCGCCACCGACCGGCTCTCCTTGCAAGAGCAGACGCCGGTCGCGGCGCAGCTGGGGCTGCTCGACGCAGACGCCCTGCTCCGAGAGGTGTACGAGGCCGCGCGCGTGGTCTCGTACGCCGGTGACGTGACCTGGCGCGAGGTCGGGCGCGTGCTGCGGGCCCGGGCCGCGCGACCGCGGCTGCGGGGCCTGCTCGGCACCCGCGGCGCCGTCTCCGAGCGGGCACCGCTCGCCGAGGGCGTCGTGGAGTCCGACGGCGAGGCCGTACTGGCCCTGGCCGCGCGCCCGGACCGCGACCCCGTGCTGCCGCTGCGGTTCGGCGCGGCGGCGGCGCAGGCGGGTCTGCCCGTCTCGCTCCACGCGGTGCGAAGGCTCGCGGCGCAGGCCAAGCCGCTTCCGGTGCCGTGGCCGGCCGAGGCCCGCGAGCAGCTGGTGACCCTGCTGGGCGCGGGGGAGCCGACGGTGGCCGTGTGGGAGGCCCTGGAGGCGGAGGGGATCATCACCAAGCTGCTGCCCGACTGGGAGCGGGTGCGGTGCCGGCCGCAGCGCAACCCGGTGCACACCTGGACCGTGGACCGGCACCTGGTCGAGACGGCGGTGCGCGCCTCGGAACTGACCCGCCGGGTGAGCCGACCCGACCTCCTCCTCATGGCCGCGCTGCTGCACGACATCGGCAAGGGCTGGCCCGGAGACCACTCGGTGGCGGGTGAGACGATCGCGCGCGACGTGGCGCTGCGGGTGGGCTTCGACGCGGAGGACGTCGTCGTGCTGGGCGTGCTCGTACGCCACCACCTGCTGCTGATCGACACCGCGACGCGCAGGGACCTGGACGACCCGGCCACGGTCAAGGCGGTCGCGGAGGCGGTCGGCTCGACGGGCACGCTGGAGATCCTGCACGCGCTGACGGAGGCCGACGCGCTGGCGACCGGGCCGGCGGCCTGGAGCGCCTGGCGGGGCTCCCTGGTGGCGGACCTGGTCGCGCGGGTCGCCGCCGTGCTGCGGGGGGCGGCTCCGGCGGCGGGGGAAGTGGAGATCCCGTCCACGGAACAAGAACGCCTCGCTGTGGAGGCGCTGCGCACCCGGGAGCCCGTCCTGGCCCTGCACGCCCGCCAGGAGGAGGACGCGGTCGGAGTGGAACTGGTCGTGGCCGTCCCCGACCAGCCGGGGGTCCTGCCCGCGGTGGCGGGCGTGCTGGCCCTGCACCGCCTGACGGTGCGGGCGGCGGACCTGCGCTCGCTGGAGCTGCCGGACCTGCCGGGCGAGGTACTGGTGCTGCGGTGGCGGGTGGCCGCGGAGTACGGGGCCCTGCCCCAGGCGGCCCGGCTGCGCACGGACCTGGTGCGGGCACTGGACGGCTCGCTCGACGTCCCGGCGAAGCTGGCGGACCGCGAGGCGGCGTATCCGCGCCGGCGCGGGGTGATCCCGCCGCCGCCCCGGGTCACCGTGGTCCCCGAGGTCTCCACGCTGGCCACGGTCCTGGAGGTCCGCGCCCCCGACGCGGTCGGGCTGCTGCACCGCATCGGCCGCGCGCTGGAAGCGTCCGGAGTGCGGGTGCGCAGCGCGCACGTCTCCACGCTCGGCGCGAACGCGGTGGACACGCTGTACGTGACGACGGCGGACGGCAAACCCCTCGACCCGGCGGACGCGGCAGCCCTGGCCGCGTCGGTCGAGTCGGCCCTGGCATGACCGAACCGGGGATTGCCGCCCGCAGGGCCGGGCCGGTGGCGCGGCCCGATACCCTGGGGACGACCACAACGCCCCCGACCCGAGGAATCGCGACCACCGTGTTCGATACGCTTTCCGACCGCCTCAGCGCGACCTTCAAGTCCCTCCGGGGCAAAGGCCGCCTCTCCGAGCAGGACATCGACGCTGCGGCGCGGGAAATCCGTATCGCCCTCCTCGAGGCCGACGTCGCGCTCCCCGTCGTCCGCTCCTTCATCGCGAACGTCAAGGAGCGCGCCCGCGGCGAAGAGGTCTCCAAGGCCCTGAACCCGGGCCAGCAGGTCCTCAAGATCGTCAACGACGAGCTCGTCTCGATCCTCGGCGGCGAGACCCGGCGGCTGCGCTTCGCCAAGACCGCGCCCACCGTGATCATGCTCGCCGGCCTCCAGGGCGCGGGTAAGACCACCCTCGCCGGAAAGCTCGGCCTGTGGCTGAAGGGGCAGGGCCACACCCCGCTCCTCGTCGCGTGCGACCTCCAGCGCCCCAACGCCGTCAACCAGCTCTCGGTCGTGGCCGAGCGCGCCGGCGTGGCCGTCTACGCGCCCGCCCCGGGCAACGGCGTCGGCGACCCGGTCCAGGTCGCCAAGGACTCCATCGAGTACGCCCGCACCAAGCAGTACGACGTCGTCATCGTCGACACCGCCGGCCGCCTCGGCATCGACGAGGAGCTGATGCGCCAGGCCGCGGACATCCGCGACGCCGTCAGCCCCGACGAGATCCTCTTCGTCGTCGACGCCATGATCGGCCAGGACGCGGTCAACACCGCCGAGGCCTTCCGCGACGGCGTCGGCTTCGACGGCGTGGTGCTCTCCAAGCTCGACGGCGACGCCCGGGGCGGCGCCGCGCTCTCCATCGCGCACGTCACCGGCAAGCAGATCATGTTCGCCTCGAACGGTGAGAAGCTCGACGAGTTCGACGCCTTCCACCCGGACCGCATGGCGGGCCGGATCCTCGACATGGGTGACATGCTCACCCTCATCGAGCAGGCCGAGAAGACCTTCAGCCAGGCCGAAGCCGAGAAGATGGCGGCCAAGCTGGCGAAGGGCCCCAAGGAGTTCACGCTCGACGACTTCCTGGCGCAGATGGAACAGGTCCGCAAGATGGGCTCCATCTCCAAGCTGCTCGGCATGCTGCCGGGCATGGGGCAGATCAAGGACCAGATCAACAACATCGACGAGCGCGACGTCGACCGCACCGCCGCGATCATCAAGTCGATGACCCCGGCCGAGCGCCACGACCCGCACATCATCAACGGCTCGCGCCGCGCCCGCATCGCCAAGGGCTCCGGTGTCGAGGTCAGCGCCGTCAAGTCGCTCGTGGAGCGGTTCTTCGAGGCCCGCAAGATGATGTCCCGCATGGCCCAGGGCGGCGGCATGCCGGGCATGCCCGGCATCCCCGGGATGGGCGGCGGCCCCGGCCGGCAGAAGAAGCAGGTCAAGCAGGCCAAGGGCAAGCGCAAGAGCGGCAACCCGATGAAGCGCAGGGAAGAGGAGGCCGCCGCGGCCGCGCGCCGCGAGGCCGGCCCGCAGGCGGTCGAGCCCGCCGCCGCCGGCAACCCGTTCGGCCTTCCGGCCGGTGGCGGGCAGGGCGACGACTTCGACCTGCCGGACGAGTTCAAGAAGTTCATGAAGTAGGCACGCGAGTACGGCGGAGGGCCCCGGCGGATGCCGGGGCCCTCCGCCGTGTCCGGGCAGGGCGTCCCGGGCCGTCCCGGCCGGGCGCCCCGGCGGGAGGCGCAGACCCGAGCGACGGTGCGATTTGTCGCTTATGGTCGGCCGGGAGGACGGCAGAAGGAGGCCACGTGCCCAGCCCCACCCCCGTACCGCCCCGCGACCGGGCCGATACGCCCTGGCGCTCCGAAGGTGCACCGCCCGCCCCGCCGCCCAAGAAGAAGATGCCGGGCGGCTGGCGGAGCCTGATCCTCGCCGCCCTGATCGTCTACCTGGTGACCAACCTGGTCCTGTCCTTCTTCAACGACGGCGACGAGCCGACCATCTCGTACACCGAGTTCAGCAAGCAGGTCGCCAACGGCAACGTCTCGAAGATCTACGCCAAGGGCGACGCGATCCAGGGACAGCTGAAGACCGGACAGCCCAAGCCGGACGGCGCGAAGGGCGACTACACCAAATTCGTCTCCCAGCGCCCGGCCTTCGCCGACGACGACCTGTGGGCCCAGCTCACCAAGCAGAACGTCGTCGTCACCGCCTCGCCGGTGGTCGAACAGCGCAGCTTCCTCGCCAACCTGCTGCTCTCCCTCGCCCCGATGCTGCTCCTGGTCCTCCTGTGGGTCTTCATCGCCCGCCGGATGAGCGCGGGGATGGGCGGGGGCATGGGCGGACTGGGCCGCAAGGCACCGCCGAAACCGGTGGAACTGGAGGGCGCCAAGCGCACGACCTTCGAGGACGTGGCCGGAATCGACGAGGTCGAGGGCGAGCTCAACGACGTCGTGGACTTCCTGAAGAACCCCGACGACTACCGCAAGATGGGCGCCCGCATGCCCGGCGGCGTCCTGCTCGCCGGCGCGCCGGGCACCGGCAAGACCCTGCTCGCGCGCGCCGTCGCGGGCGAGGCCGGCGTGCCGTTCTTCTCCGCCTCCGCCTCCGAGTTCATCGAGATGATCGTCGGCGTCGGGGCGTCCCGCGTGCGCGAGCTCTTCTCCGAGGCGCGCAAGGTGGCCCCCGCGATCATCTTCATCGACGAGATCGACACCATCGGGCGGGTGCGCGGTGGCGGCGCGGCCGTGGGCGGCCACGACGAGCGCGAGCAGACCCTCAACCAGATCCTCACCGAGATGGACGGCTTCTCCGGCTCCGAGGGCGTGGTCGTCCTCGCCGCGACCAACCGGGCCGACGTCCTGGACCCGGCGCTGACCCGGCCGGGCCGCTTCGACCGAACCGTCGTCGTCTCCCCGCCCGACAAGGCCGGCCGGGAAGCCATCCTGCGCATCCACACCCGGGACATCCCGCTGGCCGGCGGCGTCGACCTGACGCGGGTGGCGCGCACGACCCCGGGCATGACCGGCGCCGAACTGGCCAACCTGGCCAATGAGGCCGCCCTGCTCGCCGTGAAGCGCGGGCAGCGGGAGGTCACCCAGGCGGACCTGTCCGACGCCCTGGAAAAGGTCCAGCTCGGCGCCGAACGGCCGCTGGTCATGCCGGACGAGGAGCGCCTGCGCACGGCGTACCACGAGAGCGGCCACGCCCTCCTGGGCATGCTCCAGCCGGGCGCCGACCCGGTACGCAAGATCACCATCGTCCCGCGCGGCCGGGCGCTCGGCGTCACCCTCTCCACGCCGGACGCGGACCGGTACGCGTACACCGAGGAGTACCTGCGCGGGCGCATCATCGGCGCGCTCGGCGGCATGGCGGCCGAGCAGACCGTCTACGACGTCATCACCACGGGCGCGGAGAGCGACCTCGAGCAGGTCACGAACATCGTCCGGGGCATGGTCGGCCGTTGGGGCATGAGCGAGCGCATCGGCCGCCTCACCGCCATCCCCGCGGACGGGCAGAGCCCCTACGGGCTCTCCGCCGCCCCCGCCACCCTCGACGCGGTGGACCACGAGATGCGGCGCATCGTCGACGAGTGCTACGGGGACGCCTGCCGCCTGCTCCGCGAGAACCGCGACAAGCTGGACGCCCTCGCGCAGGCCCTGATGGCGAAGGAGACCTTGGACGAGGCCGCCGCCTACGAGGCGGCGGGCATCACGCGCCTGCACAAGTGACGGCGGGGCCGGGGCGGGGCGGGGTCCTCCGGTCCCCCGGCCGCGAGGACATCCCGCCCGTCGAGCGCCGTTAGGCCGTCCGGGCGATCACGTACCGGAAGATGTTCGGCAGCCACACGGTCCCGTCACCCCGCTCGTGCGGGTGAAGCGCCTCGGCCAACTCCTTCTCCGTCAGGGCCGGATCGGCCGAGCCGTCGTACAGGCCGGTCGACAGCAGCCCCCGTACGGCACTGTCCACGTCCGCGTAGCCGAAGGGGCAGAACACCCTGCCCGACCCGTCCGGCACCAGGCCCGCGGCCGCCGCCACCGCGTCCAGGTCGCGGGCCACCGGCCCGCCGCCCAGGACCGACGGCACCGTGCACCGTTCCATGGGGCCCCAGTCGGCCAGCACCACCACCCCGCCGGGCCTGCGCAGCGCCGGCAGGGCCGCCGCCAGAGCGCCGTGGGCGGGCGAGAAGGCCAGCAGCACGTCGTACGGCACGACGGGCGCGGGCGGGGCCGCCAGGACCTCCAGCAGCCGTTCCCGCGCCAGCGTCCGGCGCGCGGGATCCGTCTCCACTCCCGTGGCCAGGGCTCCCCGCCCCGAGGCCAGCAGCAGCGGCAGTCCGGCCCCGCAGTCGAGGCCCAGCAGCCGGTCGCCCGGCCCGACCTCCAGCCGGTCGTAGACCGCCTCGTACAGCGGTACCAGCATCCGTTCCTGGATTTCCGCCCAGTCCCGGGCGACAAGCGTCGCCGTCGGCGTCGGTGTCATCGAAAGAGCGCTCCTGATTCCGTTTCGCCCCCATGCCCCCGTTGCCAGGGAACTCCCGATTGGCCCCCGCGTCCAGAGGAGCGCGCCACCCGATTCACACCCGATTCACGCTCGGCACGCCGGGCGCCGTACCATTCGCGCCATGGCAAAGGCACCCGTTCTCACCCCCCAGGCGGAGGATTTCCCCCGCTGGTACCAGGATCTGATCAACAAGGCCGAACTGGCCGACAACGGTCCGGTACGCGGCACCATGGTCATCCGACCGTACGGCTACGGGCTGTGGGAGCGGATGCAGCAGGAGATGGACGCGCGCATCAAGGACGCGGGCGCCCAGAACGCGTACTTCCCGCTCTTCATCCCGCAGTCGTACCTGACCAGGGAAGCCGAGCACGTAGAGGGCTTCGCGCCGGAGCTCGCGGTCGTCACGCACGGCGGCGGCAAGGAGCTGGACGAGCCGGTCGTCGTCCGGCCCACCTCCGAGACGATCATCAACGACTACTTCTCCAAGTGGGTCCAGAGCTACCGCGACCTGCCCCTGCTGATCAACCAGTGGGCCAACGTGGTCCGCTGGGAGATGCGCCCGCGCGTGTTCCTCCGTACGAGCGAGTTCCTCTGGCAGGAGGGCCACACGGCCCACGTCTCCTACGAGGACGCCCGGGACTACGCGTCGCGCATCCACCGCGACGTCTACGGCGACTTCATGACGAACGTGCTCGGCATCGACGTCGTGCTCGGCCGCAAGACCGCCAAGGAGCGCTTCGCCGGCGCCATCAACACCCTCACCCTCGAGGGCATGATGGGCGACGGCAAGGCCCTGCAGCTGGGCACGAGCCACGAGCTGGGCACCAACTTCGCCAAGGCCTTCAACACGCAGTACCTGTCGAAGGAAGGCAAGCAGGAGCTCGTCTGGCAGACCTCGTGGGGCGTCTCGACCCGCATGGTCGGCGGCCTGATCATGTCGCACGGCGACGACAACGGCCTGAGGGTGCCGCCGCGCCTCGCGCACGTCCAGGTCGTCGTCATGGCGATCAAGGGCGACGAGGCCGTGGCGAAGGTCCGCGAGCTGGGCGCCCAGCTCAAGGCCGCGGGCCTGCGCGTCTTCGTCGACGACCGCGTCGACACCCCCTTCGGCCGCCGCGCCGTGGACTGGGAGCTCAAGGGCGTACCGGTCCGCGTCGAGATCGGCCCCCGCGACCTGGAGGCCGGCACCGCGATGCTGGCCCGCCGGATCCCGGGCGGCAAGGAGGCCGTGCAGATCACCGACCTCGCCGCCCTGCTGCCCAAGGTGCTGGAGGAGGACCAGGCGCAGCTGCTGCGCGAGTCCCGCGAGCGCCGCGAGTCCCGTACGTCCGACGTCGCGACCATCGAGGAGGCCGCCGAGGCCGCCATCGCCGGTGGCTGGGCGCGGATCCCGTGGGCCGACCTCGGCCCCGAGGGTGAGGCCAAGCTCGCCGAGCAGGCCGTCTCCGTACGCTGCCTGGTCGCCGCGGACGGGTCCGTGCCGGAGGCCGACGACACCCCCGGCAACCTCGCCATCGTCGCGCGCTCGTACTGAGCCGGTCCGGCTGACGTCATCCCACGCCCCGGCGTGCGGCTCGCGCCGCGCGCCGGGGCGGTGGTGTCCCCGGCCCTCGTTACGTACCGACTCCTCCTGAGATCTGCGCACCCGTCCTCGTCAGGACGCATCAGACTGAACTGACTGGTACGTGCAAAAAATTTGGAATGGCCCGGAATCGGAACACCGGGGCACCTCGGCTCGTTGTCACGACGTGAGCACGACACCACCTGTCCTCGCCGCAGAACTGGCGCAGGCGTGGGCCGATATTCAGCGGTACCACTCCGAGCTGCCTGACCTTGCCGCGCCCGAGTCCCTGATCGGAGAGTCCTCGTCCGCCTGTGGCGCCGAACTCTCCTTCGAGCGACTGCTCCACGAGGCAGTCCACGGCATCGCCGCCGCACGCGGAGTGCGTGACACCTCGCGCGCCGGCCGCTACCACAACCGCAGGTTCCTCGCGATCGCCGAGGAGATGGGCCTGGACCACGCCGACGAGCCGCACGCGAGCAGCGGCTTCTCGCTGGTCTCGCTCAATCCGGAGGCCAAGACGCGTTACCGCCCCACGATGGAGCGCCTCCAGCGAGCGCTGAAGGCCCACACGGTCGCCACCGCGGCCGACACCAAGCGCAGCTTCCGCGGCCCGGCCGCCCGGCACGGATCCTCCGGCGGAGGTGTCCGGGTCAAGGCGGTCTGCGACTGCGGGCGCAACGTTCGGGTGGTCCCGTCCGTGCTGGCCCAGGCCCCGATCGTGTGCGGCGGCTGCATGAAGCCGTTCCGCATCCCCGACGTCGCGATGTCCGCCGCCGCTTCCTGACCGGGGCGGGCGGGGTGCCTCGGGCATGTGGCACAATGGCTAGCTGTACTCGACAGTCGCATAGGACCCCTCTCTCCTCCGGCTGACGCGTCCATCGGGCACCCGAGTACCGCAACCCCACGTGGCATCTCATGTGCCCAACCACGTCAAGTTCAGGAGACACCACTCCAGTGGCAGTCAAGATCAAGCTCAAGCGCCTCGGCAAGATTCGCCAGCCGCACTACCGCATCGTCGTCGCCGACTCGCGCACCCGCCGCGATGGTCGCGCGATCGAAGAGATCGGTCTGTACCACCCGACCTACAACCCGTCGCGCATCGAGGTCAACGCCGAGCGTGCGCAGTACTGGCTGTCGGTCGGCGCCCAGCCCACCGAGGCTGTGCTCGCCATCCTGAAGCTCACCGGTGACTGGCAGGCGCACAAGGGCCTCCCGGCCCCCGCGCCGCTGCTCCAGCCGGAGACGAAGGAAAGCAAGCGTCGCACCTTCGACGAGTTCGCCAAGGCCCTCGAGGGCATCGGCGAGGGCAAGGGCGAAGCCATCACCCAGAAGGCGAAGAAGGCCGACAAGAAGGCGGACGAGGCTGAGGCCGAGACCGCCGAGTCGACCGAGGCCTGAGCATGCTCGAGGAGGCTCTTGAGCACCTCGTGAAGGGCATCGTGGACAACCCCGAGGACGTTCAGGTCGCCTCGCGCGACCTGCGTCGCGGGCAGGTGCTCGAGGTTCGGGTCCACCCCGACGACCTCGGCAAGGTGATCGGCCGCAACGGCCGCACCGCACGTGCTCTGCGTACCGTCGTGGGCGCCATCGGCGGCCGGGGGATCCGCGTCGACCTCGTCGACGTGGACCAGGTTCGCTGAGTCCATTGCAGGATTGAATGACCGGCACGGGCCGGGGAGGGCATTGAGCCCGCCCCGGCCCGTCGTCGTCTGAACAGGAGAGACACACAGTGCAGCTGGTAGTCGCGCGGGTCGGCCGCGCCCACGGGATCAAGGGTGAGGTCACCGTCGAGGTGCGGACCGACGAGCCCGAGCTGCGGCTCGGGCCCGGTGCCGTGCTGCAGACCGAGCCGGCGTCGGCGGGTCCGCTGACCATCGAGACGGGCCGGGTACACAGCGGGCGGCTGCTCCTGCGTTTCGAGGGCGTCAAGGACCGCACCGGCGCCGAGGCGCTGCGCAACACCCTGCTGATCGCGGACGTGGACCCGGCGGAGCTGCCGGAGGAGCCCGACGAGTACTACGACCACCAGCTGATGGACCTCGACGTCGTCCTCGCCGACGGCACCGAGATCGGCCGGATCACCGAGATCTCGCACCTGCCCTCGCAGGACCTCTTCATCGTCGAGCGGCCGGACGGCTCCGAGGTGATGATCCCCTTCGTCGAGGAGATCGTCGCCGAGATCGACCTGGAGGAGCAGCGCTGCGTCATCACGCCGCCGCCCGGGCTGATCGACGAGCGCGAAGCGATCATCGACTCCAGCCGCGACGAGGACTCCGAGGGCTCCGGGGAAGAAGCCTGATGCGTCTCGACGTCGTCACGATCTTCCCGGAGTACCTGGAGCCGCTCAACGTCTCCCTGGTCGGCAAGGCGCGGGCGCGCGGGCAGCTCGACGTACACGTCCACGACCTGCGGGACTGGACGTACGACCGGCACAACACCGTGGACGACACCCCGTACGGCGGCGGCCCCGGCATGGTCATGAAGACCGAGCCGTGGGGCGAGGCCCTGGACTCCGCGATGGCCGACGGCTACGAGGCGGGCGCGCACGGGCCCGTCCTGGTCGTTCCCACGCCCAGCGGCCGACCGTTCACCCAGGAACTGGCGGTCGAACTCTCCGAACGTCCGTGGCTGATCTTCACCCCCGCCCGGTACGAGGGCATCGACCGCCGGGTCATGGACGAGTACGCCACCCGGATCCCGGTCTACGAGGTCTCCATCGGCGACTACGTCCTGGCCGGCGGCGAGGCGGCCGTCCTGGTCGTCACCGAGGCCGTGGCCCGGCTGTTGCCCGGGGTGCTCGGAAACGCCGAATCGCACCGCGACGACTCCTTCGCGCCCGGCGACATGGCCAACCTGCTGGAAGGGCCCGTCTACACCAAGCCGCCCCAATGGCGCGGCCACGGCATCCCGGACGTGCTGGTCAGCGGACACCACGGCAAGATCGCCCGGTGGCGCCGGGACGAGGCCTTCCGCCGCACCGCGAGCAACCGCCCGGATCTGATCGAGCGCTGCGAGGCCTCCGCCTTCGACAAGAAGGACCGTGAACTGCTCAGCATCCTCGGCTGGAAGCCGTCGGCCGACGGCCGGTTTTGGCGTAGGCCGCAGACCGTGGAAGAATAGGCGGCTGCTGTGTGCTCGCGTGCGCCCCTGCCACAGGGGGACAGTCGTCCGCCGAGTCCCGCAGCTCCCGAATTCTCTACGGAAACCCCGCACCGGCGGCCTGTGGCGCCGTGCGAAGAAAGCAGACGAATCACATGTCTCACCTGCTCGATGGCGTCAACGCCGCCACGCTGCGCTCGGACGTTCCGGCCTTCCGCCCGGGTGACACGGTCAACGTGCACGTCCGCGTGATCGAGGGCAACCGCTCCCGTATCCAGCAGTTCAAGGGTGTCGTCATCCGCCGCCAGGGCGCCGGCGTCTCCGAGACCTTCACGGTCCGCAAGGTCTCCTTCAGCGTCGGCGTGGAGCGTACCTTCCCGGTCCACTCCCCGATCTTCGAGAAGATCGAGCTCGTCACCCGCGGTGACGTGCGTCGCGCCAAGCTGTACTTCCTCCGTGAGCTCCGCGGCAAGGCCGCGAAGATCAAGGAGAAGCGCGACCGCTGATCTGCTCTCGGGGTTCCGGGGCAAGCCCGATAGGCTCGCCCCCGATGGACACCGAAGCAGCTCACACGCAGCGCGGCCACTCTTCCCCCGGCGAGGGGGAGGGGCGGTCGCGCTTCGCGTTTTCCGACGGCGGTTCCACGGGCTCCGATGACGCGGCGGGCCGGGGCGACGAGGCCGCCGCCCAAGCGGCGGGGTGGCTGACCTGGCGCCGGGCCGGGCTGCTGGGCGTAGCCTGCACCCTCTTCCTCCTGCTGCTCAGCAACTTCGTCCTCCAGCCCTTCCTGATCCCGAGCCGCTCGATGGAGCCGACGCTCGAGGTCGGCGACCGGGTCCTGGTCAACAAGCTGGCGTACCGGTTCGGCGACCGGCCCCGGCGCGGGGACGTCGTGGTCTTCGACGGCACCGGATCCTTCGTGCCGCAGGGACCCGACGGCAATCCGGTCGGCGACGCCCTGCACGGCGCGGCCTCGGCGCTCGGGCTCGCCGATCCCTCGGACACCGACTTCGTGAAGCGGGTCGTGGGCGTCGGCGGAGACGACGTCGTCTGCGACGAGAACGGCCGGATCAAGGTCAACGGGGTCCCGTTGGAGGAGCCGTACCTGTTCCCCGGAGACTCGGGGTCGAGAGTGCCCTTCCGGATCGTCGTACCCCTTGGGACCCTGTGGGTCATGGGTGATCATCGTTCCCAGTCCCGGGACTCCCGGGACCACCTGGGCGAACCGGGCGGGGGGATGGTGCCGGTGGAGAAGGTGATCGGGCGGGCCGACTGGATCGGCTGGCCCGTCTCGCGCTGGGGCGCCGTGGACTCCGCGGACGGCCGACGTGGGTAGCAGGGGGCGTCCGAGAGGCGCCCGGGACGAGGACGCGGGCGCCGAACCGGAGCCCGGGGACGCGGCCGGTGGCGGCCCGGCGGAGGCCGGCGGCCGCGCCGACCGGCGTCGGCTGGCCCGCCGGGTCCGGCGCAAGCGGCGTACCCGCCGGGTGGGGGAGCTGCCCCTGCTGGTGGTCGTCGCGCTGTGCATCGCGCTGGTCCTCAAGACCTTCCTCGTGCAGGCCTTCTTCATCCCGTCGGGCTCCATGGAGCAGACGATCCGGATCGGCGACCGGGTCCTGGTGGACAAGCTGACCCCCTGGTTCGGCTCCGAGGTCGAGCGCGGCGAGGTCGTCGTGTTCAAGGACCCCGGGGACTGGCTCGGTGGCGAGGCCGCCCGTCCGGCACCGGATCCGGTGGGGGTCAAGCAGATCAAGCAGACGCTCACCTTCATCGGCCTGCTGCCCTCCGCCGACGAACAGGACCTGATCAAGCGGGTCATCGGAGTCGGCGGGGACACCGTGAAGTGCTGCGACGCCCGGGGCCGGGTCAGCGTCAACGGATCACCGCTGGACGAGCCGTACCTGAACCCGGGGAACGTGCCGTCGGAAATCCGCTTCGAGGTGCACGTGCCCGACGGACGGCTCTTCGTCATGGGCGACCACCGGGCGAACTCCGCCGATTCCCGCTACCACCTCGACGAGGCCTTCCAGGGCACGATCGACGAGAACGACGTGGTCGGCCAAGCCGTGGTGATCGCATGGCCCTTCGGGCACTGGCACCGGCTGGAACAGCCCGCCACCTTCCGCATGGTGCCCGACCAGGCGCGCGCCGGACGCCGCGCGCCCCGTCGGCGCCGCCCGGGTGCGTCGTTCGCATAGTGTGTCCTCGGTCTCCCGCGCCTTTGGGAACTCCCGCTCGTTAGGGGAGGGGAGGGCCCGCGCCCGATCAGGCGCGGGCGGATTTCCGATTCCGACTGAGGAGTGGATGTGGGGGATGTGGCGGTAGGCGCACGGTCCGGACGCGATGAAGGTGATGAGCGGCCGGACGACGCCGTCGAGCGCGATGCCGTCGAGCGCGATGCGAAGGACGGCGACGCGCACGACGACGGCGTGGTCACGCGCCCGCACCGCTCGTTCTGGAAGGAGCTGCCGCTCCTGGTCGGTATCGCCCTGCTGCTCGCTCTGCTGATCAAGACCTTCCTGGTGCAGGCGTTCTCGATCCCCTCCGACTCGATGCAGAACACCCTGCAGCGCGGTGACCGGGTGCTCGTGGACAAGCTGACGCCATGGTTCGGTTCCGAGCCCGAGCGCGGAGAGGTCGTCGTCTTCCACGACCCCGCGAACTGGCTGAGCGGCGAGGCCAGCCCGGAGCCCAACATCGCGCAGAAGGTCCTCAGCTGGATCGGCCTGATGCCGTCCGCCGAGGAGAAGGACCTGATCAAGCGGACGATCGCGATCGGCGGTGACACGGTCGAATGCAAGAAGGGCGGACCGGTCGTCGTCAACGGCAAGGAGCTCGACGAGCCGTACATCTTCCCCGGCAACACCCCCTGCGACGACTTCCCCTTCGGCCCGCTCAAGGTGCCCGAGGGCAAGATCTGGGTGATGGGCGACCACCGGCAGAACTCCCAGGACTCCCGCTGGCACCAGCAGGACCCGACCCATGGCTTCGTGCCCGTCGACGACGTCGTCGGCCGGGCCGTGGTCGTCGCGTGGCCGATCACCCGCTGGTCCACGCTGCCGATCCCGGAGACCTTCGACCAGCCGGGCATCGGCAACCAGGCCGCGGCCACCGCGCTCGGTCTCGGGGCGTCCGGACTGGCGCCGGTCGGGCTCGGCCCGGCCGCTCTCGGCTTCGCCGGAGCGGTGCCGGTCGTGCTGTGGCGCAGGCGGAGGCTGACTGGCGGGCGTACCGGCAGGTAGGGTGCCGCCCAGGTCGACGATCTCCGAGGGTGGGGGCGCTGCAATGGGCGGAACACGAGCAATACGAGCAGGTGACGGCGGTGGCCGCGGCAGTCTCGGCAGCATGCTGTCGGGAATCGCCGTGGCCATCGGCTTTGTGCTCTTCCTGGGCGGGTTCGTGTGGGGAGCCGTCGTGTACCAGCCGTACACGGTGCCGACCGACTCGATGGTGCCGACGGTCAAGCCCGGGGACCGGGTGCTGGCCCAGCGCATCGACGGCGGCGACGTGCGCCGCGGGGACGTGGTCGTCTTCAAGGACGACCTGTGGAGCGATTCGCCGATGGTCAAGCGGGTCGTGGGCATCGGCGGGGACACCGTCAAGTGCTGCGGGGACGGCGGCCGGCTCACCGTGAACGGCAAGGAGCTGGACGAGCCGTACATCGAGGAGGAGACGCTCGACGTGCCGGACGCGCCGGGCGGCTCCGCCTCGCGGACGCCGTTCGAGGTGACGGTCCCCGAGGGCAACCTCTTCCTGCTGGGTGACCGCCGCGGCGCCTCGCTGGACTCCCGGGCGCACCTGCAGGAGGCCGGGCAGGGGACGGTGGCGCGGTCGGCGGTGAAGGGCCGGGTCGACGCCCTCGCGTGGCCCTCCATGTCGATGCTGGAACGGCCGGGGACCTACGCCTCCCTGCCCGGCGGGATCTCCGGTGCCGGGCCGCTGCGCCTCCAGGTGGCGGCGGTGGCGGCCGGTGCGGCCCTGGTGCTGCTCGGAGCCGCGTACGGTCCGGTCGCACGGGTTCTCGGGCGCGGGCGCAGGAGGGACCGGGCCGGTGTCCGCTGACACGGCGGGCGGAGCCGGCGGCGGCCCGCGCAAGGTGTCGCGCGTCATCCTGCTGGACCCCGAGGACCGGATCCTGCTGCTGCACGGCTTCGAGCCGGGAGACGCGGCGGACGACTGGTGGTTCACGCCCGGCGGAGGCCTGGAGGGCTCCGAGACCCGGGAGCAGGCCGCGCTGCGCGAACTCGCCGAGGAGACCGGGATCACCGAGGTGGAGCTCGGGCCGGTGCTGTGGCACCGCTACTGCTCGTTCCCCTTCGACGGGCGCCGCTGGGAACAGGACGAGTGGTACTTCCTGGCCCGGACCACCCAGACGGTGACCGGGATGGGCGGGCTCACCGAACTGGAGCGGCGCAGTGTCTCCGGAGCCAGGTGGTGGACCTCCGAGGAACTTCTCGCGGCCCATGAGACGGTGTACCCGACCAGACTCGCGGAGCTGCTCCGTACGCTGCTCGACGACGGTCCTCCGGGTGCGCCCGTGAACCTGGCCCCGGAAATCGTTTAGGGGCGCACGGGCCTGGCGCACAATAGGGGGACGCACGGCTGAAGGGGAACATGCCATGAGTGCCGAGGACCTCGAGAAGTACGAGACCGAGATGGAGCTGAAGCTCTATCGCGAGTACCGCGACGTCGTCGGGCTGTTCAAGTACGTGATCGAGACCGAACGCCGTTTCTACCTCACCAACGACTACGAGATGCAGGTGCACTCGGTCCAGGGGGAGGTCTTCTTCGAAGTCTCGATGGCCGACGCGTGGGTCTGGGACATGTACAGGCCGGCCCGCTTCGTCAAGCAGGTGCGCGTGCTGACCTTCAAGGACGTGAACATCGAGGAGCTCAACAAGAGCGATCTCGAGCTTCCGGGCGCCTGAGGCGTTCTGAGGCGTTCTGAGGCGGCGCCTGAGGCGCCGCCTTCTCTAGGGCGCTGCTGATGCGCTGAGCTGTGCAAAGGCCTCCTTCCGAGCCGACGGTTCACCCCCAGGGGTGAGCGGGTTATCCACAACGCCTTGGTTGTCCACCAAGATCCACAAGGTGGGCGGGGCTGCGGGACCGTCGGCGGTGGAGGTGGTGCCGGATGAACGCGAAGGGCGTGGCACAGCAGGCATTGGGGCGGTACGGCGAAGATCTCGCGACGCGGCGGCTCACCGAGGCCGGGATGACCGTGATCGCGAGGAACTGGCGGTGCCGCGGCGGGGAGATCGACATCGTCGCCCGGGACGGGGACGCCCTGGTCGTGTGCGAGGTCAAGACCCGGCGGGTCGGGGAGTTCGAACACCCCATGGCCGCCCTGCGGCCGGTCAAGGCCGACCGATTGCGCCGGCTCGCCGGGCGCTGGCTCGCCGACCACGGCGGGCCGCCCCCGGGCGGGGTGCGCATCGACCTCGTCGGAGTCCTCCTGCCGCGGCGCGGTGCGCCCGTGGTGGAGCACGTCAGGGGGGCGGCCTGATGGGCTTCGCGCGTGCCTGCTCGGTCGCCCTCGTCGGCGTCGACGGAGTGGTGGTGGAGGTCCAGGCCGACCTCGAACCGGGCATCGCGGCCTTCGCCCTGGTGGGGCTGCCCGACAAGACCCTGATCGAGAGCCGGGACCGGGTCCGGGCGGCCGTGGTGAACTCCGGCGCCACCTGGCCGCAGAAGAAGCTCACCGTGGGCCTCAGCCCGGCCTCGGTACCGAAGTCCGGCGCCGGCTTCGACTTGGCCGTGGCCGCCGCGGTCCTGGGCGCGGCGGAGGTGATCGACCCCGCCGTGATCGCCGATCTCGTCCTCATCGGGGAGCTGGGGCTCGACGGCAGGGTGCGCCCCGTCCGGGGAATACTGCCCGCCGTCCTCGCCGCCGCGGAGGCCGGGTACCGGCAGGTCGTGGTCCCGCAGCAGTGCGCGGCCGAGGCCATGCTCGTCCCCGACGTCTCGGTGCTCGGCGTACGCAGCCTGCGGCAGCTGATCGCGGTGCTGACCGGCGGGGAGGTCCCCGAGGAGGACCCTCCGGACCCGCCGGGGAGGCCCGACCCGATACTGGCCGGGCTGGTGGTCCCCGGCGCCGGACTCGGTACGGGGGTCGCCCGGGACGGGGACGGGCGGGACTTCCCCGACCTGGCCGACGTCGCGGGACAGCACGCCGCTCGCCGGGCGCTGGAAGTGGCCGCCGCCGGTGGCCACCACCTCTTCCTGAGCGGACCGCCGGGGGCGGGCAAGACGATGCTCGCCGAGCGGATCCCGTGGATCCTGCCCCCGCTCACCCGACAGGACTCCCTGGAGGTCACGGCCGTCCACTCGGTCGCGGGAATCCTGCCGCCGGGCGAGCCGCTCGTCGCCCGGCCGCCGTACTGCGCCCCGCACCATTCGGCGACCATGCAGTCCCTCGTGGGGGGCGGGGCCGGTGTGCCCAGACCAGGAGCGGTGTCCCTGGCACACAGAGGGGTGCTCTTCCTCGACGAAGCCGCGGAGTTCGGCACCAAGGCCCTGGACGCCCTGAGGCAGCCCCTCGAAGCCGGGCACGTGGTCATCGCACGGGCCGCCGGCGTGGTACGCCTGCCGGCGAGGTTCCTGATGGTGCTCGCCGCCAACCCCTGCCCGTGCGGGCGGCACACCCTGCACGGGACGGGGTGCGAATGCCCGGCCTCGGTGATCCGGCGCTACCAGGCCCGGCTCTCGGGGCCCCTGCTCGACCGGGTCGACCTGCGGGTTCAGGTCGAGCCGGTCACCCGCTCCGATCTGCTGGGGCGCGGGGGCCGCGGCGAAGCCACGGCGGTGGTCGCCGACCGGGTGCGCGGAGCCCGGGACCGGGCGGTGGCCCGGCTGGCCGGCACCCCTTGGCGGACCAACGCCGAGGTGCCCGGGCACGAACTGCGGACCCGCTGGCCGGCCGGCCCCGGGGCGCTGGCCCTGGCCGAGCGGGACCTGGAGCGCGGGCTGCTCACCGCCCGGGGGCTGGACCGGGTGCTCCGGGTCGCCTGGACGGTGGCGGACCTGCGGGGCCGCGAGCGGCCCGACGCGCTGGACGTGGCCGTCGCCCTGGAGCTGCGCACCGGTATCGCCCGCGGCACGGCGGCGGCCATGGGGTCCGCATCGTGACCGGGCCCGGGCCCGGGCGGCCGGACGGGCGGCCGCCCGCCGAGGAGACGGATCCGCGGGACGATCTACTCGCCAGGGCCGCGCTGACCCGGGTGCTGGAGCCGGGGGACGCGCACGGCGGGCGCTGGCTGCGCGAGCACGGGGCCGTCGGGTTGATGCGGCTGCTCACCGCATCCGACGCGGCGCCGGGGATACCGGCCGGGGTCGGCGCCGAGAGACTGGACGGATACCGCAGGCGGGCCGCGCTGGCCGACCCCCGGCGGGATCTGGCGGTCGCCGCCGAGACGGGCGGCCGGTTCGTCTGTCCCGGGTCGCCGGAGTGGCCGACCCAGCTGGACGGGCTCGGCGACGCCCGGCCCCTCGGACTGTGGGTGCGGGGCCGGCCGGGTCTGCGGACCTGGGCGCTGCGCTCGGTCGCGATGGTCGGGGCCCGCGCCTGCACCCCGTACGGGGCGCACATGGCGCAGTCCCTCGCCGCCGGACTCGCCGAGCGCGGCTGGGTGGTCGTCTCCGGAGGTGCCTACGGGATCGACGGCGCGGCCCACCGCGGGGCCCTCGGCGCCGGCGGCGCCACGGCCGCCGTGCTGGCCTGCGGGGTGGACGTCCCGTACCCCCGCGGGCACGCCGGACTGTTCGGCCGGATCGCCACCCAAGGGCTGCTGCTCGGGGAGCTGCCACCCGGCAGCCACCCCACGCCGAGCCGGTTCGTCCTGCGCAACCGCGTCATCGCGGCCCTGACCCGGGGCACGGTCGTCGTGGAGGCCGCCCACCGCAGCGGATCCCTCGTCACCGCCCGGCGGGCCCAGCAGCTCGGCAGGTGCACCATGGGCGTTCCCGGCCCGGCCACGAGCGGGCTCTCGGCCGGAGTGCACGAGCTGCTGCGCGGGGAGGCCGCGCTGGTCACGGACGCGGCGGAGGTCATCGAGCTCGTCGGTGCCATCGGCGAACTGGCCCCCGAGCGGCGCGGCCCGGTGATCGCCCGGGACCTGCTGGACCCCGCCACCGTCCGCGTACTCGAAGCGCTCCCGGCAGGGCGGCTCGCCGATCTGGGGGAGGTCGCCCTCGCGGCGGGCGCCGACACCGATGAAGTCATCGGCAGACTGTACGAACTTCACTCTCTGGGGTTCGTCGAACGGCAGGGCGACGGCTGGCAATTGATCCTGCGAGGGCCGATAGGAGGCATGCAAACCGAAGGCACCCGGCGAGGCGGTCGTTGACCTGGGGAGTTCCGGTGAAAGAGTGAAGCCGATGAGAGACGCGGTCTTCCCGGTGGCAGTCGCCGGGACCGTGCGCCAGGCGCCGGTCCCGGGTCGCCCGCGCGAGTCGGGGCGCCTTTGGCTGCCCGCGCGATCCCGTACTCTTCGCGCACCGCGACACTTCCGTCACGCTACGCTCCCAAGGAATCCGGCTCCGGCAAAGGCGAAGCATGCCCCAGCACACCTCAGGGTCCGACCGCGCTGCGGTGCCCCCCGCTGCGCGCAGCAGCGAGCGGTCGACCGCGCCCTCGTCCCTGGAGGTGCTCTGGCGCTCGTACAAGGACTCGGGTGACGAGCGGCTGCGGGAGCAGCTGATCCTGCACTACTCGCCCCTCGTCAAGTACGTGGCCGGACGGGTCAGCGTCGGCCTGCCGCCCAACGTGGAGCAGGCCGACTTCGTCTCCTCCGGAGTCTTCGGACTCATCGACGCCATCGAGAAGTTCGACATCGAGCGGTCCATCAAGTTCGAGACGTACGCGATCACCCGGATCCGGGGCGCGATGATCGACGAGCTGCGGGCGCTGGACTGGATCCCCCGCTCGGTGCGCCAGAAGGCGCGGGCCGTGGAGCGGGCCTACGCCACGCTGGAGGCCCAGCTGCGGCGCACCCCGACCGAAGGAGAGGTCGCCGGTGAGATGGGCATCGGAGTCGAGGAACTCCACGCGGTGTTCAGCCAGTTGTCGCTGGCCAACGTGGTCGCTCTGGAAGAGCTCCTGCACGTCGGCGGGGAGGGCGGCGACCGCCTCTCGCTGATGGACACACTGGAGGACACCGCCGCCGACAACCCGGTGGAGGTCGCGGAGGACCGCGAGCTGCGGCGGCTGTTGGCACGGGCCATCAACACGCTGCCCGAGCGGGAGAAGACGGTGGTGACCCTCTACTACTACGAGGGCCTCACGCTCGCCGAGATCGGCAACGTGCTCGGTGTGACCGAGAGCCGCGTCAGCCAGATCCACACCAAGTCGGTGCTGCAGCTGCGGGCGAAGCTGGCGGACGTCGGGCGCTGAGCGGCGCCTTCGGGTCGGTGGGGCGTCGTGGGTGGCTCGAAGGCGGCTCGAGGGTTCGTCCGGCGAGCCCCGGCCTTGCGGTACCTCCGTAGAGTGGACGCGTGCCCAGGATTCGAGCGGCCTCCGTGGCCGAGCACCGGTCGATGCAGCGCGGCGCCCTGTTGGACGCCGCGCGTTCCCTGCTGTCAGAAGGGGGGACGGAAGCGCTGACCTTCCCCGCCCTCGCCGAGCGGACGGGCCTCGCCCGTTCCTCCGTGTACGAGTACTTCCGCTCCCGCGCAGCAGTCGTCGAGGAGCTCTGCGCGGTGGACTTCCCCGTGTGGGCAGCCGAGATCGAGGCGGCGATGTCCGAGGCGCAGACGCCGGAGGCGAAGATCGAGGCGTACGTCCGCAGCCAGCTCGGGCTGGTGGGGGACCGCCGGCACCGGGCCGTGGTGGCGATCTCGGCGAGTGAGCTGGACGCCGGCGCGCGGGAGAAGATCCGTGCCGCGCACGGGGGGCTCGTCGCGATGATCGTGGAGGCGTTGGCCGCGCTGGGGCAGGTGGAGCCGCGGCTCGCGGCGATGCTGCTCCAGGGTGTCGTGGACGCGGCCGTGCGGCGGATCGAGGCGGCCTCGGGGGAGGAGCCGGCCGTCGTCACGGACGCGGCTGTGGCGATGGCTTTGCGGGGCGTCGGGGGTTAGGCCGTCTCTTCCGGATCTTGCCGGGCCCGCGGGCCGGCCCCTTTGCCGTGCGCTTCGGCCTCAGGTCGGCGGGTCCGGGTGGGCGGTGTTCAGGGGGAGGAGCCGGGGGGTCGGGCGGGGGAGGAGGGCGAGGGGGTTGAGGTAGGTGTCGGCCTTCAGGAGCCCCCAGTGGAGGCAGGGGCGGAGGCAGTGGGTGCCGTCCGTGAGGAGGGCCACCACCTGGCCCGTCGTGACCTCGGCGCCCTCCGCGACCAGGGGGCGGACGGGTTCGTAGGTCGTGCGCAGGCCGTTCGGAAGGGTCAGGGAGAGCACTCCGCGCCCCGCGACCAGGCCGGCGTAGTGGACCCGGCCCGGGCCGACCGCGCGCAGCTCCGCGCCCACCGCCGCCGCCAGGTCCACGCCGCGGTGACCGGCCGCGTACTTGGTGGGGGGCGGGTCCCACCACCGGAGCACGGTCAGGGGGGCCGGCAGGGGGCGCGCCCCCGGTGGTACCGCAGCACCCGGTCGTCCCGCAGCATCCGGCGGCGCCGGCGCGGCGGTGAGGGACAAGGTCAGCAGCAGGGCGAACAGGAATGCCGTCATGGCCGTCAGGATCCCGCCCGCGGGCGCCCCCCGCTCGGCCTGTGGACGAGCGGCCCGGCTGTGGAAAACCTCGTCATCCGGCATACCGCCGGGTCCCGTACACTTCTTGTGGCGATCCGGGTCACCGGGTCGACTTCGCACGCCCCAGCACACCGGCCGCTCAGGCCGGGTGACAGCGTCTCTCGGTCCCCTCTTCGGGGGCAGGGCGCGACAGGGGCGTCAGGAACCAAACCGAGAAAACAAGGAGATGGCCATGGCCGTCGTAACGATGCGGGAGCTGCTGGAAAGCGGCGTCCACTTCGGTCACCAGACCCGCCGCTGGAACCCGAAGATGAAGCGCTTCATCTTCACGGAGCGCAACGGCATCTACATCATCGACCTGCTCCAGTCGCTGTCGTACATCGACCGCGCCTACGAGTTCGTGAAGGAGACCGTCGCCCACGGCGGTTCCATCATGTTCGTCGGTACCAAGAAGCAGGCCCAGGAGGCCATCGCCGAGCAGGCGACGCGCGTTGGTATGCCGTACGTCAACCAGCGCTGGCTGGGTGGCATGCTCACCAACTTCTCCACCGTCTACAAGCGCCTCCAGCGTCTGAAGGAGCTTGAGGCGATCGACTTCGACGACGTCGCCGCGTCGGGTCTCACCAAGAAGGAGCTCCTGGTCCTCTCTCGCGAGAAGATCAAGCTGGAGAAGACCCTCGGTGGTATCCGCGAGATGTCGAAGGTCCCCAGCGCCGTCTGGATCGTCGACACCAAGAAGGAGCACATCGCCGTCGGTGAGGCGCGCAAGCTCCACATCCCGGTCGTCGCGATCCTCGACACCAACTGCGACCCCGACGAGGTCGACTACAAGATCCCGGGCAACGACGACGCGATCCGCTCCGTCACCCTGCTCACCCGCGTGATCGCCGACGCCGTCGCCGAGGGCCTCATCGCCCGTTCCGGTGCCGCCACTGGCGACTCGAAGCCGGGCGAGAAGGCCGCCGCCGAGCCGCTCGCCGAGTGGGAGCGCGACCTCCTCGAGGGCGAGAAGAAGGCCGACGACGCTGAGGCCGCTCCGGCCGAGGCCGCTGTCGAGGCCCCCGCCGCCCCGGCCGAGGCCGCTCCGGCCGCCGAGGCCGAGGTTGTCGCCGAGGCCGTCGTCGAGGCTCCGGCCGCCGACGCCGAGCAGGCCTGACCCACTGAGAGCGCCCGGCGTTCACACGCCGGGCACTCACAGCACGGACGATGACGGCGGGGGAGCCGCGCCCGAGGCGCGACTCCTCCGCCGTTCACCCGTAGATCTACGACTTCGAGAGAGAATCACAGACTCATGGCGAACTACACCGCCGCTGACGTCAAGAAGCTCCGCGAGCTCACCGGCGCCGGCATGCTGGACTGCAAGAACGCGCTGGTCGACTCCGACGGCGACGTCGACAAGGCCGTCGAGGCGCTCCGTATCAAGGGTCAGAAGGGCGTCGCCAAGCGCGAAGGCCGTTCTGCCGAGAACGGTGCCGTCGTCTCCCAGATCGCCGACGACAACACCTCCGGTGTCATCGTCGAGCTGAAGTGCGAGACGGACTTCGTCGCCAAGGGCGACAAGTTCCTGGCTGTCGCCAACCAGCTCGCCGCGCACGTCGCCGCGACCTCCCCGGCCGACCTCGAGGCGCTCCTCGCGTCCGAGATCGAGCCCGGCAAGACCGTCACCGCTTTCGTCGACGAGGCCAACGCCAACCTCGGCGAGAAGATCGTCCTGGACCGCTTCGCGCAGTTCACCGGCGGTTACGTGTCGGCGTACATGCACCGCACGATGCCCGACCTGCCGTTCCAGATCGGCGTCCTGGTCGAGCTCGACAAGCCCAACGCCGAGGTCGCCCGCGGCATCGCGCAGCACATCGCCGCGTTCGCGCCGAAGTGGCTCTCCAAGGAGGACGTGCCGGCCGACGTCGTCGAGTCCGAGCGCCGCGTCGCCGAAGAGGTCACCCGCGCGGAGGGCAAGCCCGAGGCCGCCCTGCCGAAGATCGTCGAGGGTCGTGTCAACGGCTTCTTCCGCGACAACACGCTGCTCGGCCAGGCTTACGCCCTGGACGCCAAGAAGTCCGTCCAGAAGGTTCTGGACGAGGCTGGTGTCACCCTGGTGCGCTTCTCGCGCATCAAGGTCGGCATCTGAGTCCGTCCGTACGCGACGGACACCGGACCCCGGTAGGGTCTGAAGCAGTCGTCCGCGTCCGCGCAGGACGACCGCAGATCTGACGAGGAGGCCATTGCCGCAGAGGGAACCGCGAGGACCCACCGGCAATGGCCTTCTTCGTATGTGCACGAGGAGATCTCCATGAATCAGGGCGTGGACACCCACACCGCTTCCGACGACAAGAGCGACCAGGACAAGAAGGGCCGCCGCTTCATGCTGAAGCTGTCGGGCGAGGCCTTCTCCGGTGGCGGAGGACTTGGCGTCGACCCCGACGTCGTCCACGCCATCGCGCGCGAGATCGCCGCGGTGGTCCGCGACGGCGCGGAGATCGCCATCGTGATCGGCGGCGGCAACTTCTTCCGCGGCGCCGAACTCCAGCAGCGCGGCATGGACCGGGCCCGGTCCGACTACATGGGCATGCTCGGCACGGTCATGAACTGCCTCGCCCTCCAGGACTTCCTGGAGAAGGAGGGCATCGACTCCCGCGTCCAGACCGCCATCACCATGGGCCAGGTCGCCGAGCCGTACATCCCGCTGCGCGCCGTGCGCCACCTCGAGAAGGGCCGCGTCGTCATCTTCGGCGCCGGCATGGGCATGCCCTACTTCTCCACCGACACCACGGCCGCCCAGCGCGCCCTGGAGATCGACGCGGAAGCCCTGCTCATGGGCAAGAACGGCGTCGACGGGGTCTACGACTCGGACCCCAAGAAGAACCCGGACGCCGTGAAGTTCGACGCGCTGGAGTACAGCGAGGTGCTCTCCCGCGACCTCAAGGTCGCCGACGCAACCGCCATCACGCTGTGCCGCGACAACAAGCTGCCGATCCTGGTCTTCGAGCTGCTGGCCGAGGGCAACATCGCCCGCGCCGTCAAGGGTGAGAAGATCGGCACGCTCGTGAGCGACCAGAGCACCCGGGCCTGAGCGCTCGGGCCCGAGCACACCGCTGCCGGTTCGAACCCGCCGGGCCGAACCGGCTCCGCCCGCCTGAACCATCCATTTCTGACATGCAGGAGCACGTGGTGACCGAAGAGATCCTCCTCGAGGCCGAGGAGAAGATGGAAAAGGCCGTCGTCGTCGCCAAGGAAGACTTCGCCGCGATTCGCACCGGTCGTGCGCACCCGGCGATGTTCAACAAGATCGTGGCGGAGTACTACGGCGCCATCACGCCCATCAACCAGCTCGCCTCGTTCTCGGTTCCCGAGCCGCGCATGGCCATCGTGACCCCGTTCGACAAGAGCGCCCTGCGCAACATCGAGCAGGCCATCCGCGACTCCGACCTGGGCGTCAACCCCAGCAACGACGGCAGCATCATCCGGGTGACCTTCCCCGAGCTGACGCAGGACCGCCGCAAGGAGTACATCAAGGTCGCGCGCACCAAGGCCGAGGACTCCAAGGTCTCGATCCGCGCCATCCGCCGCAAGGCGAAGGACGCCCTCGACAAGCTCGTCAAGGACAAGGATGCCGGCGAGGACGAGGTGCGCCGCGCCGAGAAGGAGCTCGACGACACCACCGCGAAGTACGTCGCGCAGGTGGACGAGCTCCTCAAGCACAAGGAAGCCGAGCTCCTCGAAGTCTGATGAACGACACTTCCTGGCAGCCGGAGCCGGTTCCGGCGGGTCCCGCATACGATGCGCAGGCGGGCCCGCACACTCGGCCCATGCCCATCGTGCCCGATGCCGCCGGCCGTGACTTCGACGACCGGGAAGCACGCGATCGGGGGGCCGCCGTCGACGGCGGCTCCCTCTTCCGCGCCGAGACGCCGCCGCAGGAGCCCATGCCCAGCCCCCCGCCCCCGCCTCCGTCGGCACCGCAGGACCCCCCGCCCCCGCCGCAGAAGAAGCGTGCGGGGCGGGATCTGCGTGCCGCCATAGGGGTCGGCGTCGGCCTCGGCGCGGTGATCTTCGCTTCGCTGTTCATCGTCAAGGCGGTCTTCCTCGGCGTGGTCGTCGTAGCGGTCGTCGTGGGCCTGTGGGAGCTCACCTCCCGGCTCCAGGAGCAGAAGGGCATCAAGGCCCCGCTGGTCCCGCTCGCGATCGGCGGCGCGGCGATGGTCATCGCCGGCTACGTCCGCGGGGCCGAGGGCGCCTGGGTGGCGATGGCACTGACGGCCCTCGCGGTCCTGGTCTGGCGGATGACCGAACCGCCCGAGGACTACCTCAAGGACGTCACAGCCGGGGTCTTCGCGGCGTTCTACGTGCCCTTCCTGGCCACCTTCGTCGCGATGCTGCTCACCGCCGACGACGGGCCGCAGCGCGTGGTCACCTTCCTGGTCCTGACGGTCGTCAGCGATACGGGGGCCTACGCGGTGGGCTGGCGCTTCGGCAAGACCAAGCTCGCCCCGCGCATCAGCCCCGGGAAGACCCGCGAGGGGCTCCTGGGGGCGGTGGCCTTCGCCATGGCGGCCGGGGCGCTCTGCATGGAGTTCCTGGTCGACGGGGGCGTCTGGTGGCAGGGCCTACTGCTGGGCCTGGCCGTCGCGGTCAGCGCCACGCTGGGCGACCTCGGCGAATCCATGATCAAGAGGGATCTCGGGATCAAGGACATGGGCACGCTGCTGCCCGGTCACGGCGGCATCATGGACCGGCTGGACTCGCTGCTGCCCACCGCCCCGGTGGTGTGGCTGCTGCTGGCGGCTTTCGTGGGTACGGGCTGATCCACGTATCACGAAAAACCCCGGCGGGGCCGGGGCGGTTACTCTTGGAAGGCGTGCTGCTTCTGCGGCGCGCCTTTCGTCTTACAAGGAGTACCTGCCATGGCCCGCCCTGTCCCGGGAGAGCTCACTTTCGTCGCCCCTCGTGGAGCGAAGAAGCCGCCCCGGCACCTCGCCGACCTCACCCCCGAGGAGCGCCGGGAGGCCGTCGCCGCGATCGGTGAGAAGCCGTTCCGGGCCAAGCAGCTCTCCCAGCACTACTTCGCCCGCTACGCGCACGACCCGGCCGAGTGGACGGACATCCCGGCGGGCTCCCGCGAGAAGCTCCGCGACGAGCTGCTGCCCGACCTGATGAACGTCATCCGCCACATCTCCTGTGACGACGACACCACCCGCAAGACCCTGTGGAAGCTGCACGACGGCACGCTCGTCGAGTCCGTGCTGATGCGCTACCCCGACCGGGTCACCATGTGCATCTCCTCGCAGGCCGGCTGCGGCATGAACTGCCCGTTCTGCGCCACCGGCCAGGCCGGTCTCGACCGCAACCTGTCCACGGCCGAGATCGTCCACCAGATCGTCGACGGCATGCGCGCCCTGCGCGACGGCGAGGTCCCCGGCGGGCCGGCCCGGCTGTCGAACATCGTCTTCATGGGCATGGGCGAGCCGCTCGCCAACTACAACCGCGTCGTCGGCGCGATCCGCCGCCTCACCGACCCGGAGCCCGACGGCCTGGGCCTGTCACAGCGCGGCATCACCGTCTCCACCGTCGGCCTGGTCCCGGCCATGCTGCGCTTCGCCGACGAGGGCTTCAAGTGCCGCCTCGCCGTCTCGCTGCACGCGCCGGACGACGAGCTGCGCGACACGCTGGTCCCCGTGAACACCCGCTGGAACGTCCGCGAGGTGCTCGGCGCGGCCTGGGAGTACGCGGAGAAGTCCGGCCGCCGCATCTCCATCGAGTACGCACTGATCCGCGACATCAACGACCAGGCCTGGCGCGGCGACCTGCTCGGCAAGCTCCTCAAGGGCAAGCGCGTGCACGTCAACCTGATCCCGCTGAACCCGACGCCCGGCTCGAAGTGGACCGCCTCGCGGCCCGAGGACGAGAAGGCGTTCGTGGATGCCATCGCCCGCCACGGCGTGCCGGTGACCGTCCGTGACACCCGCGGTCAGGAGATCGACGGCGCGTGCGGTCAGCTCGCCGCCTCGGAGCGCTGATTACGCCAGTCGAGGTTCACATTCGGCCAAGGGGTACCCTGTGGCCGAACCAATTTCATATTTCCGACAGGGGAGCGCCACAGCGCTGAGAGTGCGGTATCCGTCACCGCAGACCCTCTGAACCTCGCCCCGGTCATTCGGGGTAGGAAGTTCGGTCACCACTCAAGCTGTTGCGCCCTGCCCGGCGTCCGCTCCGAACAGAGCGCCGGGCGGGGCCGCGTCTTCTCCTGGACATCCCAGGAGGAAAATCACAGTGAGCACCACCAAGAAGCTCGCGGGCGCCGCACTCGCGGCCGCCCTCGGCGTCAGCACGCTCAGCGCATGCGGCGGCTCCGACGGCAAGGACGGGGCCGCGGGCGCGAGCGACGCCCCCCAGTCCAAGACGGTCACCCTCGTCTCGCACGACTCCTTCAACGCGACCGACACGGTCCTCAAGGAGTTCGAGCAGCAGAGCGGCTACACCGTCAAGGTCCTGAAGTCGGGCGACGCGGGCGCCGCGCTGAACCAGGAGATCCTGACCAAGGGCTCCCCGCGCGGCGACGTGTTCTTCGGCGTGGACAACACGCTCCTCTCTCGCGCCCTCGACAACGGCATCTTCACGCCGTACGAGGCCAAGGGGCTGGCCGGGGTCAAGCCGGAGTTCGTGCTCGACAAGGAGCACCGGGTCACCCCGGTCGACTCCGGTGACATCTGCGTCAACTACGACAAGGCCTACTTCGCCGACAAGAAGATCGCCCCGCCGCAGACGCTGGACGACCTGATCAAGCCGGAGTACAGGAACCTCCTGGTCACCGAGAACGCGGCGACCTCCTCGCCCGGCCTCGGCTTCCTCCTCGCCTCCGTCGGCAAGTACGGCGAGGACGGCTGGAAGGACTACTGGAGCAAGCTGAAGGCCAACGGCGTCGAGGTCGTCGACGGCTGGGAGCAGGCCTACAACGAGCGCTTCTCCGCTTCGGCGGGCGGCAAGAAGGCCAAGGGCGACCGCCCGCTGGTCGTCTCCTACGCCTCCAGCCCGCCGGTCGAGGTGCTCTACGGCGAGCCGCAGCCGGCCGAGGCCCCGACGGGCGTCGCGACCGGTACGTGCTTCCGGCAGACCGAGTTCGCGGGTCTGCTCAAGGGCGCGAAGAACGAGGAGGGCGGCAAGGCGCTCCTGGACTTCCTGATCTCCAAGAAGTTCCAGGAGGACATGCCGCTCCAGATGTTCGTGAACCCCGTGACCAAGGACGCGGCGCTGCCGGAGCTGTTCACGAAGCACGGCGTCGTGATCGAGAAGCCGGAGACGGTCGCCCCCGAAGCCATCGCGAAGAACCGCGACCAGTGGGTCAAGGCGTGGTCGACGCTCGTCGTGAAGTAATGGGACGAGTGGGTGCCGCACCGAAGGAGAGCGGGCGGGCGACGGTCGTCAGACTCGCACTGATGGCCGTTCCGCTCCTCTTCTTCGGGCTGTTCTTCGCCTACCCCGTCGCCGCGATCGTCGGGCGCGGGCTCAAGACCGACACGGGCTGGCAGTTCGGTCGGATCGGTGAGGTGCTGGCCCGGCCCGACATCGGAGAGGTGCTCTGGTTCACCACCTGGCAGGCGTTCGCCTCGACGGTGCTCACGCTCCTGATCGCGCTCCCCGCCGCGTACGTCTTCGCACGCTTCGAGTTCCCCGGCAAGCAGCTGCTGCGGGCGGTCGTGACGGTGCCGTTCGTACTGCCCACCGTCGTGGTGGGCACGGCCTTCCTGGGGCTCGTGGGGCGCAACGGTCTGCTGGACGAGGTGTGGGGGATCCGCCTCGACACGACCGTGTGGGCCATCCTGCTGGCGCACGTCTTCTTCAACTACGCCGTCGTCATCCGCACGGTCGGCGGGCTGTGGGCGCAGCTGGACCCGCGCCAGGAGGAGGCGGCCCGGGTGCTGGGCGCCGGGCGGTTCGCCGCCTGGCGCCGGGTGACGCTGCCCGCGCTGGCCCCGGCGGTGGGCGCCGCCTCATTGATGGTGTTCCTGTTCACCTTCAGTTCCTTCGGCGTCGTACTCATCCTCGGCGGCCCCGCGTACTCCACCCTGGAGGTGGAGGTCTACCGGCAGACGGCGCAGCTCCTGGACCTGCCGACGGCCGCGGTACTGACGATGGTGCAGTTCGCCGCGCTCGGCGGCATCCTCGGCGTGCACGCCTGGACCGTGCGCAAGCGGGAGACCGCGCTGCGGCTCGTGGACCCGGCGCGGACCTCGCACCGGCCGCGCGGCTGGGCGCAGCGCGCCCTGCTCGGCGGGGTGCTCCTGACGGTCGCGCTGCTGATCGTGCTCCCCCTCGGCGTGCTCGTGGAACGCTCCTTCGACGCCCCCGGCGGCTACGGCTTCGGCTTCTACCGGGAACTCCAGGAGGCCGGCGGCCGCGGCGGGACCTTTCTGGTGCCGCCACTGGAGGCGATCTGGAACTCCCTGCAGTACGCGCTGGCCGCCACGGCCATCGCGCTGGCCGTCGGCGGACTCGCGGCCGCCGCCCTGACCCGGCGCGCGGGCCGCTTCGTACGGGGCTTCGATGCGCTGCTGATGCTGCCGCTCGGGGTGTCGGCCGTGACGGTCGGTTTCGGTTTCCTCATCACCCTCGACGAGCCGCCGCTGGACCTGCGGACCTCGTGGATCCTGGTGCCCCTGGCCCAGGCGCTGGTGGGCGTGCCCTTCGTCGTACGGACCATGCTGCCCGTGCTGCGCGCGGTCGACGGCCGGCTGCGGGAGGCCGCCGCCGTGCTCGGCGCGTCGCCGCCGCGGGTCTGGCGGGAGGTTGACCTGCCGATGGTGCGGCGGGCCCTGCTGATCGCGGCGGGCTTCGCCTTCGCCGTGTCCCTCGGGGAGTTCGGCGCGACCGTCTTCATCGCGCGTCCGGACCGTCCGACGCTCCCGGTCGCCGTGGCACGGCTGCTGGGCCGGGCGGGGGAGATGAACTACGGGCAGGCGATGGCCCTGAGCACGATTCTGATGCTGGTGTGCGCTGTGTCCCTGCTGCTGCTGGAGAGACTGCGACCCGACAAGACCTCCGGAGAGTTCTGATGGCACTGCTCCAGCTGGAAGGGGTGTCGGTCCGCTTCGGTGAGCGCGCCGTCGTGGACTCCGTGGACCTGCGGGTGGCCGAGCACGAGACCGTGTGCGTGCTCGGACCGAGCGGCAGCGGCAAGTCCACCCTGCTGCGGGTCGTGGCCGGCCTCCAGTCCGTCTCGGGCGGACGGGTGCTGCTGGGCGGCGCCGACCAGGCCGGGGTACCCGTGCACCGGCGGGGGGTGGGCCTGATGTTCCAGGACCACCAGCTGTTCCCGCACCGGGACGTGGGCGGGAACGTGGCGTTCGGGCTGCGGATGCGGGGTTCCTCGAAGGCGTCCTCCGGGAGCCGGGTCGCGGAGCTCCTGGAGCTGGTCGGGCTCCCCGGGGCGCAGGGCCGGGCGGTGGCCTCGCTCTCCGGTGGCGAGCAGCAGCGGGTCGCGCTGGCCCGGGCGCTGGCGCCGTCGCCGCGGGTGCTCATGCTGGACGAGCCGCTCGGGCAGCTGGACCGGGGGCTGCGCGAGCGGCTCGTCGTGGAGCTGCGGGGGCTGTTCGCGCGGCTGGGGACGACCGTGCTGGCCGTCACGCACGACCAGGGCGAGGCGTTCGCGCTGGCCGACCGGGTGGTCGTGATGCGGGACGGGCGGATCGCGCAGGCGGGGACGCCGCTGGAGGTGTGGGAGCGGCCGGCGTCGGAGTTCGTGGCGCGCTTCCTGGGCTTCGAGAACGTGGTCCCGGCCGTGGTGTCGGCGGGGACGGCGGCGACTGCCTGGGGCGCGGTGCCCGTCCCCGCCGGGGCTGAGGAGGGCCCGCGGCGGGTGCTGATCCGGCCCGCCGGGGTCGTGCTGTCGCCCGAGGGGCTGGGCTGCGAGGTGGTGTCCCGCACCTTCCGGGGCACGCACGTCGCCCTGCTGCTGCGGCCGCAGGCGGGGCCGCAGCTTGAGGCGGAATGCGGGCTGGCGGGGGCGCCGGCGGTCGGGGACCGGGTCGCGGTGACCTTCGCCCCGGCCGAGGTGGTCGTCCTCCCGGTGGAATAGGGCCGGGGGAGCGGCGCCGCGCGGAACCCCGTCCCCTACCGGACCTGGGGGGTCTCGCGCCGTCGTGCATCCGTGCTTGCGGCGCCCGTGCCTCCGGCGTCCGCGCTTGTGGCGTCCGTGCTGCGGGCGCCCGGGTGACCGCGCGGCGCGGTCACCCGACCGGGACCGGTTCGGCGGGGGTCTGCGCCTCGGCCCCGTCGTGGTTGCCGAACCAGGCGACAGCCACCGCGCCGGTGACCGCCAGGACGAAGCCGAGGACCGCCAGCCAGGCCATGCCGGGGCGGGAGGCGTCGCCGAGCCAGAGGACGCCGATGGCGCCGGGCAGGACGGTCTCGCCGACCACCAGGGCGGCGGTGGCGCCGTTCACTGAGCCGATCTGGAGCGCGACCGTGTGGAGGTACATGCCGCCGACCCCCGCCAGGACGATGGCGTAGAGGGCCGGATCGGACAGGAGGGCGGGGAACGAGAACGGCTCGATGCCGTTCAGGATGCGGACCCCGACCCCCAGGGCGCCGAACGCCAGGCCCGAGAGCAGGCCCGCGAGGATCGCGGCCCGGCTGCCGAGGAGGCGTACCGCCACCGTGCCGCCGACGATGATCAGCGCGGTCACCGCCAGCAGCCACCAGTGGGTGGCCGCCGGTGCGTGGTGGCCGCCCTCGTGTCCCGCAGCCGTGGCCAGCAGGACCAGAGCCGTGCAGACGACCCCGATCGAGGTCCATTCCTTGCGCGTCAGCCGGATCCCCAGCATCTTCACGCTCAGCACCGCGGTGATCACCAGGTTGGCGCTGATGACGGTCTGCGAGAGGAAGAGGGGAAGGAGGCGCGCGGCCAGGGCACCGAGGCCGAAGCCCACGAAGTCCAGGATCGTGCCGACGATGAACTCCCAGGTCATCGCGGCCTTCGCGGTGGAGGAGAGGTTCGGGCCACCGTGCTGTGTGACCCCGGCGGCGGCCGGCGACGTGCGGGCCGCCCGCCGGGAGCCCACGGCTTGCAGGACGGATCCCGTGCCGTAGCAGATGGATGCCGCGATGGCGGTCAGCAGGCCTATGAGCACCCGGGGGCTCCGTTCACGTCTGGCAGGTTCTGCGGTGTGCGTACCTCTTGCAGACGTGTGGAAGGGGCGAGAAGTTGCCTGCCGGGGTCAGTTCATTGCGGCGAGGACCTTCGGGACCTCGTCCACGGAGTCGACCAGCGCGATCCGCGACTCCATCGCACGGCCGCGGGCCAGCGCCTGGAGGAGCGGCCAGGCCGGGAGGTGTTCGGTCCAGTGGGCGCGGCCGACGAGGACCATCGGCGCCGGCTCGCCCCGCGAGCCGTAGTAGTTCGGCGTCGCGCTGTCGAAGATCTCCTGGACCGTTCCCGCCGCGCCCGGCAGGAACACCACGCCCGCGTTCGACCGGGCGAGCAGGCCGTCCTCCCGGGTGGCGTTCGCGAAGTACTTCGCGATGTGGCCGGCGAAGGCGTTCGGCGGCTCGTGCCCGTAGAACCAGGTCGGGATGCCCACCGAGTCGCCGCCGGCGACGGCCGGCCAGCGCTCGCGCACGGCGAAGGCGGCCTGTGCCCAGTCGGAGACGGACGGGGCGAAGGAGGGGGCTGCGGACAGGATCTTCAGAGCCTCGGGCAGGGCGTCGTCGGGGGCAGGGGCGAGGTACGCGCCGAGGTTGGCGGCCTCCATCGCACCCGGGCCGCCGCCGGTGGCCACCGTCAGGCCGGAGCGGGTGAGGGCGCGGCCGAGCTCCGCCGCGCCCTCGTAGTCGCCGCCGCCGCGGGCCATGGCGTGGCCGCCCATCACGCCGACCACGCGGGCGCCGGCGAGGTGCTCGTCGAGGGCGTCGGAGACGGCGTCGTCGTGGAGGGAGCGCAGCATCGAGGAGAAGACGTCACCGTCCGCCTTGGTCTCCTGGAACCAGGCGTAGGACTCGGCGTCCGGGGTGGCCGCGTAGCCGGCGGCCAGTCCGGCGAACAGCTCCTCGGCCGTGTACAGCAGGCCGCGGTAGGGGTTGAAGGGCAGGTCGGGGACGGGCGGGAAGACCAGAGCGCCGTCCGCGCGCACCTTCACCGAGGCGTCGGGCTCCATCGCGCAGCCCAGGAACACGGCTGCCGAGGTGTCGGCGGACAGCAGCGCGAAGGTCCGCTCCAGCAGGTTGACCGACTGGATCCGGTACCCGCTGAGCGAGCCGCGTGCCACGACCCGGTCGAATTCGGAGAGCGTCTCGATCTCGATGTCTGCGTTGACCATTCGGCCCACACTAAGGGCTGCCCGGGTCAGCGGGTCAATGCCAGCGACGTCAGCTGTGACACACCCCAGCTGAGCGGCAGGCACACTGCCGTCAGGGCGGTGGCCCGCACGGTCACGGCCGTACGCAGGACTCCGCCGGGTGCGCCGAGGCCGGTCAGGGTCTCGCGGGTGGCGGCCCGGGCCTGGTGGACATCGACCGCCGAAGTGAGAAGAGTCGCTGCCGCGCACAGCGTCACCAGCGCGGCGGCGGGAGCGGTCAGCGGGCCGAGCGGGACCTGCAGGCCCCCGTGCCCGCGCAGGGCCCAGGCGCTGAGGGCGCCCGCGGCGACCGCGCACAGGACCCCGAGGGGCGCGCCGAGCCGGGGGGCTTCCTCCTGGAGGGCCCGTCCGGCCAGCAGCCGGAGCGCGCCCGGGCGGACGGACTGGACGAGCGCCCCGCAGGCGTAGGCCAGGCCGGGGCCGGCGAGGGCGAGTCCGACGGCGGTGAGCGCCCAGCCCACGGGCAGGGCGGCGGCGTCGGGTCCGGCGTAGGCCAGGGCGGCGAGTCCGCAGGCGGTGAGGGCGATGCCCCAGGGCAGTACGGTCTGCGGGGCGGGCCGGGTGTGGGGGCGCAGGGCCAGGGCCGTGGCGGCCGAAGCGGCCAGCGGCAGCAGGGCGAGCAGGGTGAGGGCGGCCGCCACGGGCAGTGGCAGCTCGGCGTGCAGCAGCTTCGCCCCGGCGCCGTCGAAGGGCAGCCCGGTGACCTCCCCGCGCAGGTGCAGGAAGGCGGCCAGGGCCACGGCGCTGCCGAGGGTGCAGGCGACGGCGGTGGAGACCGCCGCGACCAGGGTGAGCCGTACGGGCCCCAGCCCGGCCGCGTCGAGGCCCTCCCGGGGCCGCGTCGCCGGGTCGCTGCGGGCCACGGCGACGGCGAACTGGACGGTGGCCGCGAGCGGGACCAGGGCCCACAGCAGGCGAGGGAACGATCCGGCGGTCCGGGCCGTGGCGTCCGCGAGCACGTACAGCAGCAGGAAGCCGCTGCCGGCCGAGGCGGCGGCGACCAGCATCCTGCGCAGCTGGACGAGCGGGCGGGAGCCGCGGGCTAGGCGGAGAGCGAGCACGCGGCCTGATCCTCCGGGGGATGGGGGAAGGAGGTCTGCGGTGAGCCGGCGGCCGCGGCGGGGCGGCCGTCGAGAAGGTCGAACCGCCGGTCGGCGACGGCCGCGGTCTCCTCGTCGTGGGTCGCCAGCAGGACGGTGATCCCGTGCGAGCGGGCCGCGGTGGTGAGCGTACGGAGCAGCAGCGCGCGCTCGGTGCGGTGCAGCGGGGCCGCAGGCTCGTCGGCGAAGATCACGACGGGTTCGCTCGCGAGGGCGCGGGCGAGGGCGACGCGCTGGGACTCGGCCCGGTTGAGGGCGCCGGGACGCTTGCGGGCGAAGGCGCCGATGTCGAGGCGGTCCAGCCATTCGCAGGCGGCCCTCTTGGCGCTGCGGTGGGTCGCGCCCGCGATCAGCAGCGGCAGCGCGGCGTTCTCCCAGACCCGGAGCTCGGGCAGCAGCTGCGGTTCGGGGCCGATCAAGCCGAACCGGTCGCGGCGCAGCCGCTCCCGGGCCAGGGCTCCCATGGTGTGCACGGGGACGCTGTTGAACCAGACCTCGCCCTGCTCGGCCTTCAGCTGTCCGGAGAGGCAGCGCAGCAGGGTGGTCTTGCCGCTGCCGCGCGGGCCCGTGACGGCGAGGATCTCGCCCGCGCGGACACCGACCGAGACTCCGATGAGTCCCGGCGAACCGCTGTGGGAGTAGTGAACGGACCGTGCCCAGAGCAGATCGTCCTGAGGCGGGGCAGGGTCCGGCGGAGCGTTGTCCCGTGGAGCCACCATGGCGTACACCTCCGTCCGGGGGAACGAAGCGGAGCCTGCTTGGTCACTGGCGCCGCAATGAGATGTAAAGAGATGAACGTCCCGGCTGGGGACAGCACACGGCCCGGACCCGCCGTTCTCACTCGAACGGGGGATCCGGGCCGTGTGGCAGGACCATCTGCTTCCCGGTGCCGGCCGGGGACGGCTGCTGGTTAGAGCTTGGTCCAGGCCTCGGTGAGCACGCGGCGCAGGATGCCTTCGATCTCGTCGAAGGTGCCCTGGTCGGCGGTCAGCGGCGGGGCCAGCTGGATGACCGGGTCGCCACGGTCGTCGGCGCGGCAGTACAGGCCGTTCTCGAAGAGCGCCTTGGAGAGGAAGCCGTAGAGGACGCGCTCGGTCTCCTCGTCCGTGAAGGACTCCTTGGTGACCTTGTCCTTGACGAGCTCGATGCCGTAGAAGTAGCCGTTGCCGCGGACGTCGCCGACGATCGGCAGGTCGTGCAGCTTCTCCAGCGTCGAGCGGAAGGCGTCCTCGTTGTCCAGCACGTGCTGGTTGAGGCCTTCCTTGTCGAAGATGTCGAGGTTGGCGAGCGCCACCGCGGAGGACACGGGGTGTCCGCCGAAGGTGTAGCCGTGAAGGAAGGTGTTGTCTCCCTTGTAGAACGGCTCCGCGAGCTTGTCCGAGATGATGCAGGCACCGATCGGGGAGTAGCCCGAGGTCATGCCCTTGGCGCAGGTGATCATGTCCGGGACGTAGCCGAACTTGTCACAGGCGAACATCGTGCCCAGACGGCCGAAGGCGCAGATCGTCTCGTCGGAGACGAGCAGCACGTCGTACTCGTCGCAGATCTCGCGGACCCGCTGGAAGTACCCGGGCGGCGGCGGGAAGCAGCCGCCGGCGTTCTGCACCGGCTCCAGGAAGACGGCGGCGACGGTGTCGGCGCCCTCGAACAGGATCTCCTGCTCGATCTGGTCGGCGCACCAGCGGCCGTAGGCCTCGGGGTCGTCGCCGTAGATCGGGGCGCGGTAGATGTTGGTGTTCACTACCTTGTGCGCGCCGGGGACCAGCGGCTCGAAGGGGGCCTTCAGGGCCGGCAGGCCGGTGATGGACAGGGCGCCCTGCGGGGTGCCGTGGTAGGCGACCGCACGCGAGATGACCTTGTACTTGGTGTGCTTGCCCTGCAGCTTGAAGTACTGCTTGGCGAGCTTCCAGGCGGTCTCGACGGCCTCGCCGCCACCCGTGGTGAAGAAGACCTTGTTCAGGTCGCCCGGGGCGTAGTGCGCGAGGCGCTCGGCGAGCTCGACGGCCTTGGGGTGCGCGTACGACCAGATGGGGAAGAACGCGAGTTCCTGCGCCTGCTTGTAGGCGACCTCGGCCAGTTCCTTGCGGCCGTGACCGGCGTTGACCACGAACAGTCCGGCGAGACCGTCCAGGTAGCGCTTGCCCTTGTCGTCGAAGATGTAGGTGCCCTCGCCCCGCACGATGGTGGGTACGGGCGAGTTCTCATACGACGACATGCGGGTGAAGTGCATCCACAGGTGGTCGTAGGCGGTCTTGGAGAGGTCCTGGCTCACGGGCTATCGAGTTCCCCACATGTAGGTCTGCTTCTTCAGCTTCAGGTAAACGAAGCTTTCGGTGGATCGCACGCCGGGGAGCGCGCGGATCTTCTTGTTGATCGTTTCGAGTAGGTGGTCGTCGTCCTCGCAGACGATCTCCACCATCAGGTCGAACGAGCCCGCGGTCATCACCACGTACTCGCACTCGGCCATGGCGGTCAGAGCATCGGCCACCGGGTCGAGGTCTCCCTCGACGTTGATGCCGACCATCGCCTGGCGCCGGAGCCCCACGGTGAGCGGGTCGGTGACCGCGACGATCTGCATCACGCCCTGGTCGAGCAGCTTCTGTACGCGCTGGCGCACCGCCGCTTCGGACAGGCCCACGGCCTTGCCGATCGCTGCGTAGGGACGGCGACCGTCCTCTTGCAGTTGCTCGATGATCGCCAGGGATACAGCATCGACCGAAGGGGACGGTTGTCTGTTCCTGGAATCTGCGCTTCGACTGACCACGACCTCACTGTGCACGAGGAGTCGTCTGTTCCGCAAGAGAAGACCGATGTAATTCGTTGTTTCGCTGCTCCATTCTCACTGATTCCGTAGTTCGTGGTGGGTGGGCCTGTCGAAAACGGCGTGCGCCGGGATAGGCTGGGGAGCTGTCTCAACCACTGGACATGTGATCAGGAGTGTGGCTGTAGTGACCACCGAACTGCGTCGTCTGCGCAACTACATCGGCGGGGAGTTCAAGGACGCCGCCGACGGGCGGACCACCGAGGTGGTCAACCCCGCCACGGGCGAGGCGTACGCGACCGCCCCGCTCTCCGGCCAGGCGGACGTCGACGCCGCCATGGCCGCCGCCGCCGCCGCCTTCCCGGCCTGGCGCGACGCGACCCCCTCGGAGCGCCAGAAGGCCCTGCTGAAGATCGCGGACGCCTTCGAGGCGCGCGCCGACGAGCTGGTCGCCACCGAGTCGGAGAACACCGGCAAGCCGCTGGGCCTCACGGCCAGCGAGGAAGTACCGCCGATGGTGGACCAGATCCGCTTCTTCGCGGGCGCCGCGCGCCTGCTCGAGGGCCGTTCGGCCGGCGAGTACATGGAGGGGATGACCTCGATCGTCCGCCGTGAGCCGGTCGGCGTCTGCGCCCAGGTCGCGCCGTGGAACTACCCGATGATG
Organism: Streptomyces sp. NPDC060049; assembly: GCF_042736715.1. Classification (NCBI taxonomy): domain Bacteria; kingdom Bacillati; phylum Actinomycetota; class Actinomycetes; order Kitasatosporales; family Streptomycetaceae; genus Streptomyces; species Streptomyces sp. NPDC060049. The sequence continues at coordinate 369,002 of NZ_JBHWVV010000006.1, forward strand.
ATGGCCGTCTGGAAGTTCGCCCCGGCCCTGGCCGCGGGCAACACCGTGGTCCTCAAGCCCTCGGACACCACCCCGGCCTCCACCATCCTGATGGCGGAGATCATCGACTCGATCCTGCCCAAGGGCGTCTTCAACGTCGTCTGCGGCGACCGCGAGACCGGCCGCGCCATGGTCGAGCACCGCACCCCGGCGATGGCCTCCATCACCGGCTCGGTGCGCGCGGGCATGCAGGTCGCCGAGAGCGCCGCCAAGGACGTCAAGCGCGTCCACCTGGAGCTCGGCGGCAAGGCGCCCGTCGTGGTCTTCGAGGACGCCGACATCGCCAAGGCCGCCGAGGACATCGCGGTCGCGGGCTTCTTCAACGCCGGCCAGGACTGCACCGCGGCCACCCGCGTACTGGTCCACGAGTCGATCCACGACGAGTTCGTCGCGGCGCTGGCCAAGAACGCGGCCGACACCAAGACCGGCCAGCCGGACGACGAGGACGTGCTGTACGGCCCGCTGAACAACCCGAACCAGCTGAAGCAGGTCGCGGGCTTCATCGAGCGGCTCCCCGCCCACGCGAAGGTCGAGGCGGGCGGCCGCCAGGTCGGCGAGAAGGGCTACTTCTACGCCCCGACCGTCGTCTCCGGCCTCCAGCAGGACGACGAGATCATCCAGAACGAGGTCTTCGGCCCCGTCATCACCGTCCAGTCCTTCACGGACGAGGCCCAGGCCCTGGACTACGCGAACGGCGTCGAGTTCGCCCTCGCCTCCTCCGTGTGGACCAAGGACCACGGCCGCGCGATGCGGATGTCCAAGAACCTCGACTTCGGCTGCGTGTGGATCAACACCCACATCCCGCTCGTCGCCGAGATGCCCCACGGCGGCTTCAAGAAGTCCGGCTACGGCAAGGACCTCTCCGCCTACGGCTTCGAGGACTACACGCGCATCAAGCACGTGATGACCTCGCTGGACGGCTGACCGGCCACTACGCCGATCGCATCGATCAGGACAAGGCCTTGAAGGGGCGGGCAGTAGACAACATGTCTATTGCCCGCCCCTTCGCGTTTCGCCGAGGCTTTGGCCATGCCTGAACTCGCCTTCTCCCGCCGAACGGCGCTGCGCGGCCTCGGTGCCGCAGGCCTGCTGGCCGCCGTGACCGGCTGCGGTGTCCCCGCCGCGTACGTACCCGAGAACCGGCGTGAGGGACGGGACCGCTCCGGGTCGGACCGGAGCGTCTCCTTCTCGAACTGGCCGCTCTACATCGACACCGACGACGAGGACGAGAACAGGCGGCCGACGCTCGACGCCTTCTCGGTGAAGACCGGCATCGAGGTCCGGTACACCGAGGAGATCAACGACAACGACGAGTTCTTCGGCAAGGTCAGCCCGGCGCTGATGAACGGCCAGGAGACCGGCCATGACGTGCTCGTGGTCAGCGACTGGATGGCCGCCCGCTTCGTCCATCTGGGCTGGGCCCAGAAGATGGACCGCTCGGCGCAGGGCAACGTGGCCAAGTACCTGGACCCGCAGCTGCGCTCCCCGGCCTTCGACGCGGGCCGGCTGCACACCGTCCCCTGGCAGTCCGGGATCACCGGCATCGCCTACAACCGCAAGGCGCTCGGCCGGGAGATCAAGTCGGTCAAGGACCTGTGGCACCCGGACCTGGCCGGCAAGGTCACGCTCCTCTCCGGCCTCGACGAGTCCTTCTCCCTGCTGATGCAGGGCAACGGCGTCGACGTCACCCGGTGGACCGAGTCCGACTTCCACCGGATGTGCGACCAGGTGGAGAGCATGGTGAAGAAGCAGCACATCCGCCGTTTCACCGGCAACGACTACACCTCCGACCTCAGCAAGGGGGACGTCCTGGCCTGCCAGGCGTACTCCGGAGACGTGATCCAGCTGCGGGCCGACAACCCCGACATCGAGTTCGTCGTGCCCGAGGAGGGTGCCGAACTCTGGGCGGAGAGCCTGCTCATCCCCAACCTCGCCCGACACAAGGCCAACGCGGAGGCGCTGGTCGACTTCTACTACGACCCCGCCGTGGCCGCGGAGCTCGCCGCTTCCGTCAACTACGTCTGCCCGGTCCCGGCCGCCCGCGCGGTCCTGGCCGCCTCGGGCGACAGGGAGACCGCCGAACTGGCCGAGAACCCGCTGATCTTCCCGGACGAGGAGATGCGCAAGCGGCTCGTCGTCTCACGGGACATCTCCTCGGCGGAGCGGGCGCCCCTCGCCAAGCGCTGGAACGGCATCGTCGGTCTGTGAGGGGGCGGCCGGAGCGGGGCGGCCGGAGCGGGGAGGTGCAGAAGTGAACATGTTCAGAGATTGTGCTGAACATGTTCAAAATCTGGGTATGCTTCCTTCCATGAGCGAGAGAAGCGCCCTTGAGCGGCGGATCCGTGCCTGGTTGACCCTGTTCCTCGTCTGCCTCGTGCTCAGCGGCCTCACGGCCTTCCCCCTCGTCAGCGAGCTCCGCTGGGCCAACGCCTTGGTGGACAACGAGTGGTTGCGCCGGGTCGGTGACGGACTCGACGAGGCGGACGCCGCCTACCCGTTCCTGCTCTACGGCACCGACTGGCTCGCCTTCGCCCACCTGGTGATCGCCGTCTTCTTCTACGGAGTGCATCGCGACCCGGTCCGCAACATCTGGATCGTCGACGCCGGAATGGTCGCTTGCGCCGGCATCATCCCGCTGGCCCTGATCTGCGGGCCCGTCCGGGGCATCCCCTTCTGGTGGTCGGTCATCGACATGTCGTTCGGTGTCTTCGGGGTGCTCCCGCTGCTCGTCCTGCGGCGCATGATCAAGCGGCTGGAAGCCATGGGGGCGGATACCGGCCCGGCCCCGGCCGCCGTCACCGCCGGGGCCCGGAGCTGAGGCCGGGCTACTTCGCGAAGGCCGCCATGACGATGCCGAGGGCCACCGGGTTCATGTCCTGGCCCTTGGCGTCGGTCGAGTTGACCGAGTACACCAGGGTGCGGGAGAGGTCGCGGGTCCCGCCTATGGCCGTGTTGTAGCCGTGCCGGCCGCCCGTCTTGCCCCAGGCCACCGTGCCGTCGGGCAGCACGATGCGCGACATCCCCGCCGTCATCACCGCGTCCTTGCCGGTGACGAAGTCCTTCACCGCGGGGACCGTGAACATCTCCTCGAGCTGCGCCCGCGGCACCACCCGCCCGCTGAACAGGGCGACGGTGAACCGCTCCAGATCGGCCGTGGTCGAGATGATGTCGCCCGCGGCCCACCGGTCCGAGGAGTTCCACGCGGTCACGTCCCGGAGCCCGGTCGAACCGTCGGCCCGCGCCACGGCCTGGTAGCCGTGGTTGTGCGGACCCGGTATGCGGGTCTGGAACCGGCCCGGGAACGAGGTGTCCCGCAGCCCCAGCGGCTTCAGGACGCGCGCCCCGACCGCCTTCTCGTACGCCGTACCCGTCACCTTCTCGATCAGCACGCCCAGCACCGTGTAGTTGATGTTCAGGTAGTGCTGGGCCGTGCCCGGAGCGAACTCGGGGGTCTTGCCCAGGGCGTCCGCGATCTGGTCGCGCGGGTCCGTCACATCGAAGCGGTGCTCCCACTGGGCTTCGAAGGAGTCCCCCGGACCGTCGGCCGCCGGGATTCCGCTGGTGTGGTCGAGCAACTGCCGCACGGTGACCGCGCCGTAAGCGCCGGGGACGGTCCCGGGCAGGTACCGCCGCACGGGCGCGTCCAGGTCCACCGTGCCCTCGGCCGCGAGCTGGAGCACCACCGCCGCGGTGAAGGTCTTGGTCACCGACCCGGCCCGGAACCGGCCGTCCTCGATCACCCCGCGGCCGCTACGGATGTCCGCGACACCGGAACTCCCCTGCCAGCCGCCGCTCGTTCCGCCCACCCGCACCAGCGCGGCCGTCGCGTCCTTGTGCCCCGCGCCCAGCCCGGCGATCGCCTTCTCCAGCGCCGCGGCGTCCGGCGGCGTCGAGACGACCGGATCGATCGCTCCGGCGGCGCCGACCGCGGCTGCCGACGGCACGGGCACCGCCGCGTAAGCGGCGAGCGCGCCCGGCCCGGCCGCGATCCCCATGACCAGAGCGGCGGCGAGCAGCGTACGAGTGGTCGCGTTCATGGTTTCCCCCTGTGAGATCCACGGGGCGGTGCTGCCCCGTTGACCTCAATGCTGCTGGTCGCAGGGGTGGTTGCGGATCACCACCAAGAGTGGTCTTCACCGGTACGACAACTCACCACCGCGAGGGAGGAGACCCCCTCCACCTCACTCTCCGGAGGGAGATACCCCAGAGCCGGCAGACGTCCCGGAGGAGCCGGTGCCGGTGCCGGTGCCGGAGCCGGGCACCGCACCGGCCGCGATCAGACCCGTCTCGTACGCGCAGATCACCGCCTGTATCCGGTCCCGCAGCCCCAGCTTCGACAGCACGTTCCCCACATGCGACTTGACCGTGTGCTCGCTCACCGTCAGCGCCACCGCGATCTCCGCGTTCGACAGCCCCCGCCCCAGATGCAGCAGCGTCTCGCGCTCCCGGGCCGTCAACACCTCCAGCCGCTCCGCGGACAGCGCCGCCCCCGCGGCGGGCCGGGCCGTCGCCGCCGTGTACTCCTCGATCACCCGCCGCGCCACCGAGGGCGCCAGCAGCGACTCGCCCGCCGCCACCACCCGTACCGCGTGCACCAGATCGTCCCGCCGCACGTCCTTCAGCAGGAACCCGCTCGCCCCCGCGTGCAGCGCCTCGTACACGTACTCGTCCGAGTCGAAGGTCGTCAGCATCACCGTGCGGCAGGAACTCTCCGCCGTGATGGTCCGGCACGCCTCGATCCCGTCGAGCACCGGCATCCTCACGTCCAGCAGCGCCACGTCGGGCCGCAGCGAGCGGACCGCCTCCACGGCCGCCGCGCCGTCCCCGACCTCCGCCACCACCTCGATGTCGTCCTGGACGTCCAGGATCATCGCGAAGCCGCTGCGCACCAGCTCCTGGTCGTCGGCCACCACCACACGGATCGTCAACTCCCCACCTCCAGCGGCGAGGTTACAAGCCGGACGCGCACCTCGAAGCCCCGCCCGCCCGGGCCGGGGCCGCAGAGCGCCGTGCCGCCGTGGGCCGCCGCGCGCTCCCGGATGCCGATCAGTCCGTGCCCGCCGGAGCGGCCCGGCGCGGGGCCCCGTCCGTCGTCCGTCACCGTGATCGACAGTTCCCGGGGCGCGTGGTGGAGCCGTACCGACACCCGCCGGGCGTCCGCGTGCTTGACCACATTGGTCAGAGCCTCCTGCACGATCCGGTAGGTGGTCGTGTCCACGGCCGGGGCCGGTGCCCGTACCTCCCCCGTCTCCTCGTAGGAGATCTCCGGGCCGCCCATCCGCACCCGGTCCAGCAGTGCGGGCAGGTCCGCCGTGCCCGGCTGGGGCTCGCGCGGGGCCGGACCGTCCTCCCGCAGTACGCCCAGCATCGTGCGCAGTTGCGCCATCGCCTCCCGGCCCGTGTCCGCGATCGCGTCGAAGGCGGCCTCGGCGCGTTCCGGGGCCCGCCGTACCGCCACCGGACCGGCCTCGGCCTGCACGATCATGATGCTGACCGCGTGCGACAGGATGTCGTGCATCTCCCGGGCGATGCGGGCGCGCTCGCGCGCCGCCGCCTGCTCGGCCTCGATCCGGTTGGCCCGCTCCAGTTGCGCAGCACGGTCCTCGACGGCCGTCAGATAGGCCTGCCGCGTGTGCTGCAGCCGGCCCAGCGCGTACGCCGCGCCCGAGACGAAGAGCGTGAAGAGGAGTTCGCGCGCGGTCCCGGTGTTCCAGCCCACCGACAGGGTGACCGTGAGGACCGTGAGGGCGCCCACCGTCAGCCGGACCCGGGCCGAGCACAGCAGGGCGACCGTGTAGAAGGCGATCAACCCCGCGTACGGGAGCGGCTGCCCCGGCCCGTCGAGCGCCAGCTTGTACGCGCCGCCCGCCACCAGGATCGCGACCAGCACCGCCACCGGAGCCCGCCGCCGCCAGACCAGCGGGAGCACGCCGAGCGTGGTCATCGCGTACGAGGGCCAGTCCGCGGGCGGCGCGTCGGCCGGCCTGGGCACCACGAACGGCATGGTGACGCCCAGTTGCACCAGCAGCGTCAGCCCCAGGTCCTGCCGGCGCGGACCCGCCCGCCTGATCCGCGCCGCGAGTTCCCCCCAGCCGCGTATCACCGGCCGAGGCCGGCCCGTAGGGCCGTCAGCACGTCCACCCGGTTCGTCGTGATCGAGTCGACCCCGGCCGTGATCATCGCGCGCATCGACCGCTTGGTGTCGGGAGTCCAGGCCGACACCGCCAGGCCGTCCCGGTGCAGGGCGTCCACCAGTTCCCGGCCGACCAGCCCGAACCGGTAGTTCAGCAGGCTCGGGGCCACCGCGTCGATCAGCACCCGCCGGGGCGGCGACAGGGTGGTCCAGGTCAGGGCGATCTCGGCGCCGGGGTCGGCGGCGCGCACCGCCAGCATGGTGTTGGGGCCCGCGCAGTAGTACGTACGGTCGCGCGCCCCGCACTCGCGGACCTGCCCGACGACGGTGCGCACGGTCTCGGCCGTCGCACCGGGCAGGTCGAGCATGACCCGGCCGTCGCCGGCCGCCGTCAGGGCGTCGCGGAGGGTGGGAACCGCGCCGCCCGTCAGCTCCTTGAGCTGCGGGGCCGTGACGGCGTCGAGCCGCACGTCATGGCCCCACAGCCGCTTGAGGTCCTCGTCGTGGAGGAGTACGGGGACCCCGTCGCGGGTCATCCGGACGTCGATCTCGACCGCGTCCGCCCCGTAGTCGAAGGCGGAGCGGATCGAGGCAAGGGTGTTCTCGCGGACGCGGTAGGGATCCCCGCGGTGGCCTACGGCAGTCAGGGTGCGCATGCACCCCATTCTGCGCAGGCGTCAGGAAGCCAGCCAGGCTGAGGTGTACGTGTCGATCTCGGCGCAGAGCTCCGCCTTGCCGGCCGGGTCCAGGAACGAGGCCTCGACGGCGTTCTTCGCGAGCTGCGCGAGCCCGAGCTCGTCGAGGTCCAGCAGCCGGGCGGCCACCGCGTACTCGTTGTTGAGGTCGGAGCCGAACATCGGCGGGTCGTCGCTGTTGATGGTGACGAGCACGCCGGCCGCCACCATCTCCTTGACCGGGTGCAGGTCGAGGTCGGTGACCGCACGGGTGGCGATGTTGGAGGTCGGGCAGACCTCCAGCGCGATGCGGTGCTCGGCGAGGTAGGCGAGCAGCTCCGGGTCCCGGGTGGCGCTGGTGCCGTGGCCGATGCGCTCGGCGCCCAGCTCGCGGATGGCGTCCCAGACGGTCTCCGGGCCGATGGTCTCGCCCGCGTGCGGCACGCTGTGGAGGCCGGCGGCGCGGGCCCGGTCGAAGTACGGCTTGAACTGCGGGCGCGGGACGCCGACTTCGGGACCGCCCAGGCCGAAGGAGACGAGCCCTTCGGGTCGCAGGTCGACGGCGAGGCGGGCGGTCTCGGCGGCGGCCTCCAGGCCGGCTTCGCCGGGGATGTCGAAGCACCAGCGCAGGATGACGCCGAGCTCGGCCTCGGCGGCCTTGCGGGCGTCCTCGATGGCCTCCATGAAGGCGTGCTCGTCGATGCCGCGACGGGTGGAGGAGTACGGGGTGATGGTCAGCTCGGCGTAGCGGATGTTCTGCCGGGCCATGTCGCGGGCCACCTCGAAGGTGAGGTCGCGTACGTCGGCGGGCGTGCGGACGAGGTCGACGACCGACAGGTAGACCTCGATGAAGTGCGCGAAGTCGGTGAAGGTGAAGTAGTCGGCGAGGGCCTCGGGGTCGGTGGGGACCTTGGAGTCGGGGTGCCTGGAGGCGAGTTCGGCCACGATGCGGGGGGAGGCCGAGCCGACGTGGTGTACGTGCAGTTCTGCCTTGGGCAGCCCCGCGATGAAGGGGTGCAGGTCGGGCATGAGGGTGCCTCCGGAGGGGACGCGGGTGCGGACGGATCGGCTTCATCGTAGGCAGGCCCGGGGCTGTCCGAGGCAGCGCTTAGCATGGCTGTACGAGAGGGGGGCGCCGTATGACCGACCAGAGCCCTGAGCCGCGAGACCCCTGGGCGCCGCCCGAGAGGCCCGCCGTCGACCTGGGGAAGCAGCAGGGCGCGCCCGGCGCGCCGGGGGTCCACGACCAGCAGACCGTCGTGGGCATGCCCGGCGGGATGCCGCCGGTCGCGCCTGCGGACGGGCAGGCGCCCGCGCCCCTGCCGGCGCCCGCCTACGGATATCCCGCGCAGCCGGATCCCGCCGGGTACGGGTACCCCGCGCAGCCGGCCGCGCCGCAGGCCCCGTACGGCGGCCATCCCGCCCAACCGGTCGTCCCGCAGGCCGCGTACGGCGGGTACCCGGGCTACCCCGGATACCCGGGGCACGCCGGATACCCGCCCTACCAGCCCAGGAGCAACGGCTTCGGGGTCACCGCGCTCGTCCTCGGCATCATCGCCGTCGTCAGCTGCTACCTGGGCCTCCTGTTCGGCGTACCGGCCGTCATATTCGGCGTGCTGGGGCGAGGCAAGGCCAAGCGCGGCGAGGCGGACAACGGCGGCATGGCGCTGGCCGGCATCATCACCGGCTCCGTCGGCATCGTCATCAGCTGCGTGTTCATCGCGTTCGTCATCGTGAGCGTGCTGCTCGGCGACAGCTCCGACTCCGACTCGGACTTCGAGTACTCGCGCCCGAGGAACACCCAGGTCCTCCACCAGGACTGAGTCGCGCGGCGGAGACGACGAGCGGGACGGGCCGGGACACGTACTGTCCCGGCCCGTCCCACTTCGTCAGGGGGCCGTCCGCGCGCCCACCCCGTCAGGCGGTCGCGGTCTCCCACGGCCACGAGGCGTCCCGACCGTCCTCGATCAGGGACACCATGCGGAAGGCGGCATCGGTGAGGCCGCCGAAGGTGTGCCGGTTCGCGGACCCGGAGGGCGCGTGGCCCACCCGGTATCCGGCCAGGTTCCAGGTGTAGACCGGGACGGTGTCGGCCACCAGTGCGGTCGGGTCCCCGCCGTGGGCGTAGGTGGCCTGCTCGTCGGTGACGATCAGTACCCGGTCGTGCCCCGCGTAGTGCTTGCGCACCGCCTCGGCCGTGTAGGTGCCGCCGAGGTCCTCGAAGCGTTCCAGCACCTTCAGAACCGACTCTCCGCGGCGGTACGCGACCTCCTTGCTGCCGGTGCCGAACTGCACGAGGCTCGCGTCCTCGGCGCGCAGCGCCAGCGCCGTCCCGAAGACGGCGGCCGCGTCCGCCCGGTTCAGCTGCGATCGGTCCGAAAGCGGCGACCACATCGACCCGGAGCGGTCCACCAGGATCAGTGTCCGGCCGGGCAGCGCCGGTACGTTGCCCAGCGAGTGCCCGAGCGCCCGCTCCAGCGGGTACGCCCAGCGCAGCGACGGCGCGTGCTGGTAGGCGGCCAGGTACCGGAAGGGGAACTGCCGGGAGCGGGCGACGGCCTCCGGGTCGGAGACCTTCGCCGCGACCCGCGCGGCGACCTCGTCCGAGACCCCGGCCTGGTCGAAGTTGCGCAGGTTGCGCAGCAGCGCCATCGCGCCCATGGACGGGATGACCGCCTCCCAGGCGTCCGCGTCCATCGGACCCTGCAGCCAGCCGGCCAGGGCCTCCCACGTCATGCCCGCCTCCGCGAGCCGCTCGGCGCCGTCCGGGGCGGTGACCACGGCCCGGCGCTCCGTCACGGGCAGCTCCATCAGGGCCCGGTGCGCGAGGAGGGTGCGGCTTCCCGCCGGGACCTCGGCGGTCTCCGGGTTGTGCCGGCGGTCGAGGGCGTGGCGGAACAGCTCGCCCTGCCAGGGCTTGGCAGGGTCGGGGGAGGCGTGCACGAGGTTCAGGACGTCGCCGAAGCGGTAGGCCTTGGACGCCGTGTCGTACTTCAGGAGGGACGTTTCGCCGTAGAGGCGGCGCACCGCGTCGGCGATGCCTCGCTTGACGGGCTTGGGCACGGCCCGTCCGTACGCGGCCGTCCAGTAGGCGAGCAGCTCACCGGGCTCGTCCGCGCGCAGCAGTACGGAGTCCACGACCCGCCTGTTCGAGGGGCCCCCGGTCGCTCCGGCGTCGAGCCGCGCCTTGACGTACTCGGCGGCGCCGACGAGCGAGGCCGTACGCATGTTGCCGTCGCGGCGCAGCCAGCCGAGCAGGCCGGCGGTCCACTCGGGGTCCTCGACCGCGAGGCTGCGCACGAGCGCGGCGAACCGGCCGTCGCGCGCCGGGCCGCCCTCGTAAGCGGTCTGCTGGGTGACGAAGTTCGCTACGGCGAGCAGGAACAGCTCGGAGCGGGAATCGCGGACGAAGCCGCGGCTGCCGTGGTGGTTGCGGGCCCGGGCTCCGGTCGAGCGGACGGGCGATGCGGGCGCGGCCGTCGCTGCCGCCGTGGCGGACTTGGACGGGCGCAGGTTGAAACGAGCCATGTGAATCCCCCCGAATTCAGTGAAAGGGGGAGGTCTGACGTGCGGAACGCCCGAGATCGAAGTCGGCGACGGACTGTGTCGACTGCTCTACCCGACTGAGCTACCGGCCGGAGCCGGGCGGGACTCGAACCCGCGACCCGTTGATCCGGAAGGAGCCGCTGCCTGCGCACCGGGCGTTCCGCACGCGGGCCTCCCGAGATCAAGAAGTGGCTGCGGCGTGATTTCTGCAAGAAGGAGCCGCTGCCGGGCGCACCGGGAGGTGCGTGACGTAGGTGTCCAGAGATCGAAGTCGGCGAAACCACAAGGTGCTCTACCAGCTGAGCTACACCGGCCCGAAGCCGGTGACGGGACTCGAACCCGCGGCCGCCCGATTATGAGTCGAAGTAGGTCTCGCCTTCGCACCTGGACGAGGATCACGCTAGCCGCCCGCCCCCCGCGGGCGGAAACGATTAACTCCCCGCCCGCAGCCGCTCGCGCGCCTCCATCAGCGCGAAGCCCAGCAGGTTCAGCCCCCGCCAGCGCGCCGGGTCCAGGGTCCGCTCGTCGTCGGCCGCCAGTCCGATGCCCCAGATCCGGTCCATCGGGCTGGCCTCCACCAGGACCCGGTTCCCGGTCGAGAGCAGGTACGACTTCAGTGCGGGCTCAGAGCCGAACTTGTGCGCGCTGCCCGCGACCACCAGCTCGAACCGCTCCCGCTCCCAGACCGCGTTGTCGAAGCCGCGGACCAGCCGTCCGGCCTTCTTCGCGGCCGCCGGACTCTTGGCTTCCAGCGCCGCGCGCTCCGCCTCCGGGTCTTCGAACAAGCGGGCCTTTCCGGCCATCATCCAGTGCTCGGCGCTTGCGTACCGCACATCACCCACGGTGAACTCGGACGGCCACCACTGGCTGAGGCAGCTAGGTCCGAGGCTTCCGTCCGGCCGCGGCCGGTGTCCCCAGAACGGCAGGAACTTCACCCGCTCACCCCGGCTGACCTGCCCGATCAGTTCCTCGATCATCTCCATGCACGCGAGTCTCGCAGGGGCCACGGACACTTCGTACGGGATTTTGGGCGCGCCTCGACACATGGTCGACCGATTCCGTCGCGTAATCAAAAGGCAACAACGGAATCACTTGGCCGAGGGGTACTCCTCTGTCAGGATCGGCACTCAATTCGAGCTGTAGCTCGAACTGTAGCTACGGAGAGCGTGAGAGCGTGATGGGCAACCGCTTCCAGGTCAAGGACCAGGTCAAGGACCGCTTCGCCGAGGGCGCGCAGTACATCGACGGGCAGCTGCGTCCCGGAACCTCCGGGCGGTCACACACCGTGATCGACCCGGCGACGGGCGAGGAGGTGCTCACCTACGAGCTGGCCTCCACCGAGGACGTCGACGCGGCCGTCGCCGCCGCCAAGCGTGCCTTCCCCGGCTGGTCGGGCGCCACCCCGGCCGAGCGCTCCGACGCGCTGCACCGGCTGGCCGCAGTGCTGGCCGAGCACGCCGAGGACTTCGCGTACGCCGAGTCCCTGCAGTGCGGGAAGCCGGTCAAGCTGTCCACCGGGTTCGACGTGCCGGGGACCATCGACAACACCGCGTTCTTCGCCGGCGCCGCACGCCACCTCCAGGGGCAGGCCGCCGGCGAGTACTCCGGGGACCACACCTCCTACGTGCGCCGCGAGGCGATCGGGGTCGTGGGCTCCATCGCGCCGTGGAACTACCCGCTGCAGATGGCGGCCTGGAAGATCCTCCCGGCGATCGCCGCGGGCAACACCATCGTCCTCAAGCCCGCCGAGCTCACCCCGCTGACCTCCCTGATGTTCGCCCAGGCAGCCAAGGAGGCGGGCCTTCCCGACGGTGTGATCAACATCGTCACCGGCGCCGGCCGGGACGCGGGCGAGCACCTGGTCGGCCACCCGGACGTCGTCATGACCTCCTTCACCGGTTCCACCGCCATCGGCAAGCGGGTCGCCGAGATCGCCACCGCCACCGTCAAGCGGCTGCACCTGGAGCTCGGCGGCAAGGCGCCCTTCCTGGTCTTCGACGACGCCGATCTGGAGGCCGCCGCGAACGGCGCCGTCGCCGCCTCCCTCATCAACACCGGCCAGGACTGCACGGCGGCCACCCGCGCCTACGTCCAGCGCCCGCTGCACGACGCCTTCGTCGCCCGGGTCGCCGAGCTGATGGAGACCGTTCGCCTCGGCGACCCCTTCGAGCCGTCCACGGACCTCGGCCCGCTGGTGTCCCACGCCCAGCGCGACCGCGTCGCCGGTTTCGTCGAGCGCGCCCGCTCGTACGCCACCGTCGTCACCGGCGGTGAGATCCCCGGCGGCGACCTGGCCGACGGCGCCTACTACCGGCCCACCCTGATCTCCGGCGCGGCACAGGACAGCGAGGTGGTCCAGTCCGAGATCTTCGGGCCGGTCCTCGTCGTCCTGCCCTTCGACACCGACGACGAGGGCATCGCGCTGGCCAACGACACCCCCTACGGCCTCGCCGCCTCCGCCTGGAGCCGCGACGTCTACCGGGCGAACCGCGCCACCCGCGAGATCAAGGCGGGCTGCGTGTGGGTCAACGACCACATTCCGATCATCAGCGAGATGCCCCACGGGGGCTACAAGGCGAGCGGCTTCGGAAAGGACATGAGTACGTACTCCTTCGAGGAGTACACGCAGGTCAAGCACGTGATGTACGACAACACCGCGGTTGCCGCGAAGGACTGGCACCGCACGATCTTCGGGGACCGCACCTAACACTTCGCGGCTGCCGCCGCGTGGCACTCGCCGCCCGACCAGCGGCCCGCACCCACCCGAAAGGGCACCTCCCATGGAGCAGTTCGAGCCCGACCGCCTCTCGGCGGCGCAACTCGCCGCGATGCGACGCAGCCTCACCAGCGGACGCGGAGCGCTGACCCGCCGTTCGCTGCTGCGCGCATCCGGAGTCGGTGCGCTCACTCTCGGCGGCCTGTCCACCCTCGCCGGCTGCGGCATCCCGCCCGCCAAGCGCGAGGGCGGCACGGCCGTGGCGTCCGACGACCACTCGGAGCAGGAGAAGGAGCTCAACTTCTCCAACTGGACCGAGTACATGGACACCAGCGAGGACGAGAAGTCCCGCCCCACGCTGGAGGAGTTCACCAAACGGACCGGGATCAAGGTCAAGTACACCGAGGACATCAACGACAACGTCGAGTTCTTCGGCAAGGTCCGCCCGCAGCTCGCCGCGGGCCAGGACACGGGCCGCGACCTGATCGTCGTCACCGACTGGCTCGCCTCGCGCATCATCCGCCTCGGCTGGGCACAGAAGCTGGACCCCTCCCACCTCCCGCACGCCTACGCCAACCTGATCCCGCAGTTCCGCAACCCCGACTGGGACCCGGGCCGCGCGCACAGCTATCCCTGGACCGGCATCGACACCGTGATCGCCTACAACACCAAGGCGACCGACGGGAAGAAGGTCGACTCCGTCACCCAGATGCTCGACGACCCCTCCCTCAAGGGCCGCGTCGGCTTCCTCACCGAGATGCGCGACAGCGTCGGCATGACCCTCCTCGACCAGGGCAAGGACCCGGGGAACTTCACGGACGCCGACTACGACGAGGCGATCGGCCGGCTCCAGAAGGGCGTGGACAAGAAGCAGATCCGCCGCTTCACCGGCAACGACTACACCTCGGACCTCGACAAGGGCGACCTCGCCGCCTGCCTGGCCTGGGCCGGCGACGTCATCCAGCTGCAGGCCGGCAACCCGGACATCCAGTACGCGATCCCGGCGCCCGGCTACATCACCTCCAGCGACAACCTGCTGGTCCCCGTCAAGGCCCGGCACAAGGCCAACGCGGAGAAGCTCATCGACTACTACTACGAGCCCGCGGTGGCCGCCCAGCTCGCCGCCTTCATCAGCTACGTCTGCCCCGTCGAGGGCGTCAAGGACGAGCTGGCCAAGATCGACCCGGCGCTCGCGGACAACGTCCTGATCGTCCCGGACAAGGCGATGGCCGCCAAGTCGCACGCCTTCCGCTCCCTCACCAGCGAGGAAGAGACGGCGTACGAGGAGAAGTTCGCCAAGCTCATCGGAGCCTGACGGGTCCCGCCGCCCCCACGGCCCCCGTACCGGCACTCGTCCCTTCCACGACACCACCACCGAAGGCCCAGGCCCATGACTGACAAGACCGCGGGCGGCGACGTCCGCCTCGCCGGGATCAGCAAGCACTACGGATCCTTCACCGCCGTGCATCCGCTGGATCTCACCATCCCCCAGGGCTCCTTCTTCGCCCTGCTCGGCGCCTCGGGCTGTGGGAAGACCACCACCCTGCGCATGATCGCCGGCCTGGAGGAGCCCTCCACCGGCACCGTGAGCCTCGGCGAGCGCGAGGTCACCCACCTGCCCCCGTACAAGCGCCCGGTCAACACCGTCTTCCAGAGCTACGCCCTCTTCCCGCACCTGGACGTCTCCGAGAACATCGCCTTCGGGCTGCGCCGCCGGGGCATCAAGTCCGTCAAGAAGCAGGTCGACGACATGCTGGAGCTGGTCCAGCTCGGCCAGTTCGCCCAGCGCAAGCCGCACCAGCTCTCGGGCGGCCAGCAGCAGCGCGTCGCCGTCGCCCGCGCGCTCATCAACCACCCCCAGGTACTGCTCCTCGACGAGCCCCTCGGCGCCCTCGACCTCAAGCTGCGCCGCCAGATGCAGCTGGAGCTGAAGAGGATCCAGACCGAGGTCGGCATCACCTTCGTGCACGTCACGCACGACCAGGAGGAGGCCATGACCATGGCCGACACGGTCGCGGTGATGAACGGCGGCCGCGTCGAGCAGCTGGGCGCCCCCGCCGAGCTGTACGAGAACCCGAAGACGACCTTCGTGGCGAACTTCCTCGGCACCTCCAACCTCATCGAGGCCGAGGTCCTGGAGGCCGGAGCCCCGGACGTCGTGGTCGCCTCGGCGGGTACGAAGCTGCGCGTCCCGGCGGCGCGGTGCTCGACCGCGCCCCGCGCCGGCGGAAAGCTGCTCGTCGGGGTGCGCCCGGAGAAGATCTCCCTGGTCCACGCCGACGGGGAGGACACCATCGCGGCGGGCCGCAACAAGGTCGCGGGCAAGATCGCCGCCTCCTCCTTCATCGGCGTCTCCACCCAGTACGTCATCGACAGCCCGGTCTGCCCCGAGCTGGAGGTGTACGTCCAGAACATCGAGCGCGACGCCCGCCTGGTGCCCGGCGCCGACGTGATCCTGCACTGGAACCCCGACCACACCTTCGGCCTCGACGCGGACCAGGACATCGACGCGGGCATCGAGACGGTCGAGGAGAGCGCATGACCGCCCCCGCCGCACTGCCCGAGGCCGCCGTCCCGGCACGGCCACCGGTCCACAAGCCGTCCCTGAAGAAGCGCCTGGTCCCGTACTGGCTGCTGTTCCCGGGCATACTCTGGCTGCTCGTCTTCTTCGTGCTGCCGATGATCTACCAGGCCTCGACGTCGGTGCAGACGGGCTCCCTCGAAGAGGGCTTCGAAGTCACCTGGCACTTCCGGACGTACTGGGACGCCTTCACCGAGTACTACCCGCAGTTCCTGCGCTCGCTGCTCTACGCGGGCACCGCGACGGCGCTGTGCCTGCTCCTCGGGTACCCCCTGGCCTACCTGATCGCCTTCAAGGCGGGGCGCTGGCGGAACCTCCTGCTGGTGCTGGTCATCGCGCCGTTCTTCACCAGCTTCCTCATCCGCACCCTCGCCTGGAAGACGATCCTGGCGGACGGCGGCCCCGTGGTCGCCGTCCTCAACGCCGTCGGCTTCCTGGACGTCACCAGCTGGCTCGGCATGACGCAGGGCGACCGCGTCCTCGCCACGCCCCTGGCCGTCGTCTGCGGTCTGACGTACAACTTCCTCCCCTTCATGATCCTTCCGCTGTACACCTCGCTGGAGCGCATCGACACCCGCCTCCACGAGGCGGCCGGGGACTTGTACGCCCGCCCCGCAACGGTCTTCCGGAAGGTGACCTTCCCGCTCTCCATGCCGGGCGTGGTCTCCGGGACCCTGCTCACCTTCATCCCGGCGAGCGGCGACTACGTCAACGCCGAGCTGCTCGGATCGACGGACACCCGGATGATCGGCAACGTCATCCAGTCGCAGTACCTGCGCATCCTCGACTACCCGACGGCGGCCGCGCTGTCCTTCATCCTCATGGCCATCGTGCTGGTCATGGTCACCATCTACATCCGCCGAGCGGGGACGGAGGACCTGGTCTGATGAAGAGCGCCACCACCTGGCTTCGCCGCAATCTCGTCGTGATCGCGGGGCTCGTCACGCTCGCGTACTTGATCCTGCCGAACGTCGTCGTCACGGTCTTCTCCTTCAACAACCCCACCGGGCGGTTCAACTACGCCTGGCAGGAGTTCTCCCTCGACGCGTGGAAGGACCCGTGCGGAGTCGCCGACATGTGCGCCTCCCTCTCCCTCTCGCTCCAGATCGCGGTCTGGGCCACCATCGGCGCGACCCTCCTCGGCACGGCCATCGCCTTCGCGATGGTCCGCTACCGCTTCCGGGCGCGCGGAGCGGTCAACTCGCTGATCTTCATGCCGATGGCCATGCCCGAGATCGTGATGGCGGCCTCGCTGCTCGCCCTCTTCCTCAACATGGGCATCCAGCTGGGCTTCTGGACGATCCTGATCGCCCACGTCATGTTCTGCCTGAGCTTCGTCGTCGCCGCCGTCAAGGCCCGTGTGCTCTCCATGGACCCCCGGCTGGAGGAAGCCGCCCGCGACCTCTACGCGGGTCCCGCGCAGACCTTCCTGCGCGTCACCCTGCCGATCGCGGCCCCCGGTATCGCGGCGGGCGCGCTGCTCTCCTTCGCGCTCTCCTTCGACGACTTCATCATCACCAACTTCAACTCGGGCAACACCGTCACCTTCCCCATGTTCGTGTGGGGATCGGCCCAGCGCGGTACGCCTGTACAGATCAACGTCATCGGAACGGCGATGTTCGTCATCGCGGTCCTGGTGGTGCTGGCCGGCCAGATGGTCGGCAACCGCCGCAAGAAAGCACAGCCCAAGTAATTCCTGTAGGGAGTTGGAAGACATGGCCCCAGACGCCATGCGCACCGCTGCACGATCTCTTTCCGAAGCCAAGCCGGTCTCGTACTGGCTGGACGACCCCGGCAAGCCCGCCGCCGAGCCCGCCCTCACCGGCGACGAGCACTGCGACCTGCTCGTCATCGGCGGCGGCTACAGCGGCCTGTGGACCGCGCTGCTCGCCAAGGAGCGCGACCCCGCGCGGGACGTCGTCCTGATCGAGGGCCACGAGGCGGGCTGGGCCGCCTCGGGACGCAACGGCGGGTTCTGCGCCGCGTCCCTCACCCACGGCCTCGCCAACGGCATGGCCCGCTGGCCGGACGAGCTGGCGAAGCTGGAGGAGCTCGGCGCGCGCAACCTCGACGCCATCGAGGACGCCGTCGCCCGCTACGGCATCGACTGCGACTTCGAGCGCAGCGGCGAGATCGACGTGGCCACCGAGCCGCACCAGGTCGAGGAGCTGCGCGAGTTCCACGCAGAGGCCGAGCGCCTGGGCCTCACGGGCCGCTCCGAATGGCTGGATCGAGACGCCCTGCGCGCCGAGGTCGACTCGCCGACCTTCCTCGGCGGGATCTGGGACCACGACGGCGTCGCCATGCTGAACCCGGCGAAGCTCGCCTGGGGCCTCAAGCGGGCGTGCCTGGACCTGGGCGTGCGGATCTACGAGAACACGCGCGGGCTGGACCTGGCCGGCTCGGGAGCCGGGATGGCCGTGCGGACCCCCTACGGGCGGATCTTCGCCCGGCGGGTGGCGCTGGGCACCAACATCTTCCCGTCGCTGGTCAAGCGGGTGCGCCCGCTCACCGTCCCGGTGTACGACTACGCGTTGATGACGGAGGAGCTGACCGAGGCGCAGCTGGACTCGATCGGCTGGAAGAACCGGCAGGGGCTCGGTGACAGCGCCAACCAGTTCCACTACTTCCGGATCACCCCGGACCGGCGGATCCTGTGGGGCGGCTACGACGCGATCTACCCCTACGGCGGCAGGCTCGACCCCGACCTCGACCACCGGCCGGAGACGTACCTCAAGCTCGCCGAGCACTTCTTCACCTGCTTCCCGCAGCTTGAAGGGGTGAAATTCAGCCACGCCTGGGGCGGGGCGATCGACACCTGCTCGCGCTTCTCGGCCTTCTTCGGCACCGCGCACGCGGGGAAGGTGGCCTACGCGGCCGGCTTCACCGGGTTGGGCGTCGGAGCCACCCGCTTCGGCGCCGACGTGATGCTCGACCTGCTGGCGGGGGAGCGGACCGAGCGCACGGAGCTGGAGATGGTCCGCTCCAAGCCGATGCCCTTCCCGCCGGAGCCCTTCGCGTGGACCGGGATCACGCTGACCAAGTGGTCGCTGGCCCGGGCGGACCGGCTGGGCGGACATCGGAACCTGTGGCTGAAGGTGATGGACCGCCTCGGTCTCGGCTTCGACAGCTGACGCCCGCACGCACGCCCGGGGTACATCCCGGGCGTCGTGCTGTGACCCGGTTCACTACCACGGAGTAACGAAACCCGCGTCATAGTCGCGCCCGGCACCGCTCTCACAGGTGAGGACTACTCACCGCACACCCAGAGAGCGGAGGCCGGGCGATGACGATCCCGGGGGACAAGACGGCAGTGGAATGGCTGGCCTCGGCGGCACCCGATCCGGACGCCTGCCGCCGGGCGTGGGAGCGCAACCCCCTCGGGGTCGCCCTGCTGCCCGCCGGCCGGCGGTGGGACGTGCTGATCCTGCCCGGGGTGCTGGGGCGGACCACCCTGGAGGTCCTGGACCCGCTGCTGGAGCGGCCCGGCCCGGTGATCGCCGATTTCGGCGACACCCGGCTGGGCTTTTTCGTGCCCGCGGGCACGGCCTCCCGCTGGATCGGGACGGGCGTACGGGGAGCCGGGCACGGGACCTGGATCGTCGTCCCGTATCCCGGCCGGGCGACGGGCGGGGTGCGCTGGCTGGTGGTCCCGGACGGGCGGGGCACGCTCACCGACCCGGCGGTCCTGGAGCTCGCGATGCACGAGGCGGCCGCGATCGTCGTGGGGCGGGGAGGCGGGAAGTCTTGACAAGGGCATTGGTCTGGACCATCTTGGGCGCCGCTGCGCCTTCCCCCGCCGCGCCCCCCATCGCGGCCTGGCTCCATCCCCCCATGCACCGGAGGCAGTTGTGCGCCCCACCAGAAGCACCGCCAGACGCTCGGTCCTGTCCCTCCTTACCGCCGCCGCCCTCGCGGCGGCAGGCCTCCTCGCCGTCGGCCAGCCGGCCGCGGCCGCGGACGCCGACCTCATCCGCAACGGCGGTTTCGAGGCCGGCCTCGACGGCTGGAGCTGCTCCGCCGGCAGCGGAGTCGCCGTCAGCACCCCGGTCCACGGCGGGAGTTCCGCCCTCAAGGGCACACCGGCCAGCCAGGACAACGCCCGCTGCTCCCAGACCGTCACCGTCAAACCCGACTCCGCCTACACGCTGACCGCCTGGGTGCAGGGCGCCTACGTCTACCTCGGCGCGACCGGCACCGGGACCACGGACGCGCAGACCTGGACGCAGACCCCGGGCGCCTACAAGCAGCTGAGCACGAGCTTCCGTACCGGCGCGGCCACCACCTCGGTCACCGTCTACACCCAGGGCTGGTACGGCCAGCCGCCGCAGTTCACGGACGACGTCACCCTCGTCGGCCCCGACCCCGGCGGTTCCGGACCCGGCCAGCCCCAGCCCCCGGCCGCCCCCACCGGCCTGACGGCGTCCGCGGCCTCCCCGACCTCGGTCGGCCTCTCCTGGACGGCGGCGACCGGCGCCACCTCGTACAAGGTCTACCGCGACGGCGCGAACCCGACCACCGTGAGCGGGACGTCGGCGACGGTCACCGGCCTCACGGCTTCCACGACGTACTCCTTCCAGGTCAGCGCGGTGAACGCGGCCGGCGAATCGCCCAAGGGCGCCGCCGCCGCGGTGACGACGCCGAGCGGAGGCGGTGGCAACCCGGGCAACCCGGGCCTGCCCGCCCACGCGCTCGTCGGCTACCTGCACTCCAGCTTCGCCAACGGCTCCGGCTACGTCCGGATGGCCGACGTGCCCGCCTCGTGGGACGTCATCAACCTGGCCTTCGGCGAGCCGACCTCGGTGGCCTCGGGCGACATCCGCTTCCAGCTCTGCCCGGTGAGCGAGTGCCCGAACGTCGAATCGGCCGCCGAGTTCAAGGCGGCGATCAAGGCCAAGCAGGCCGCGGGCAAGAAGGTCCTGATCTCGATAGGCGGCCAGAACGGCCAGGTCCAGCTGGGCACCACGGCGGCCCGCGACGCCTTCGTCTCCTCCGTCGGCAAGATCATCGACGAGTACGGGCTGAACGGCCTCGACATCGACTTCGAGGGCCACTCCCTCTCCCTGGCGACGGGCGACACCGATTTCCGCACCCCCACCACCCCGGTGATCGTCAACCTGATATCCGCCGTGAAGACCCTCAAGGCCAAGTACGGCCCGGACTTCGTCCTGACCATGGCCCCCGAGACCTTCTTCGTCCAGCTGGGCTACCAGTACTACGGCTCCGGCCCCTGGGGCGGCCAGGACCCGCGCGCCGGGGCGTACCTCCCGGTCATCCACGCCCTGCGCGACGACCTGACCCTGCTCCACGTCCAGGACTACAACTCGGGCTCGATCATGGGCCTCGACAACCAGTACCACTCCATGGGCGGCGCCGACTTCCACATCGCCATGACCGACATGCTGCTCACCGGCTTCCCGGTCGCGGGCAACGCCGCACGCGTCTTCCCGCCGCTGCGGGCGGACCAGGTCGCCATCGGCCTCCCGGCGACGACCAACGCGGGCAACGGCCACACCTCCCCGGCGGAGGTCGCCAAGGCGCTGGACTGCCTGACGAAGAAGGCGAACTGCGGGTCGTACCAGACCCACGGCACCTGGCCCGCCCTGCGCGGCCTGATGACCTGGTCCATCAACTGGGACCGCTTCGGCAGTTGGGAGTTCTCGAAGAACTTCGACGCCTACTTCGGCTCCTGACAGGCCGCCGACCGCCCCGGCGTGGCCCACCGCACCCCGAGGAGCAGGGGGGTGCACATCAGGAGGCTGGCCAGGACGTCCAGGGGCCAGTGGTAGCCGCGCAGGACCAGGCCCGCCGAGGTGAGGGCGGTGAGGGCGGCCGCGACGGCGAGGGGCCATCGGCGGCCCAGGCGGGGCGTGACGAGCAGGGCCGCGGCCGTGTACGCCACGTACGCGGTGGCCGTGTGGCCCGAGGGGTAGTAGCTGGTGGCCCAGGGCTCCAGCGGGCCCGGGCGGCCGGTCCACTCCTTCAGCGGGGCGACCAGGGCCGGCACCATGGCCATGGCCAGCGCCGCGGCCGCCGCGCCCCGCCGATCGCCGCGCAGGGCGGCGTAGAGGACCGCGAGGAGCAGGACCGGGACCGCGACCGGGATGTTGCCGAAGTCGGAGAGGCGCTGGGTGACCGCGTCCGGGACGGTGCGCACGAGGGCGCGGCTGAGGCGGGCGTCCGGGGTCAACAGGGGGCCCGATACGAGGACCTGCCAGGTGATCAGGGCGAAGAGCGCGGCGCAGAGCGCGGCCAGGAGAGTGGCCGGCCGTCCCGGAACAGGGGGGGTGGTTCCGGGACGGCCGCCCGGATCGGGTTGCCGGGCGCCCCGGGGGGTTTGGGGCGAGCGGCCGTCCGATCGGTGAGGAGTGTGCGCGAACGCATGCCCAGTACGGCGCTGGGGAAGCCCGTTACTGGTATCGCTCCCGGTTTCCCCGGAGCGGGCTGTCTCACTCATCTGCAGAAACCGTACGCCAGCGGAACGGGGACCGACAGCCGGAAAACGCTCCCGCCATCGGCCCCCCACACGTTCTTCACAGTGCCCGACCGTTACCCGCGGTAGTGGTCGAGAAGTGATCGAGCAATGCACCCGTCCGTTCTACCGCGCGTGTCAGACGTTCGATCAGATGGCCGCGAACGCGGCCTCGATGACGTCCAGACCCTCGTTCAGCAGGTCCTC
The DNA here is from genome assembly GCF_042736715.1 of Streptomyces sp. NPDC060049. Taxonomy (NCBI): domain Bacteria; kingdom Bacillati; phylum Actinomycetota; class Actinomycetes; order Kitasatosporales; family Streptomycetaceae; genus Streptomyces; species Streptomyces sp. NPDC060049. The sequence goes on from NZ_JBHWVV010000006.1 coordinate 391,370, forward strand.
GCCCATGACGAGCGGCGGGAGGAAGCGGAGCACGTTGCCGTAGGTGCCGCAGGTGAGGACGAGCACGCCCTCGGCGTGGCAGGCCTTGGCGAGCGCGCCGGCCGCCTCGGGGAACGGGGTCTTGGAGACGGGGTCCTTGACGAGCTCGATCGCGATCATGGCGCCGCGGCCGCGGATGTCGCCGATGATGTCGTACTTCTCCTGCATGGCCGTCAGGCGGGCCTTCATGAGGGACTCGATCTTCTTCGCCGCGGCGTTGAGGTCGAGCTCCTTCATGGTCTCGATGGAGCCCAGCGCACCGGCGCACGCCACCGGGTTGCCGCCGTAGGTGCCACCCAGGCCACCCGCGTGCGCGGAGTCCATGATCTCGGCGCGGCCGGTCACGGCGGCGAGCGGCAGGCCGCCCGCGATGCCCTTGGCGGTGGTGATCAGGTCCGGGACGATGCCCTCGTCCTCACACGCGAACCACTGGCCGGTGCGGCAGAAGCCGGACTGGATCTCGTCGGCGACGAAGACGATGCCGTTGTCGTTGGCGAACTTCACGATCGCCGGGAGGAAGCCCTTGGCCGGCTCGATGAAGCCGCCCTCGCCGAGGACCGGCTCGATGATGATCGCGGCGACGTTCTCGGCGCCGATCTGCTTGCTGATCTGGTCGATCGCCTGGGCGGCGGCCTCGGGGCCGCAGTTCTCGGCGCCGGTCGGCCAGCGGTAGCCGTAGGCGACCGGGACGCGGTAGACCTCGGGGGCGAACGGGCCGAAGCCCTGCTTGTACGGCATGTTCTTCGAGGTCAGCGCCATCGTGAGGTTCGTACGGCCGTGGTAGCCGTGGTCGAAGACGACGACGGCCTGGCGCTTGGTGTACACGCGGGCGATCTTGACGGCGTTCTCGACGGCCTCGGCGCCGGAGTTGAACAGCGCCGACTTCTTCGCGTGGTCGCCCGGGGTGAGCTCGGCGAGCGCCTCGCAGACCTCCACGTAGCCCTCGTAGGGGGTCACCATGAAACAGGTGTGGGTGAAGTCGGCGAGCTGCGCGGAGGCGCGGCGCACGACGGCCTCGGCGGAGGCGCCGACCGAGGTCACGGCGATGCCGGAGCCGAAGTCGATCAGGCGGTTGCCGTCGACGTCCTCGATGATGCCGCCGCCCGCACGGGCCGTGAAGACGGGGAGCACGGAGCCCACGCCGCCGGCCACCGTCGAAAGGCGGCGGGCCTGCAGCTCCTGCGACTTGGGGCCGGGGATCGCGGTGACGATGCGGCGCTCCTGCGGAACAGCGGTCATAGGGGGCTCCTGGGGGGGTGTTTTCGGACGCACTTGTGTCTTTGTCCGCAGGCTAGGCCCGGGAGGCGGGGTCCTGCATGCTCCGTTCGGGAGTGGTGTCCGCGTGTCCTTGTCCGTGACGGCCATAGGAGGGAACCGGCACGTCTCCTGTGGATCATGGCCGGGCGCGGGCCGCAGGGCGGCGCCGCCCACTAGATTGAGCGCGCAGCACAGTGCGGTAACGGGCAGGGGGCAGGGGTTACATGGACACCGACGGCACGCACGGCACGCAGGGGCAGCGGGCTCCGCGCGCGACCGGGCACGTCCCCCGCCCGGCGGGACCGCCGGCGCCCCCGGTCCCTTCCGGCCCGCCGGCCCCCCCGCCGATGCCCGCGCACGCGCCGGCCGCTCCGGTCCACGCCCCGGCGGCGGCCCCCGCCCTCGCCGACTGGCTGCGCGTCCCGCGCCCGGACGCCGGCCCCGGCATCTGGCGCCACGCCTACGTGCCGCCCGCGCCGCGGCCCGAGACGGCCGACGCCTCCCTGCTCAAGCGGGTCGGGATCTCGCTCGTGATCTGCTTCGTGGTCTGGCGCCTCTTCGTGGACGGCGCCCTGCCCCTGGTGGGCGTACCCCTCGACCTCTTCACCCCCGATGACTGGTGGACCAACGGGCTGCGGCGCGAGCCCGTCGACCACCGGGGCACGGCCGCCACCGAGCTCTACGAGCTGCTGGTCACCGGCGGCATGCTCCTCGCGTTCGCCCGGCTCGGCGGCTGGCGGACCGCCTTCGACCGGCTCGTCGTGGCCCGCGGCCCCTGGTACCGCGCGTTGGGCGCCCTGATCGGCGCCCTCGTCGTGGTCCTGCTCGTCGTGAGCGAGACCCTGCCGGTCTACCCGCTGGCCTTCGGCCACCTGCCCTACGCGGAGCTCGGCGGCTCGGCGGGGCCGGTCGTCACCTACCTCCTCTACGCGGCGGTCTACCTCCCCGTCATCCTCTTCTTCGGACGGCTCGGCGACTGGGCCGGGCTGGCGCACGGAGCCCTCGCCGGCCCCGCCGCCGAGCCCCCCGCCACCCCCCTCCCGGCCGGGCAGGCCGCCGCGGACGACCCCGCCGGCTGGCCGCAGCTGCGCGCCGCCGGGTTCGCGGAGACCGCCGACCGGCTGGCCGCCGAAGCCGCCGCCGGGCGCATGAACGACGTCGACCACGTGCGGATCCGGCGGGCCTGGGACTCCGTGCTCGCCGACCCCGGGCGGCGCCACGCCTTCGTCCAGGCCGTGCGGGACAAAGGCCCCGCCGCCTGCGGGCACCCCTCCGGAGCCCGCGACCTGCCCGTCCGCGCGGCCCGGCACGACCTGCTCGTCGGCCAGGTCCGCCTCGGGACCGTCACCGACACCGAACCCAACCCCTTCGAGCGCCGGGGGACCGGCCTGGCCCTGGACCCCGCCCTCCTCGGGACCTCGGTGCTCGCCGTCGGCCCCTCCGGAGCGGGCAAGACCTCCCGGCTGGTCCGCCCGGTCGTCGAATCGCTCATGCTCCAGGCCCTGGCCGGCGAAGCCGCCGTCATCACCGTCGCCGCCGCCGGGACGCCGCTCGGGCCCGACGGGGCCTACGACATCGTCGTCCGCCTCGGCGACTCCTCGTCCGTCCACGACCTCGACCTCTACGGCGGCGCCACCGACCCCGACGAAGCGGCCTCCGTCCTCGCCGAGGCGTTCGTCGGCGACCTCCCCGGCATCGACGTACGCCGCTGCGCCACGGCCCTCGCACAGCTCCTCGGCCCCTTCCGGGCCGCGTACGGCCGCTTCCCCACGGTGGCCGAGCTGCGGGAGCTGCTCGACGGGCGGCCCGCCGCGGTCGACGCCCTGCGCGAAGTCCTGGAGCGCGCGGGCCGCCAGGCCATGCTGCGCGAGCTCGACGCCCGGACCCGGCAGCACGGGGCCCACGGCGACCCCGGCCCCGTCCTCGCCGACCGGGTGGCGCTGCTGGACCGGCCCGCCTTCCACGGGTTCTTCGACACCACCGGCGCCGGCCGGCCCTTCTCCCCGCGCGCCCTCGAACACCCCGTCCGGGTCCGCGTCGACCTGCCCGAGCGCGCCCACGCGGACGCCTCCCGGCTGCTGGCCCGGCTGCTGCTCGCCCAGTTCAACGCCTCGGTCGCGGCGCGCACCGACCGCTCCCTGTTCGCCTTCCTCGCCTTCGACGACGCCTCGCGCACCCTCACGCCCGAGACCGTGCGCGGTGTACAGCGGCTCCGCTCGGCGAACGCGGGGGTCCTGCTGACGCTGCGCACCCTGGACGACGTACCGGAACCGCTGCGCACCCCGCTGCTCGGGGCGGTCGGCTGCCGGGTGGCCTTCTCCGGCGTCACCACCTGGGACGGCAAGTGGTTCGCCGACGCCTGGGGGACCGAGGTGGTCGAGACGCGGGACGTCACCAGCCGGACGGTCTACGCCGACCGCCCGATGACCAGGGCCGTGCACACGCTGCGCAAGATGATCACCGGCAAGGCCGTCACCACCGACGCGGTCACCGTGCGGCAGGTCGAGCGGGAGCGCTGGTCCGCCTCCGCCCTCGCCAACACCGTGCCCCCCGGCCACGCCGTGCTCTCCCTCACCTCCGTCCGCGGCGAGCGGGCCGCACCGCTGTTGGTGCGGCTCGGGGGTACGAGCTGAGGCGACCCGTACGGGGTGGCAGAATCAAGGTGAGCCGTTCGTACGCCACGGCGAAAACCGGTGGGGGCGTCCACGGCGAGAATCCCGCGTCGCCACCTCGCCGCCGAAACCCCCTCCTCCCCTAAGGCGCCCCGGTACCCATGCCGCTCACCCTCGCCTCACTCGTCCAGCACTCGGCGCTCAAACTCAGCGTCCGGGCCGGCGAGGGCCGCCTCGACACCGCCGTGCGCTGGGCCCACGTCAGCGAGCTCGCCGACCCCGTCCCCTACATGGAGGGCGGGGAACTCCTCCTCATCACCGCGATGAAGCTCGACGCGGAGGACCCCGAGGAGATGCGGCGCTACGTACGAAGGCTCGCCGCGGCCGGGGTCGTCGGCATCGGCTTCGCCGTCGGCGTCAACTACGACGCCGTGCCCGAGGCGCTGGTCGAAGCCGCCCGGGCCGAGGACCTGCCCCTGCTGGAAGTGCCCCGGCGCACCCCCTTCCTCGCCATCAGCAAGGCCGTCTCCGCCGCCCTCGCCGCCGACCAGTACCGGGCCGTGACCGCCGGCTTCGAGGCGCAGCGGGAGCTGACGCGGGCCGCACTGTCCGCCGACGGCCCCGCCGAGCTGCTGACGAAGCTGGCGGCGCACGTACACGGCTGGGCCGCCCTGTACGACACCTCCGGCGCCGTCGTCGCGGCCGCGCCCGACTGGGCCGCGCGCAGGGCGGCCCGCCTGACCCCCGACGTGGAGCGGCTGCGCGAGCGCCCGGCGCCCGCCAGTGCCGTGGTCGGCGGCTCCGAGGACCGGGTCGAGCTGCAGTCCCTGGGCACCGGGCGGCGGGCGCGCGGTGCCCTCGCCGTCGGCACCGCGGCCCCGCTCGGCACGGCGGAGCGCTACGCGGTCCACTCGGCGGTGGCTCTCCTGACCCTCACCACGGAACGCTCCCGTTCCCTGCACGACGCCGAGTCCCGGCTCGGCGCGGCGGTGCTGCGCATGCTGCTCGCCGGTCAGGCGGACCACGCGCGGGCCGTGGCCGGGGACCTGTACGGGGCCCTGCTGGAGGCCCCGTTCCGGATCGTCGTGGCGGAGCCTGCGCAGGCGGGGACCGCGCAGCCGCACGGCCTCGCCCAGCTGGCCGACGCCGCGGAGTCGGCGGCGGCGCGCACGGGGGAGGCCCTGCTGGTGGTGCCGGAGGCCGGGCGCCTCGTGGTCCTGGCGGCCGACGGGGGATCCGCCGTGCAGGCGTGCGCCGAGTACGCGCGGGCGCTGGAATCGCGGCGGGGGCGGGACGCGGGCGAACCCGAGCCGGACGAACCGGTGATCGGCCTATCGGCGGCGGCCCTGGCCTCCGGCGTGGCCGCGGCCTTCAAACAGGCCGACCAGGCCCTCGCCGTGGCCCGCCGCCGCGGCCGCGCGATGGTCGAGCACGAGGAGCTCGCGGCCGGCTCGGTCCTCCCCCTGCTCGCCGACGACGCGGTGCGGGCCTTCGCGGACGGCACGCTGCGCGCGCTGCGCGAGCACGACGAGAAGGGCCGGGGCGACCTGCTGGCCTCGCTCCAGGCCTGGCTCTCGCGCCACGGCCAGTGGGACGCGGCGTCGGCCGACCTCGGCGTCCACCGCCACACGCTGCGCTACCGGATGCGGCGCGTGGAGGAGATCCTCGGCCGCTCCCTGGACGACCCGGACGTCCGCATGGAGCTCTGGCTGGCACTGAAGGCCACCTCGACCCCGGTATAGCCGGACGACCTCTACGGACTCCCACGGTCGCCCGTACGGGCGACCTGCGGACGGGCCCCGCACGCGCGGCGTCGGCGCCGACACTGACAAAGCGGCGCGCCACGCCGGACACGTACTCCATGCCGGACAAACACCGAATCCGCGCCGGAGTCCTACGGTGGAGGGGACAAGGACCCACCGCACACACTCCGAAGGGCCGGGATCAGCATGACCTCCACCCACGCCTTCTGGCTCGCCGGACGCCAGGCCACCGGCGACGACAGCCTCGACGTCCACTCCCCGTGGGACGGCCGTCTCGTCGGTACCGTGAGCGTCCCCACCGACGCCCAGGTCGAGGAGGCCGTGGCCGCGGCCCACGCCGTGACGGCGGAGTTCTCCGCGACCCCCGCCCACGTACGCGCCGAGGCCCTGGCCCACGTCGCGCGCCGGCTCGCCGAGCGCACCGAGGAGATCGCCCTGCTGATCTCCGCCGAGAACGGCAAGCCCATCAAGTGGGCCCGCGGTGAGGTCGGCCGTGCGGTGTCCGTGTTCCGTTTCGCCGCCGAGGAGGCCCGCCGCTTCAACGGCGGAGAGGCCCAGCGCCTGGACACCGACGCCGGTGGCGTCGGCCGCCTCGCCCTGACCCGCCGCTTCGTCAAGGGCCCGGTCCTCGGCATCGCGCCGTTCAACTTCCCGCTGAACCTGTGCGCCCACAAGGTGGCCCCCGCCATCGCCGTCGGCGCGCCGATCATCCTGAAGCCCGCCCCGGCCACCCCGCTCTCCGGTCTGATCATCGGTGAGCTGCTGGCCGAGACCGACCTGCCGGTCGGTTCCTGGTCCGTGCTCCCCGTCGCCAACGACAAGATGCCGGAGCTGGTCAAGGACGAGCGCCTGCCCGTCATCTCCTTCACCGGTTCCGACAAGGTCGGCTACGCCATCCAGCAGGCCGTGCCCCACAAGCACTGCACCCTGGAGCTCGGCGGCAACGCCGCGGCCGTCGTCCTGGAGGACTGGGCCTCGGAGGCCGACCTCGACTGGGCCGCGACCCGCATCGCCACCTTCTCGAACTACCAGGCCGGCCAGTCCTGCATCGGCGTCCAGCGCGTCATCGCCGACGCCGCCGTCTACGACCGCCTCGTCGAGAAGGTCGTCGCCAAGGTCCAGGAGCAGGTCACCGGCGACCCGAACGACTCGGCGACCGACGTCGGCCCCCTCGTCTCCGAGGACGCCGCCAAGCGCGTCGAGTCCTGGGTCGACGAGGCCGTCGCCGCCGGAGCCAAGCTGCTCACGGGCGGCAAGCGCGAGGGTGCCTCGTACGCGCCCACCGTCGTCTCCGAGGTGCCCGAGGGCGTCACCCTGGCCACCGAGGAGGTCTTCGGGCCGGTCCTGACCCTGCGCAAGGTCGAGAACACCGACGAGGCCTTCGCCGCCGTCAACGACTCGAAGTTCGGCCTCCAGGCGGGCGTCTTCACCCGGAACATCCAGAGCGCGTTCCGTGCCCACCGCGAGCTGGAGGTCGGCGGCGTGATCGTCGGCGACGTCCCGTCCTACCGCGCCGACCAGATGCCGTACGGCGGGGTCAAGCAGTCCGGCGTGGGCCGCGAGGGCGTGCGCTACGCGATGGACGACTACACGTACGAGCGGGTCCTGGTCCTCAGCGGCCTTGACATCTGACCGAACCCGTACGTCGAAGAGCAGACGGCCGGAGCCCACTGTGCGGGGGCTCCGGCCGTCCCCCTTTTACCGCCGCTTCCCCGCCGCCCGAAACGGGTACGACTCACAGGTAGCACCCACCGGTAAGCACCCCCACTCTCGGCGAGGTGAGTCCCCTCATGGCGGCAGCACAGCCCGGCGGTACGCGGCCCGTACAGCCCGCACAGCCCGTACCACCCGTTCGGCCCAAGGTGACCGAGCGCGAGGCGCGACAGGTCGCGGAAGCGGCCCGGGAACAGCACTGGCAGCGGCCGAGCTTCGCCAAGGAGCTGTTCCTCGGCCGGTTCAGGCTCGACCTGATCCATCCCCACCCGGTCCCGGCGGACGAGGACGTCCGGCGCGGTGAAGCCTTCCTGGCCCGGATGCGGGAGTTCTGCGAGACCTCGATCGACGGGGCGCGCATCGAACGCGAGGCGAAGATCCCCGACGAGACCGTGCGCGGGCTGAAAGAGCTCGGCGCGCTCGGCATGAAGATCGACCCGAAGTACGGGGGCCTCGGCCTCACCCAGGTGTACTACAACAAGGCGCTCGCCCTCGTCGGCTCCGTCAGCCCCGCCATCGGGGCCCTGCTCTCCGCCCACCAGTCGATCGGCGTGCCCCAGCCGCTGAAGATGTTCGGCACCCAGGAGCAGAAGGACACCTATCTGCCGCGCTGCGCGACCACCGCCATCAGCGCCTTCCTCCTGACCGAGCCGGACGTCGGCTCCGACCCGGCGCGCCTCGCCACCACGGCGGTCCCGGACGGCGAGGACGCCTACGTCCTGGACGGCGTGAAGCTCTGGACCACCAACGGGGTCGTCGCCGACCTCCTCGTCGTGATGGCCCGCGTGCCCAAGAGCGAGAACCACCGGGGCGGGATCACCGCCTTCGTCGTCGAGGCCGACTCGCCGGGCATCACCGTCGAGCACCGCAACGCCTTCATGGGGCTGCGCGGCCTGGAGAACGGCGTCACCCGCTTCCACCGGGTACGGGTACCGGCCGCCCAGCGCATCGGCGCCGAGGGCGCCGGGCTGAAGATCGCCCTGACCACGCTGAACACCGGCCGGCTCTCGCTGCCCGCCATGTGCGTCGGCGCCGGGAAATGGTGCCTGAAGATCGCCCGCGAATGGTCCGGCGTACGCGAACAGTGGGGCCGGCCGGTCGCGCGGCACGAGGCCGTCGGCGCCAAGATCTCCTTCATCGCCGCCACCACCTTCGCCCTGGAGGCCGTGGTCGACCTGGCCTCCCAGATGGCCGACGACGACCGCAACGACATCCGGATCGAGGCCGCCCTCGCCAAGCTCTACGGCTCCGAGATGGCCTGCCTGATGGCCGACGAGCTGGTCCAGATCCGCGGCGGACGGGGCTTCGAGACCGCCGAATCGCTCGCGGCGCGCGGAGAGCGGGCCGTCCCGGCCGAGCAGATGCTCCGCGACCTGCGCATCAACCGGATCTTCGAGGGATCCACCGAGATCATGCACCTGCTGATCGCCCGCGAGGCCGTGGACGCCCACCTGTCGGTCGCCGGGGACCTCATCGACCCCGACAAGGCGCTGGGCGACAAGGCCAAGGCGGGCGCCCGCGCCGCCGGGTTCTACGCCCGCTGGCTGCCCAAGCTGGCCACCGGAGCGGGCCAGGTCCCCGGCACCTACCGGGCCTTCCACCCCGACGGCCACCCCGACCTCGCCACCCACCTGCGCTACGTCGAGCGCGGATCGCGCAAACTCGCCCGGTCCACCTTCTACGCCATGTCCCGCTGGCAGGGCCGCATGGAGACCAAGCAGGGCTTCCTCGGCCGGATCGTCGACATCGGCGCCGAGCTCTTCGCGATGAGCGCCGCCTGCGTGCGCGCCGAGCACCTGAGGGACGCCGGCGAGCACGGCCGCGAGGCCTACCAGCTCGCCGACGCCTTCTGCCGGCAGTCCCGGCTGCGGGTGGAAGAGCTCTTCGGCCGGCTCTGGGACAACACCGACGACCTGGACCGCAAGGTCGTCGCCGGCGTCCTGTCGGGCACCTACACCTGGCTGGAGGAGGGCATCCTCGACCCCTCCGGCGACGGCCCGTGGATCGCCGACGCGGCCCCCGGCCCCTCCACGCGCAAGAACGTGCACCGCCCGATCCGCTGACCTGCGATCATCGCCGGACACCTGAGGGTGTACGACCCTGGTGACAGGCAAGGGACACGGCGAGGAACAGAGCGATGGACCAGCAGAGGGACAGCCGCAGGCTCGCCTGGTGCGTGGCGCTCGTACTGCGCCACGCACCCCAGCCCGTCGCCACCGTCCTGATCGGGCGCCTCGACCCCGCCACCCGCAACTACCTCGCCCGCGACCAGTGGCTGCCCGCCTCGGCGGTCAGCCTCCTGCTCCGTCTCGGCAACGACCAGGACCGCCGCTCCGTGGCCCGCAACCCCCACGTCCTCGGCCGCCCGCTGCCCGGCCTGCCCGGGCCCGCCCGGTACGCCGCCCGCCGGATCCCACCCGCCCTCCTGCCCGTCCTGCGCGCCGAGCTCGGCCGGGACCCCGCCGGGGCGCCCCTGACCTCCGAAGAACTGCTCCTGCTGCTGCGCCGGCACGGCACGCACCGGCCGCGGGTCCCGCTCGACATCCTGGCGCTGCCGCACGACGCGGACCCCGAGCTCCTCTGGTTCGCGCACGCACGGGACCCGCTGCCCCCCGGCTCGGCCGAGGCCCTGCTGCTGCGCGGCGGCCTGCCCCCGAGAGCCGCACGCGGACTGCTCGACCTGCGCGCCGCCCGGTCGCACGACCGCTCCTGGTACCGGCCCGCCGTCCGGGCCGTCCGGATGGGCCTGATCACCCAGGACGAGCTCGCCGACGACGTCCGCCCCGCGGGCCGCGCGCTGCTGCTCGCCGACCTCCCCACCACCCGCGGACTGCGCTGGAGCCTGCCCGAACTGGCCGGGATGCACACGGCCCTGCGGCGCACCCTCGCCCCGCTGGGGGACGACCCCCGCTTGTGGGCCGAGCTGCTGCGGCACGCCCACACCTTCCCCGGCCCCCTCACCGAACTGGTCTCCGGGACGGCGGCCGGCAGCCTGCCCGAGCCGCCGGCCGGCCCGCTGCTGCCCGGACTGGCCCGTGCCGTGGCCCGCCTCGCCCCGACGGCCGCGGAACCCGCCGGGGGAGTGGAGCGCGAACTCGCCCTGGCCAGCCTCGCCGTGCCCATGGAGACGGTCGAGGAGGACATCCGCTGGGTCCGCGACTGCCTGGCCCGCGGGCTGCTCACCGGCGTCGACGTCATCCGCCACAAGCTCCCGGCCGTCTGGGCCCTGGACGAGGACCACTGGCTGGGCGTCGTCGACCACCCCGACCGGTACGACCGGCCCGAGGCCGTGCTCGCCGCCCGCGCCGAGGCGGACCGGCTGTTCGCCGTGGCCCTGGGCGGCGACCCCGACGCCTGGTGGCGGGCGGCGAGTACCCTCCCGGACTTCGCCGGAACCCTCCCGCACCTCCTCCTGCGGGTCACCGAAGGGGGCTCCGTGTCCGGCCGCCCCTGAGTTGCGGCAACAATGGGGGCATGAGCGACCGTCCAGCCCCCCTCGCCGATCCGCACCTCCTCTTCGACCCCGCGGCCGGCCGCCGGGACATCGTCATCCTCGGCTCCACCGGTTCCATCGGGACCCAGGCCATCGACCTGGCCCTGCGCAACCCGGACCGGTTCCGCGTCACCGCGCTGTCCGCCGCCGGCGGGCGGGTCGCCCTGCTGGCCGAGCAGGCCCGGCTGCTGCGGGTGAACACCGTGGCCGTCGCCCGCGAGGACGCCGTACCGGCCCTGAAGGAAGCGCTGGACGCCCAGTACGGCGCCGGCGAGCCGCTGCCCGAGATCCTCGCGGGGCCCGAGGCCGCGACCGAGCTCGCCGCCTCCGAGTGCCACACCGTCCTCAACGGCATCACCGGCTCCATCGGCCTCGCGCCCACCCTGGCCGCGCTGCGGGCCGGCCGGACCCTGGCCCTCGCCAACAAGGAGTCGCTGATCGTCGGCGGTCCGCTGGTGAAGGCCCTGGCGAAGCCCGGACAGATCATCCCCGTCGACTCGGAGCACGCGGCGCTCTTCCAGGCGCTCGCCGCCGGCACGCGTGCCGACGTGAGCAAGCTCGTGGTAACCGCCTCGGGCGGGCCCTTCCGCGGCCGGACCCGCGCCGAGCTGGCCTCCGTCACCGTCGAGGACGCGCTGGCCCACCCCACCTGGGCCATGGGCCCGGTGATCACCATCAACTCGGCGACCCTGGTCAACAAGGGCCTGGAAGTCATCGAGGCGCACCTGCTCTACGACATCCCCTTCGAGCGCATCGAGGTCGTGGTCCATCCGCAGTCCTACGTCCACTCGATGGTGGAGTTCACGGACGGCTCCACGCTCGCCCAGGCCACCCCGCCGGACATGCGCGGCCCGATCGCGATCGGTCTCGGCTGGCCCCAGCGGATCCCCGACGCGGCCCCCGCCTTCGACTGGACCAAGGCGTCGACCTGGGAGTTCTTCCCGCTGGACACCGAGGCCTTCCCGTCGGTGGGCCTGGCCCGGCACGTGGGCACCCTGGGCGGTACCGCACCCGCCGTGTTCAATGCGGCGAACGAGGAGTGCGTGGAGGCGTTCCTGGCCGGTCGGCTGCCGTTCACAGCAATCATGGATACGGTCTCTGCCGTGGTCGATGAACACGGGACGCCGGACACGGGAACTTCCCTCACGGTGCGGGACGTCCTTGAAGCGGAGACCTGGGCCAGGGCCCGGGCACAGGAGATGGCGGCTCGGGCCGCCGTGGAGGCGCGCGCATGACCGTACTGCTGATGGTGATCGGTGTGCTCGTCTTCGTGGTGGGGCTGCTCTTCTCCATCGCCTGGCACGAGCTCGGCCACCTCTCGACGGCCAAGCTCTTCGGCATCCGGGTGCCCCAGTACATGGTCGGCTTCGGGCCGACCCTCTGGTCGCGCCACAAGGGCGACACCGAGTACGGGCTCAAGGCCATCCCGATGGGCGGCTACATCCGCATGATCGGGATGTTCCCGCCGGGCGAGGACGGCAAGGTCACCGCACGTTCGACCTCCCCGTTCCGCTCGATGATCGAGGACGCGCGCTCGGCGGCGTACGAGGAACTGCAGCCGGGCGACGAGACGCGGCTCTTCTACACGCGCAAGCCGTGGAAGCGCGTGATCGTGATGTTCGCGGGACCCTTCATGAACCTGGTCCTGGCGATGGCCATCTTCTTCGGCGGATGGATGACCTTCGGCGTGGGACAGACCACCACGACGGTGGGCACCGTCCAGGACTGCGTCCTCAGCCAGCGGGAGAACCGCAAGGTCTGTCAGGACGGCGACCCGGTGGCCCCCGGCAAGGCCGCCGGCCTCCAGGTGGGCGACAAGATCGTGGCCGTGGGCAAGAAGCCGGTCAAGGACTGGGAGGCCCTGCAGAAGGCGGTCCGCGACACCATCGGGCCCGCCGTCATCACCGTGCAGCGCGACGGCCGTGAGGTGCGGCTCGACGCGAACCTCGTACAGAACACCGTCCCCAAGTCGGACGGCCACGGCGGCTACGTCAAGGGCCAGTACGTGCCGGCCGGCTGGCTCGGCTTCGGCCCGAAGAACGTGGTCGCCCCGCTCACCTTCAGCCAGTCCGTGGACCGCGTGGGCGAGGTCGTCCAGGGCAGCGTGGAGTCCCTGGCCAAGCTCCCGGGCAAGATCCCGGCACTGTGGAACGCCGCATTCAACGGCGGCGAGCGCGAGCTCGACTCCCCGATGGGAATCGTCGGCGCGGCCCGCATCAACAGCGAGATCGCGATCCTGGACATCCCGGCCGAGCAGAAGGTGGCCAACTGGCTCCAGGTGCTCGGACTGTTCAACCTGGCCCTCTTCCTGTTCAACATGCTGCCGCTGCTGCCGCTCGACGGAGGGCACATCGCGGGCGCCCTGTGGGAGTCGGTGCGGCGCGGCTTCGCGCGGATCTTCCGGCGGGCCGACCCGGGCCCGTTCGACGTGGCGAAGCTGATGCCCGCCGCGTACGTGGTGGCCGGCGTCTTCCTCTGCTTCACCCTGCTGGTGCTCGTCGCCGACGTGGTCAACCCGATCAAGATCACCTGATCTGGTGCTGTGGCCGGGAGGCGTACCGTGCCGGGCCGGGCGCCGCGACCCGGTGGACCTTGCCGGTCGCAGCACCCGGCCGTGAAGACGCCGCTACACCATCCGTGACGGAGCCGGGCACGCATCGTGCCCGGCTCCCTACGGACGGGTGGCGCGCCCCCTGCGATGCGCGGAGCGCTCGCTGCTTGGCGTAATCTCGAAGGCTGGAGCCCGCCGATCTCGGGACCTGATCCACACCTTGATCCACACCTTGGGGTTGCACAGCAGATGACTGCCATCTCTCTCGGAATGCCGGCCGTGCCGACGAAGCTTGCCGACCGCAGGGTCAGCCGCAAGATCCAGGTCGGTTCCGTGGCCGTCGGCGGCGACGCACAGATCTCGGTGCAGTCGATGACCACCACCAGGACCTCCGACATCGGCGCCACGCTCCAGCAGATCGCGGAGCTGACCGCGTCCGGCTGCGACATCGTGCGTGTGGCCTGCCCGACGCAGGACGACGCCGACGCGCTCGCCGTGATCGCGAAGAAGTCCAACATCCCGGTCATCGCCGACATCCACTTCCAGCCGAAGTACGTTTTCGCCGCGATCGACGCCGGCTGCGCCGCCGTTCGCGTGAACCCGGGCAACATCAAGCAGTTCGACGACAAGGTCAAGGAGATCGCGCGGGCCGCCAAGGACGCGGGCACCCCGATCCGGATCGGCGTCAACGCGGGCTCGCTCGACGCCCGACTGCTGAAGAAGTACGGCAAGGCCACCCCCGAGGCGCTGGTCGAGTCCGCGCTGTGGGAGGCCTCCCTCTTCGAGGAGCACGGCTTCAGCGACATCAAGATCTCGGTCAAGCACAACGACCCGGTCGTCATGGTCAACGCCTACCGCCAGCTGGCCGCCCAGTGCGAGTACCCGCTGCACCTCGGCGTCACCGAGGCCGGCCCCGCCTTCCAGGGCACCATCAAGTCCGCCGTCGCCTTCGGCGCGCTGCTCTCCGAGGGCATCGGCGACACCATCCGCGTCTCGCTGTCGGCCCCGCCGGTGGAGGAGATCAAGGTCGGCCGGCAGATCCTGGAGTCGCTGAACCTCAAGCCGCGCCGCCTGGAGATCGTGTCCTGCCCGTCGTGCGGGCGCGCCCAGGTGGACGTGTACAAGCTGGCCGAGGAGGTCACGGCGGGCCTGGAGGGCATGGAGGTCCCGCTGCGCGTCGCGGTCATGGGCTGCGTCGTGAACGGTCCGGGTGAGGCCCGCGAGGCCGACCTCGGCGTCGCCTCCGGCAACGGCAAGGGCCAGATCTTCGTGAAGGGCGAGGTCATCAAGACCGTGCCGGAATCGAAGATCGTGGAGACCCTGATCGAGGAGGCGATGAAGATCGCCGAGCAGATGGAGAAGGACGGCGTGATGTCGGGCGAACCGACGGTCGCGATCGGCGTGTAGCTCCGCGGCTCCGCCCGAACCTCCGACGGGCCCGGCCCCGCCCCAGGCGGCGCCGGGCCCGTCGCGCTGTCCGGGCCCCCCGACGGCGCCCCGCCCCCGGGGCCCGGGCGGGCCGCCGAGGGCCCGCAGGGCCCGCGCGGCATCCCGAAGCCGCGCCGGGTACAGTGCGGAGATCAGCAGACTTGCATGGTGAGGCCCCAGTGTTGACGCAGACCACCACCCGGGTCCTAGAGCCCAGTGATCTTGACGCCGCGCTCGAGATCCTCGGACGCGAGCCGGTCGAGAACGCCTTCATCACCTCCCGGGTCCAGGTCGCCGGGCTGGATCCGTGGCGCCTGGGCGGCGAGATGTGGGGCTGGTACGCCGACGGGGAGCTCCGCTCGCTCTGCTACGCCGGCGCCAACCTGGTGCCCGCCTGCGCCGGCCCCGAGGCCATCCGCGCCTTCGCCGACCGGGCCCGCCGCACCGGCCGCCGCTGTTCCTCCATCGTGGGTCCGGCCACCGCCACCCGGCTGCTGTGGCAGCTCCTGGAGCCCAGCTGGGGTCCGGCCCGCGACGTCCGCTCCCACCAGCCGCTGATGGTCATCGATCAGCCGTCCACCGAGGTCGGCGCCGACTCCCGGGTCCGCCGCGTCCGCAAGGACGAGATGGACCTGATCATGCCCGCCTGCGTCGCCATGTTCACGGAGGAGGTCGGCATCTCCCCGATGGCGGGCGACGGGGGCCTGCTCTACCAGGCGCGGGTCGCCGAGCTGGTCGCCGGCGGCCGCTCCTTCGCCCGCTTCGAGGACGGCAAGGTCGTCTTCAAGGCGGAGATCGGCGCCGCCACTCCCCGCGCCTGCCAGATCCAGGGCGTGTGGGTGGCCCCCGAGTTCCGCGGCCGCGGGCACTCCGAGACCGGGATGGCCGCCGTCGTCGAGTACGCGCTCAGGGACGTGGCCCCCGTGGTGAGCCTGTACGTCAACGACTTCAACACCGCCGCGCGCGCGTCCTACCGCCGGGTGGGCTTCCGCGAGATCGGCGCGTTCATGAGCGTCCTGTTCTGAGCGTCCGCGGGCGACCGCTCCGGGCGTTCCGTTCCGGACGCCGAGCCCGGCCCCGCCCCGGGAGCCCGCCGGTGCCATGCCCGCGGGCCGGGGAGGCCCAGTAAGGTCGCCGCATGCTGCCAACCCCCGGGGGAGAAGACCCCGCCCGGCCCGCCGGACTACGGATCGGGCCCCTCGACCTCGCCGACCGGGTCGACGAGGCCCTGCGCGTGCAGGCCGTGGCCTTCGGGCTCAGCGAGGAGGAGGTCGGCATCCGGCGCTACATCGTCCAGCGCCACATGACCTGCCGTGGGGCCCGCGCGCTCGGGGCCTTCACCGAGGACGGCGCGCTCGCCGGGTTCGTCTACGGCATGCCCAACGACCGCACGCACTGGTGGTCCGGCATCGTCGAGCCGTACCTGCGGGCCGGCGGCCACGACACCTGGCTCGACGGCTCCTTCGTGATCACCGAGCTCCACGTCCACCCCGGTTTCCAGGGCCACGGCGTCGGCCGCACCCTCATCACGACGATCACCGACACCGCCGAGGAGCCGCGCTCGATCCTCTCCGCGATCGACATCGACAGCCCCGCCCGGGGGCTCTACCGGTCCCTCGGCTACCGGGACCTCGCCCGCCCGGTCCACTTCCCGAGCGCCGGCCTCCCGTACGCCGTCATGGGCGCCCCGCTGCCCCTGCGCAGGCCCTGAAACCGTTCCCACGGCCGCGAGCGCTCCCGGTAGCCTCCCGTCATGTCAACGCAACACGTACAGCGCATGTCCCGCCTCATGGCCAAGACCCTCCGTGAGCACCCGGCCGACGCCGAGACCCTCAGCCACCGCCTCCTCGTCCGGGCCGGATACGTCCGGCGCACGTCCGCCGGTGTGTGGAGCTGGCTGCCGCTCGGCAAGCGGGTGCTGGACAACGTCTCGCGCGTCGTCCGCGAGGAGATGGACGCGATCGGGGCGCAGGAGGTGCTGCTCCCCGCGCTGCTGCCGAAGGAGCCCTACGAGGTCAGCGGGCGCTGGTCGGAGTACGGGGACCTGCTGTTCCGGCTCAAGGACCGCAAGGGTGCGGAGTACCTGCTCGGCCCCACCCACGAGGAGATCTTCACCCTGCTGGTCAAGGACCAGTGCACGTCCTACAAGGACCTGCCCGTCATGCTGTACCAGATCCAGACGAAGTACCGGGACGAGGCGCGCCCCCGGTCGGGCGTCCTGCGCGGCCGCGAGTTCCAGATGAAGGACTCGTACTCCTTCGACGTGTCCGACGAGGGCCTGGCGCAGTCGTACGCCCTCCACCGCGCGGCCTACCAGCGGATCTTCGAGCGGCTCGGACTCGACCACCGGATCGTGTCGGCGGTGTCGGGCGCGATGGGCGGCTCGGCGTCGGAGGAGTTCCTGGCGCCGGCCGAGGCGGGCGAGGACACCTTCGCGGACTGCCCCTCCTGCGACTACGCGGCGAACACGGAGGCGGTGACCTTCGCCCTGACACCGGCCGAGGGGGAGCACGGCCCGCTGGAGGAGATCCCGACCCCCGACACCCCCACCATCGAGACCCTCGCGGCGTACTTGGGCATCCCCGCGTCGGCGACGCTCAAGAACCTCCTCGTCACGGTGGACGGCGAGATCACGGCCGTCGGAGTGCCGGGCGACCGGGAGGTCGACCTGGGCAAGCTCGGCGAGCACCTGGCCCCGGCGGTCGTGGAGTTGGTGACGGCGGAGCACTTCGCAGGCCGGCCCGACCTGGTACGGGGCTACGTGGGCCCGCAGGGCCTGGTGAAGGTCCCCTACCTCGCCGACCCCCGTATCGCGCCCGGCACTTCATGGGTCACCGGGGCCAACAAGCCCGGCACGCACGCCCGGAACGTGGTCTGCGGGCGGGACTTCGAGGTGGACCGCTACCTGGACGTGGTGGTCGTCGAGGCGGGCGACCCCTGCCCCGCGTGCGGCGCGGGGCTGCGGCTGGACCGGGCGATCGAGATCGGGCACATCTTCCAGCTGGGCCGCAAGTACGCGGACGCCTTCGGCCTCGACGTCCTCGGCAAGGAGGGCAAGCCGGTCCGGGTCACGATGGGCTCCTACGGCATCGGCGTCTCCCGCGCGGTGGCCGCGCTGGCCGAGCAGACGGCGGACGAGCGGGGACTGTGCTGGCCGGCGGCGGTGGCGCCGGCGGACGTCCACGTGGTGGCGGCGGGCAAGGCCGTGCCGTCGGCCCTCGCCGAGTCGGCGGCCGAAGCCCTGGCGGCGTCGGGCCTGCGCGTACTCCTGGACGACCGCGCGGGCCTGTCCCCGGGCGTGAAGCTCACCGACGCCGAGCTGATCGGGGTCCCGTGGATCCTGGTCGCGGGCCGCCGTTCGGCGGAGTCGGTGGTAGAGCTCCAGAACCGCGCGACGGGCACCCGCGAGGAGCTCCCGCTCACGGAGGCCCTGGCCCGCCTGACGCCGTGACCCGGACGGGACGTGGTGCCGCTGCGCGGGGTTGGATGTTCGGCCCGTCCGGCGCTTGAGGACCGGGTCCGGGCAGAGCGCCCGGGGAACGGGCGAAGGCGGGTGGGGGACCGGACCCCGCGCAGCGGATTACTCGGCCGGGCCTTCCGTGCCCGGTCCGACCGCGGCGGGGCCCTCGGTACCCGGTCCGACCGCGGCCGGGCCTTCCGTACCCGGTCCGACCGCGGCGGGGTCTTCGGGCGCCGGGCCGGCTGGGGGCGGGTCTTGCGCAGGGGCAGGGGCAGCGGCAGCGGCAGGGTCCGTCACCGGAGGCGCGGGGGCCGCGCGTTCCAGGAACCGCAACAGCTCCACCGGGAACGGCAGCACCAGGGTGGAGTTCTTCTCCGCGGCCACGGCGACGACCGTCTGCAGCAGGCGCAGCTGGAGCGCCGCGGGCTGGTCCGACATCACCGCCGCCGCCTCGGCCAGCTTGTGCGAGGCCTGGAGTTCCGCGTCCGCGTTGATCACCCGCGCCCGGCGCTCGCGGTCCGCCTCCGCCTGCCGGGCCATCGACCGCTTCATCGTCTCCGGCAGGGACACGTCCTTGATCTCCACCCGGTCGATCTGCACGCCCCAGCCCACCGCCGGGCTGTCGATCATCAGCTCCAGGCCCTGGTTGAGCATCTCCCGGTTGGACAGCAGATCGTCCAGGTCCGACTTTCCGATGATCGACCTGAGCGAGGTCTGCGCCATCTGCGAGACGGCGAAGCGGTAGTCCTCCACCGCCACGATCGCGCTGGCCGGGTCGACGACCTTGAAGTACACGACCGCGTCCACGCGCACCGTGACGTTGTCCCGGGTGATGCCCTCCTGGGCCGGCACCGGCAGGGTCACGATCTGCATGTTCACTTTGCGCAGCCGGTCCACCGCGGGCACGATCACCGTGAAGCCCGGCGTCCGGATCTCCTCCCGCAGCCGGCCGAAGCGAAAGACCAGGCCCCGCTCGTACTGCTTCACCACGCGGGCCGCGGCGCCCAGATAGACCGCGGTGCCCACGCACACGGCGATTCCCGCTGTCAGCAGCTCTTCGACCATGACGGCCCCCTGCCGGACATACCTCTTTCTTACGGTATGCCCTACAACCAGCCCGCGAACTCCAGCAACTGCTCGGCGTCCCGGCGCCGTCCGGCGGCCAGCGCCCGGTTGCCGGACTCGACCGCGCGGAACAGCGTCCAGCCCCGCAGCCGGTCCCGGTCCACCTCGAGCGCGTCCGCCAGCTTGTTCACGCGGCGCCGGGCGCCCGAGGCTCCCGCGGAGGAGGCGACCTGGTCCTCCAGGCGGTCCCGTACCAGCCGCGCCAGGTCGTAGGCCCGCTCGCCGACCATCGGGTCCGGGCCCACCGCCAGCCACGGCGCCCGGTCCCCGGCGAGGACCTTGCCCTGGCGGAAGTTCCCGTGCAGCAGCATTTCCTCGGCCGGCGCGGCCGTGAGCTCCTCGCGGGCCGCGAGCGCCGCCGAAGCCAGTTCCGCCGCCTCCTCGGGGGCCTTGCGCAACGCCTCGGCCTGCGCGGACGTGCGCTCGGCGACCGTTTCCCAGGCGTGCCCGGGCGTCGGGGCGACCCAGAGCCTGCGCAGCGTGCCGCAGGCCTCCAGCAGCGCCTTCGCCTCCGGCAGCGAGCGCAGCGAGACCTCGGGGTGGAGTCGCTCCAGCAGCAGCCCGCCGTCCTCCTCGTGGTGGCGCGTGTCGAGGACCCGTACGGCCCCGAACCCGCCCCAGTGGGCCAGCGCGGCCAGTTCCCGGTCGGGCCGCAGGGCCGGCGGGGCCAGCTTCAGCGCGGCCGGAGTGCCGTCGGGGTACCGGACGAGTACGACCAGGCTGCTGCGACCGCCGGGGGCCTGCACCCGCTGGGCCTGTACCCCGCGCCTGGCCAGAGCGGTCTCCGTCAGCCGGGGCAGCCGCTCCAGCCAGTCGGTGTTCTGCTCCGGTTCCGGCAGCTCGCCGAGCGCCCGTACGAGCCGCTGCGGCGGTTCGAAAGCCATGCGTGAGTGGTCCCTTTCAGCTGTGCGCGGGCTCGTCGCGCGTGCTTGCGCGCTGGTTCCACACGGGGTCTGCGCTAGTTCTGTGCCGCGGACGCGCGTTCCGTGAGCCCAGGGAAGGCTACGCCGACACCGCGCCAGCGCGCCGCGCGGACGGCCGCTGCGCTCAGCGCGTCGGCCGCCTCACGGCGTAGGCCGCCCTCGGCGGCGCGCACCAGGTCGGAGTACGCGCCGGCCACCCGGTCCTCGATCACGGCGGCCAGCCGCTCGGCGTCGGCGGGGGTGCGCACGGTGAAGGGCAGCGCGTACGCGGCCTCGGACGGCCGGGGGGAACCGCCGAGTTCACGCACGGTGCGGGCGAGCGCGTCACGGCGCGCGAGGTGGCCGCCGTGTGCCTCGCGGGCCTCGGCGCCGCGCGCGCCGGAGGTCCGGGCGCCGATCACGCCGTAGCCGTAGGCGGCGGCGTGCTCCGCGGCGAGCGCGGACTGCGCGGCCTGGAGGACCTGTTCGGCGGCGGGGGGTTCGGCGGTCACGACGGGGCTCCCGGGGTCGAGGTCAGCAGATAGGCGTGTACGTGGCCGCACGCGGCCAGCGAGGCCAGCATCCGGGCCAGTTCCCCGGGGGCGCCGGCCAGGGAGATCGTCCGCGCCTCGGCCAGGCTCCGCTCGGCGTCCGAGAGCGCGGTCAGCGCGTCGGCGGGCTTCGGGGGCACCGGCTCGGCGCTGGGACCCGGCGCCGCGGCGCCCGCCGGGGCGGAGGCGGCCGGTGTGGGCGGGGCGGACCGGGAGGGGGAGGGGGCGGGGGCATCGGCGAGGGCCGACGCGTGCGCCGCGACCGAGGCGCGCAGCGGCGCCAGGCGCGCGGCCAGGGCCGGATGGGCGGTGGCCGTGGCGTCGTAACGTTCCAGCAGTCGCCCACTGTCACGTACGGCGCTCTCGCGCATCCGCCGTTCGAGTGGAATCTCCGGCTCCGCGCCGGGTGCGTCCCCGTCGGAGCAACCGCTGAGCAGCGCGGCACCGGCGATGCCCGCGGCACCGGCGAGCAGGCTTCTTCGCGACGGCAGGATCGAGGGCACGGAGACGTCCTTGGGGTGAGGGCGGGGCAAGGTGTGATCACCGTACCCGGGGCCCCCTCCACAGGGCGGACGGCAACACCCTCCGCGACCGGATACCCTTTGACCTGACGCACGACGGAAATAACAACAGCACACGCGGCCGAGGAGTCACCCGGATGAGCACCACCCAGAGCGACAGGCTGCGCGGATTGCTGGAGCCGCTCGTCGCCGCCAAGGGCCTGGACCTCGAGGAGATCGAGATGTCCAAGGCCGGCAAGCGCCGGATGCTGCGCATCATCGTGGATTCCGACGAAGGCGTGGAGCTGGACGCGTGTGCCGAGCTGAGCCGCGAGGTCTCGGACCTGATGGACGAGACCGACGCGATGGGTGAGGACGAGTACGTCCTCGAGGTGAGCTCCCCGGGCGCGGACCGCCCGCTGACCGAGCACCGTCACTACATCCGGGCGACCGGCCGTCTCGTGAAGTTCCAGACGTCTGACGGCGGGGAACTGATCGCCCGCATTCTCGAAGTCGACGACGAGGGCATGGACCTCGAAGTCCCGGGCGTGAAGGGCCGCAAGGCGACCGCCCGGCGCATCGCATTCACCGACATCGCCAAGGCGCGTGTCGAGATCGAGTTCAACCGCAAGGACAAGAAGGAAGAGGAGGCGTAGCCGTGGACATCGACATGAGTGCCCTGCGGGGTCTGGTCCGGGAGAAGGAGATCTCCTTCGACCTGCTCGTCGAGGCGATCGAGTCGGCCCTCCTCATCGCGTACCACCGCACCGAGGGAAGCTTCCGGCGCGCACGCGTCGTGCTCGACCGCACCAACGGTCACGTGATCGTGTGGGCGACCGAGGACCCGAGGGACCTGGAAGAGGGCCAGGAGGCCAAGGAGTTCGACGACACCCCGTCGGACTTCGGCCGCATCGCCGCGACGACCGCCAAGCAGGTGATCCTGCAGCGTCTGCGCGACGCCGAGGACGACCTGACCTTCGGCGAGTTCCTGGGCCGCGAGGGTGATGTCATCACCGGCGTGGTGCAGCAGGGCAAGGACCCGAAGAACGTCCTCGTCGACATCGGCAAGATGGAGGCCATGCTGCCGGTGCAGGAGCAGGTCCCCGGCGAGGAGTACACGCACGGACTGCGCCTGAAGTCGTACGTCGTGCGGGTGGCGAAGGGTGTCCGCGGCCCGTCCGTGACCCTGTCGCGCACCCACCCGAACCTGGTGAAGAAGCTGTTCGCCCTGGAGGTCCCGGAGATCGCCGACGGCAGCGTCGAGATCTGCGCGATCGCCCGTGAGGCCGGTCACCGCACCAAGATCGCCGTCCGGTCCACCCGCTCCGGCCTCAACCCGAAGGGCGCCTGCATCGGCCCCATGGGCAGCCGCGTGCGCAACGTGATGGCCGAGCTGCACGGTGAGAAGATCGACATCGTCGACTGGTCGGACGACCCGGCGGAGATGGTCGCGAACGCCCTGTCACCCGCCCGGGTGAGCAAGGTCGAGGTCGTCGACTGGGACACCCGCTCCGCGCGGGTGACCGTGCCCGACTACCAGCTGTCGCTGGCCATCGGCAAGGAGGGCCAGAACGCCCGCCTCGCCGCCCGCCTCACCGGCTGGCGCATCGACATCCGGCCCGACACCGAGCAGCCCTCGGACGGGGACCGTGACCGCGGCGAACGTCGGGAAGAGCGGCGCGACGACCGCGGTGACGACCGCCGCGACGACCGGCGTGACGACCGTCGCGATGATCGCCGCGGGGAATAAATCCGGTACCGCCCGGGGCTGACCCGACGGTAGACAGGAACAAGGAACTCGGTCCGTGGTACGCGGCCGCCCGCCGCCGGCGTTTCGGCAGCGGGCGGCCGACCGATGGATCACGACAACGTCCGTTCGATTTTTCGCCCGAAGGGGTGAGGTCGGTGCGGGGAGGTAGACTTAAGCGTGTCTGGCCGGACGCAAGCCCGAGCACGCCCCGAACGCACCTGTGTGGGGTGTCGGGAGCGAGCGGCCAAGAGCGATCTGCTGCGCATCGTGGCGGTCGGTGACGAATGCGTCTCCGATCCACGCGGTACGCTGCCCGGCCGGGGTGCCTACGTGCACCCCGCCGTGGTCTGCCTCGATCAGGCGGTCCGCCGCAGAGCGTTCCCCCGGTCCCTTAGGTCCGCAGGAGCGCTCGACACGGCAGGACTGCGCAGTGCCGTGGTCGGCAAGGCCGAGGCGACACCGTAAGAAGAACGTAGTACGGCACGGATCACCGTGCGGTCAGGTACCTCGCGAGTTGGAAGTAGGTCGAGATTGCGATGAGCACCACTCGATGAGTACGCGATGAGTACGCCCATGAAGTAGCGACGGTCCGGCGTAACCCGGACCTAAAAGGAGCGAAGTGGCTAAGGTCCGGGTATATGAACTCGCCAAGGAGTTCGGAGTTGAGAGCAAGGTCGTCATGGCCAAGCTCCAGGAACTCGGTGAGTTCGTCCGTTCGGCGTCCTCGACCATCGAGGCGCCGGTCGTTCGCAAGTTGACCGACGCACTGCAGGGTCCCGGCGGCAACGCCGGCAAGGCCCCTGCGAAGCCGGGCGCGCCCCGTAGCGCCGCACCGGCCAAGCCCGGGGCCCCGACCCCGGGTCCCGCACGTCCCGCCGCGCCGAAGCCCGGCGCGCCGGCCCCCAAGCCGGTCGTCGCAGAGGCTCCGGCCGCCGCGGCTCCCGCCCCGGTGACTCCGGCCGCCTCCGGCCCGCGTCCCGGCCCGAAGGCCCCGGCCGCCCCGAAGCCCGCTCCGGCGGCTCCCGTGGTGACCGAGTTCTCCGCGCCCCCGGCGGCTCCCGCCGCCCCGGCGCGCACCGAGCGTCCCGCCGCCGCGGCTCCCGGCCCCCGTCCGGCGCAGCAGCGTCCGGCGCAGGGTCAGGGCGGCCAGGCCGGCGCCCGTCCCGGCGCCCCGCGTCCGGCCGGTGCCGCTCCGGCGCGCACCGAGCGTCCCGCCGGTCCCGGTGGAGCCCAGGCTCCGCGTCCGCAGGGCGCCCGTCCGGCCGGTCCCCGTCCGGGCAACAACCCCTTCACCTCTGGTGGCTCCACCGGCATGGCGCGCCCGCAGGCGCCCCGTCCGGCCGGCGCTCCCCGTCCCGGTGCCCCCGGCGCCGGTGGCGGTCAGGGTGCTCCCCGTCCGCAGGGCGGCCCCGGCGGCGCCCCGCGTCCCCAGGGTCAGGGCGCGGGTCGTCCCACCCCGGGCGGCATGCCGCGTCCGCAGGGCGGTGCCCCGCGTCCCGGTGGTGCCCCCGGTGGTAACCGTCCGAACCCGGGCATGATGCCGCAGCGTCCCGCTGCCGGTGGTCCCGGTCCCCGTCCCGGTGGCGGCCCCGGTGGCCGTGGTCCCGGTGCGGGCGGTGCCCGTCCCGGTGGCGCCGGTGGCGCGGGTCGTCCCGCGGGCGGCGGCTTCGCCGGCCGTCCGGCCGGTCCGGGCTCGCGTCCCGGCGGCGGTGGCGGCTTCGGCGGTCCCCGTCCCGGTGGTGGCGGCTTCGGCGGCGGTCCGGCTGGTGCCGGCGGCGGCGGTCGTCCCGGCTTCGGCGGGCGTCCCGGTGGTCCCGGTGCCCGTGGTGGCACGCAGGGCGCCTTCGGCCGTCCCGGCGGTCCGGCCCGTCGTGGTCGCAAGTCCAAGCGTCAGAGGCGCCAGGAGTACGAGGCCATGCAGGCCCCGTCCGTCGGCGGCGTGATGCTGCCCCGCGGCCACGGCGAGACCGTTCGCCTGTCGCGCGGTGCGTCCCTCACCGACTTCGCGGAGAAGATCAACGCCAACCCGGCGTCGCTCGTCGCCGTGATGATGAACCTCGGCGAGATGGTCACTGCCACGCAGTCCGTCTCCGACGAGACCCTCGAAATGCTGGCCGGCGAGATGAACTACGTCGTTCAGATCGTCAGCCCGGAGGAAGAGGACCGCGAGCTCCTCGAGGGCTTCGACATCGAGTTCGGCGAGGACGAGGGTGGCGAGGAATTCCTCATGCCGCGTCCGCCGGTCGTGACCGTCATGGGTCACGTCGACCACGGTAAGACCCGACTGCTCGACGCCATCCGCAAGACCAATGTGGTCGCGGGCGAGGCCGGCGGCATCACGCAGCACATCGGTGCCTACCAGGTCGGTACCGAGGTCAACGGTGAAGAGCGCAAGATCACCTTCATCGACACCCCGGGTCACGAGGCGTTCACCGCCATGCGTGCCCGTGGTGCCAAGTCGACCGACATCGCGATCCTCGTGGTCGCGGCCAACGACGGCGTCATGCCGCAGACGATCGAGGCGCTCAACCACGCCAAGGCCGCCGGCGTCCCGATCGTCGTCGCGGTCAACAAGATCGACGTCGAGGGTGCCGACCCGGTCAAGGTGCGCGGTCAGCTCACCGAGTTCGGTCTGGTCGCCGAGGAGTACGGCGGCGACACGATGTTCGTCGACATCTCCGCCAAGCAGGGTCTGCACATCGACTCCCTGCTCGAGGCCGTCGTCCTCACCGCCGACGCCTCGCTCGACCTGCGCGCCAACCCGGAGCAGGACGCTCAGGGTATTGCGATCGAGTCCCACCTCGACCGCGGCCGCGGTGCCGTCGCCACCGTCCTCGTCCAGCGCGGTACCCTCCGCGTCGGCGACACGATGGTCGTGGGCGACGCCTACGGCCGAGTGCGCGCCATGCTCGACGACAAGGGCAACAACGTCGAGGAAGCGGGTCCGTCGACCCCCGTCCTGGTCCTGGGTCTCACCAACGTCCCCGGCGCCGGCGACAACTTCCTCGTCGTGGACGAGGACCGTACGGCCCGTCAGATCGCCGAGAAGCGTGCTGCGCGTGAGCGCAACGCCAACTTCGCCAAGCGCGTCCGTCGCGTGTCCCTCGAGGACCTCGACTCGGTGCTCAAGGCCGGTCTGGTCCAGGAACTCAACCTCATCATCAAGGGCGACGCGTCCGGTGCGGTCGAGGCTCTCGAGTCCTCGCTGCTCCAGCTCGACGTCGGTGAAGAGGTCGACATCCGGGTCCTGCACCGCGGTGTGGGTGCGGTCACCGAGTCCGACATCTCGCTGGCGATGGGCTCCGACGCCATCGTCATCGGTTACAACGTCCGTGCGGCCGGCCGTGCCGCGCAGATGGCGGACCGCGAGGGTGTCGACGTCCGCTACTACTCGGTGATCTACCAGGCCATCGAGGAGATCGAGGCGGCCCTGAAGGGTCTGCTCAAGCCGGAGTACGAAGAGGTCGAGCTCGGTACGGCGGAGGTCCGCGAGATCTTCCGCTCGTCCAAGCTGGGCAACATCGCGGGTGTTCTCATCCGCTCCGGCGAGGTCAAGCGCAACACCAAGGCGCGGCTCCTGCGCGACGGCAAGGTCGTCGCCGAGAACCTCACCATCTCCGGTCTGCGCCGCTTCAAGGACGACGTCACCGAGATCCGCGAGGGCTTCGAGGGTGGTATCAACCTCGGTTCCTTCAACGACATCAAGATCGACGACGTCATCGCGACGTACGAGATGCGCGAGAAGCCCCGCGCGTAAGCGCGTGGCGGTTCGTACCGTGTCGTAACACCGGGGCCGGTCGGCGGAATATCCGTCGATCGGCCCCGGCCGTTGCGTGTACGGTTCTGGTGACCCTGCCGCGCGACGGCCGGCAGGCCACCGAACCCGCACCGGCGGGATATCCGGAACTGCATGTACGTGGGGACTCTGTCCTTCGACCTGCTCCTCGGCGACGTTCACTCGCTGAAGGAGAAACGCTCCGTCGTCCGGCCCATCGTCGCCGAGCTCCAGCGCAAGTTCTCTGTGAGCGCGGCCGAAGTGGGCGACCAGGACCTGCACCGAAGGGCCCGTATAGGGGTCGCTCTGGTCAGTGGGGACACGGGGTTCCTCTCGGATGTACTGGACCGCTGCGAGCGGCTGGTCGCGGCACGTCCGGAAGTGGAGCTGCTGTCCGTACGACGGCGCCTCCACGGTGATGAAGACTGACCGCAAGACGAAGAAGGAGACGGACCAGTGGCCGACAATGCGCGGGCGAAGAAGCTGGCGGACCTCATCCGGGAGGTGGTGGCCGAGAAGCTGCAGCGTGGTGTCAAGGACCCCCGCCTCGGTACGCACGTGACCATCACGGACACCCGGGTCACCGGCGATCTGCGGGAGGCCACGGTCTTCTACACGGTCTACGGCGACGACGAGGCCCGAACCAGTGCGGCAGCGGGCCTGGAGAGCGCCAAGGGCGTACTGCGCTCCGCGGTCGGCCGGGCGGCGCAGACCAAGTTCACGCCCACCCTGACCTTCGTGGCGGACGCCCTCCCGGAGACCGCCAAGAGCATCGAGGAGCTCCTCGACAAGGCGCGCGCGTCCGACGCGCAGGTGCGGGAGGTGTCCTCCGGCGCGAAGTACGCCGGTGACGCCGACCCGTACAAGAAGCCGGACGAGGACGAGGACGAGGGCGCAACCGCCGAATGAGCAGCAACGCAGGGCAGACTCCGGACGGCTTGGTCATCGTCGACAAGCCGTCCGGCTTCACTTCGCACGACGTGGTCGCCAAGATGCGCGGGATCGCCAAGACCCGCCGGGTCGGCCACGCCGGCACGCTCGACCCGATGGCGACGGGCGTGCTGGTCCTGGGCGTCGAGAAGGCCACCAAGCTCCTCGGCCACCTCGCGCTCACGGAGAAGGAGTACCTCGGCACCATCCGGCTGGGCCAGAACACCCTGACGGACGACGCCGAGGGCGAGATCATCTCCTCGATCGACGCCGCCGGGGTCACCCGCGAGGCCGTGGACGAGGGCATCGCGAAGCTGACCGGCGCGATCATGCAGGTCCCGTCCAAGGTCAGTGCCATCAAGATCAAGGGCGTGCGCTCCTACAAGCGCGCCCGTGACGGCGAGGACTTCGAGATCCCGGCCCGGCCGGTGACCGTCTCGTCGTTCCAGGTGTACGACATGCGCGAGGCGCAGGCGGAGGACGGCACCAAGGTCGTCGACCTCATCGTCTCCGTCGTCTGCTCCAGCGGTACGTACATCCGCGCACTCGCCCGCGACCTGGGCGCCGACCTCGGTGTCGGCGGCCACCTCACGGCGCTGCGG
Organism: Streptomyces sp. NPDC060049; assembly: GCF_042736715.1. Classification (NCBI taxonomy): domain Bacteria; kingdom Bacillati; phylum Actinomycetota; class Actinomycetes; order Kitasatosporales; family Streptomycetaceae; genus Streptomyces; species Streptomyces sp. NPDC060049. The sequence goes on from NZ_JBHWVV010000006.1 coordinate 419,821, forward strand.
CGCACCCGGGTGGGCCCGTACAAGATCGACCGGGCGCGCACCCTCGACCAGCTCCAGGAGGAGCTGACCGTCATGCCGATCGGTGACGCCGCCGCCGCGGCGTTCCCGCGCTGGGACCTGGACGCCCGGCGGGCGTCGCTGCTGGCGAACGGCGTGCGCATCGAGATGCCGGAGGAGTACGAGGCCGGCAGGGCGATCGCGGTCTACGGACCGGACGGGCAGTTGCTCGGGCTCGTGGAGAGCAAGGGCGGCAAGGCGAAGTCGCTGGCGGTCTTCGTCTGAACCGGCCCCGGCCGGTGTGATCCGGCCGGACCGCCTTCGGCGCGGTCTGGTCGTGTCGGCTCCGGCCCGACCGCCTTCGACGTGGAGCGGTGAGCGCACACATGCACTGCCGCTCACCGCTCCACGACCCCCCTCGGGTAGGTCTCTATCCACCCGGAGCCCCAAATTCACCCGTCCGAGCAGGCGCTCGGAGTGAATGGAGGGAGCACAAGGGGGCGCTTTCGCCTCGCGTGCTGTTCCCGCTGATCTTCATCCCCCTACCGTCGTGGATACGGGGCACGCGGCGGGGAGTGGTGCGGTGACGGCGGAACTGGTCAGGATCTGCGATCTAGCCGGGAGGCCGCGGGGCACCGGCTTCGTCGCCGACGACCGCGGGACGGTGGTGACCGGCCACGAGACCGTGGACGGCATGGCCCGCCTGGTCCTGCACGGCCCGGGCCCGGGGAAGCGGACGTGCCCGGTGGGCGCGTCGGACGTCACCGCCCTGCCCGAGCTCGGACTCGCACTCGTACGCAGCGACGGGCTCGGCGTGCGGCCCCTGCCGATCGCGCGGCGGGAGGCGGTCGCTCCCGGCACGTACGTACGGCTCGCCGCGCGCGGCTGGCGACAGGCACGGGTACTGGGCGGGGCCGAGGTCGCCTACCGGGCGACGGACCGCTCCCACGTGCTGCCGGCCGCGCTGGAACTGGCGATCGGGACCGACGGCCGCGACGCGCTGACGCTGGGCGGGGAGGTCCGCGGGGGCCCGGTCCTGGACGCGGCCACCGGAGCGGTGCTCGCGGTACTGGTCACCGCTCCGCGCACGGAGCACCGCTCCGGCGGCTTCGCGGTGCCCCTCGCCGCCGCCGCGGCCGCCGACCAAGGCGGGCGCCTCGCCGCACTGCTGAGGACCAACGCCGCCACCGTGCCCGGCCACGGCGCCGACCTGAACCTCGCCGGAGCCCTCCAGCTCACGGGGAACACCCTCGGCGCGGCCTTCGCCGCGCAGGGACCCGAACGGGTGGACCGCCCCGCGATCGCGGCCGAACTCGACGCCTTCACCGCAGCGGACCGACCGGTCCTCGCCCTCGTGGGCCTGCCCGGCACCGGCCGCACCACGGCCCTCGCAGCCCTGGCCGTACGCCGCGCCGACGGCCCGGGCCCGGCACCGACCCTCTGGCTCCGCGGCGCCGACCTGAGGGCCCGGGACGCCTCGCTGGCCGACGCGGCCACGCGAGCGCTGGCCGGTGCCTCGCGCATCCTGGCGGTACCGGGGCCCGCGACGACGGCCACGGCCGTCGCCACGCTGGTGGCCCCGGCCGGTCGGCCCCTGCTGGTGGTCCTGGACGCGCCGGAGGAGATGCCGCCCGCGCTCGCGCACGCGCTCGGCCCGTGGACCGACGCCACCGCCGCCTGGCTGCGGACCACCGGAACCCGGCTGGTGATCGCCGCCCGGCCCGAACACTGGGAGGCGGCCGGGAGGTTGTACCCGCCCGAGCTGCTCCACACCCCGGCCCGGCCGGCCCGGCGGCTGCCGCCCGCCCTCCCGATCGGCGATCTCACCCCGGACGAGGCGGAACCCGCCCGGGCCCGCCTGGGGATCCCGGCCGACGCGGTCGCGGAAGCCGACGCCCGCCACCCGCTCACGCTCCGGCTGCTCGCGCAGGTGCGCGCGGCCGGGGTCACCGCCGGGCGGCCGACCCGTGACGAGGTCTTCGCCGCGCACCTGGACCTGCTGTGCCTGCGGGTGGCCGTCCGTGTCTGCGCCGCGCTGCCGCAGCCCCGTAGAACCGCGGGGCAGCCCGCGGAGGAAGCCCCGGCCGGCGGCTCCGCAGGCTCCGGCGGGGACAGGGACGCGGGGAAGGGCGCCGGCCACGGACCGGGTACGGGCGGCGCCGTACCGGCGGACGGCGGCGGGATCCACGGCCCCGGCGTCGGGCGGCTGGCCGCGCGAGTGGCCGGACGGGCGCACGAGGCCGCGCGGCGGTGCCTGGGGCCGGGGCAGGGGCAGCTGGACCGGGCGTCCTTCGAGGAACTGTTCCCCTGGCGCACCGGCTGGGCCTCCGCCGCGCTCGCCGAAGGGCTGCTGGTGCCCGCCGGCGACGGCTACCGCTTCGCCCACGAGGAACTCTCCGACTGGTTGCAGGCCGCGCACCTGGACCTGCCCGCAGCCCTCGACGGCCTGGGCCGCTGCGTCCCCCGCCACCGCATCGGGCCCGTGCTGGAGGCCCTGCTGCGGCTGCCGCCGGACGAGAGCCGCCCGGCGATGACCCGGCTCCTGGCGGTGCTCGCCACGTCCACCGAACCCGAGGCCCTCTGGTGGGCCGGCCGGCTCCTGCGCGAGAGCCTGCTCCGCGCCCCCGACGCCACCCCCCACCTCCCCGTCCTGCACGCCCTGGCCGCACACGTGGCGGACCCGGTCCGGGCGGATCCCCCCGCCGGACCGGTCGCGGAGCAGGCCGCGCGTCCGCTCGCCGAAGAGTTCGGGGGATGGTTCTGGAACCGGCTGCGGCTCGCCGAGGAGGAGCGCTTCGACCTGCTGCGCCGGCTCGTCGCCCGCGACCACCGCTATCTCGATGCCGCCGCCCGGCGGCTCGTCCGGGCGCCGCGCCTCGTGCAGCCGCTGCTCTGCGCGTGGTTCCGCGACGAGCGTCGGCTGCTGGGACGGCCCGGCGCCACCGTCGCCACCGCCGCCCAGGCACTGCTGCACACCCACCGGCGGCTCGCCGTCGACGATCTCGCCGAGGCGCTCGTCACCGCCGCGCACCCCCGCGCCGACGAACTGCTCGCCGTGCTCGCCGAGGACGAGCCCTCCGCGCTCTGCAGGGCGGTGGACCGCTGGGCCCACGACACGCGGCCCGGCCGCCGGGTCGCGGCCGCCGCCCACGGTCCGGCCGCCGCCGCGCACGTGCGCACCCCGGCCGACCGCGAGCTCCTGCGCCACGCCGCGCAGGCCCTGCTCGCCCGACCCGACGACGTCTCCCTGCACGGCAGCGCCCTCGGCATCCTGCTCCGCGACCCCCAGGTCCGGGCCCGCTACCTACCCGATGCCCTCGCCTGCTTCCGCGACCCGGGCAGCGGGACAGGGTTGCCCGCCTCCGCGCTGATCGCGGCCCTGCCCGTGCTGCCCGACCCGGACGCGGTGTTCGCCGCCCTGCGGGACCGGGCCGACGGGGAGGTGGTGCGGGCGCTCGCCGCGCTGGCCACGCCGGGCCTGGCGCGGCGCGCGGGTGACCTCGTACGGGAGCACCTCGCGCGCCACCCGCAGGACGCCGCGCACGGCGCCGAGTTCGTGGAGCGCAGGCTCGAACAGGGCCTGGCTGCCGCCCCGGTGCTGCGCCCGCTCGTGCTCGACCTGCTCCGCTGCGGTTCGCCGCCGGTACGGGCCGCGCTGGCCGCCGTACTGGCCGCGCCGGGCACGGAGCCCTCGTACACGCTCCGCGGCGAGCTGGCCGGCGTACTGCTCGGCGAGGAGACCCACCCCGGTGTGCTCGACGCGTTCCTCGGCGCGCTGGCGGCGGGCGCCGAGGGGCGTCCCGAGGACCGCACGCGCGAGTTGCTCCGGCGCGCCGGGCGGCAACTGCAGCGGGTACCGGGCGGTCCGGCGGTCTTCGAGCGCCGCACGGTCGAGCTGGCACGCGCCCGGCCGGCCTTCGGAGCGGTCGTGGCCCACTGGCTGGAGACGGCGCCGGACGAGGCATCGGCGCTGCTGGGGCCGGGCGCGCGCCGGACCGTGGAGACCCTCGGTCGCGGTGCCTCACGCCCGGCCGACGCCGATGATGGGCACCGGCCACCGGCATGGCAGTCTTAGACCTGCAATCGGCAATCGGTACAGGGTCTACACGGTTCGGGCGAGGAGAGCGGTCACAGTGCAGCGCTGGCGTGGCTTGGAGGACATCCCCCAGGACTGGGGACGCAGCGTCGTCACCATCGGCTCCTACGACGGCGTCCACCGGGGCCATCAGCTGATCATCGGACGGGCCGTGGCCAAGGCGCGGGAGCTCGGCGTCCCCTCGGTCGTCGTCACCTTCAGCCCGCACCCGAGCGAGGTCGTCCGCCCCGGCAGCCACCCGCCGATCCTGGCCCCGTACGACCGGCGCGCCGAGCTGATGGCGGGGCTGGGCGTCGACGCGCTGCTGATCCTGCCCTTCACGGCGGAGTTCTCGCAGCTGTCACCGGCGGAATTCATCGTGAAGGTGCTCGCCGACAAGCTGCACGCGTGCGCGGTCATCGAGGGTCCGAACTTCCGCTTCGGCCACAAGGCCGCCGGCAACGTCGACTTCCTGCGCGAGCTGGGCGCCACCTACGACTACGAGGTCGAGGTCGTCGACCTCGTGGAGCGCGGCGAGGCGGGCGGCGGAGTGCCGTTCTCCTCGACGCTCGCGCGGGCGCTCGTCGCGCAGGGCGACATGGAGGGCGCGGCCGAGATCCTGGGCCGGCCGCACCGGGTCGAGGGCGTCGTGGTGCGCGGTGCGCAGCGCGGGCGCGAACTCGGCTACCCCACGGCGAACGTCGAGACCCAGCCGCACACCGCGATCCCGGCGGACGGGGTGTACGCGGGCTGGCTGACGGCGGACGGCGAGCGGATGCCGGCGGCGATCTCGGTGGGGACGAACCTGCAGTTCGACGCCACCGAGCGGACCGTGGAGGCGTACGCGATCGACCGGGTCGGGCTGGACCTGTACGGCATGCACGTGACCGTCGACTTCCTCGCCTACGTGCGGGGGATGGCGAAGTTCGAGTCGCTGGACGGGCTGCTGGAGGCGATCGCGGACGACGTGAAGCGGGCGCGGGTGCTGACGGAGTCGTACGACGCGGAGGCGCGCGGGGCGCGCGAGCGCTAGGCCGTCGCGCATGTGAGACGGGCGAGGGCCCGTACCGGTCTGCATGCGGACCGGTACGGGCCCTCGCGCGTTCCGTGGCCGCGGTCAGCCCAGGCGCGGGTCGCGCGGGGGCGGGCCGGGCTGCTGGGGCGGCTGCGGCTGTTGGGGCTGTGGTTGTTGCGGCTGCTGCCAGGGCTGGCCGGGTGTCGGGTAGGGCTGCTGCGGCTGGTTGTACGGCTGGGGCTGCTGGTGGGTCTGCTGCGGCTGGCTGTACGGCTGGCCGGGCTGAGGGTGCTGCTGGGGCTGGGGCTGGGGCTGGGGCTGGGGCTGGGGCTGCTGGCCCCAGTGGTTCTGCGCCGCCTGCTGCTGCGCGCGGACGAAGTCCTCGGCGACGAGGGCGGAGAGGTTGAAGTAGGCCTCGCGCGTCTTCGGCTTCATGAGGTCGAGGTCGACCTCCGCGCCGGCCGCCAGGTGGTCGTCGAACGGCACCACGACGACCCCGCGGCAGCGCGTCTCGAAATGCCGCACGATGTCTTCGACCTTGATCATTTTGGCGGTCTCGCGGACCCCGGAGATCACGGTGAGGGAGCGCGACACGAGATCGGCGTACCCGTGCGCGGAGAGCCAGTCGAGGGTGGTGCTGGCGCTGCTCGCGCCGTCGACGGACGGCGTGGAGATGATGATCAGCTGATCGGCCAGATCCAGGACCCCGCGCATCGCGGAGTAGAGGAGGCCGGTACCCGAGTCGGTGAGGATGATCGGGTACTGGCGGCCGACCGTCTCGATGACGCGGCGGTAGTCCTCGTCGTTGAAGGTCGTCGAAACGGCCGGGTCGACGTCGTTGGCGATGATCTCCAGCCCGGAGGGGGCCTGGGAGGTGAACCGCCGGATGTCCATGTACGAATTCAGGTACGGGATGGCCTGGACCAGGTCCCGGATCGTGGCTCCGGTCTCGCGGCGCACGCGACGGCCGAGGGTGCCGGCGTCGGGGTTCGCGTCGATGGCCAGGATCTTGTCCTGGCGCTCGGTGGCGAGGGTGGCACCCAGGGCGGTCGTGGTCGTGGTCTTGCCGACGCCGCCCTTGAGGCTGATGACGGCGATGCGGTAGCAGGACATGACCGGCGTGCGGATCAGCTCCAGCTTGCGGCGCCGTTCCGCTTCGGCCGCCTTGCCGCCGAAGCGGAAGATCCCGCCGCCGGCGGGGGCGTTGCTGCTGCCGCTCTTCGCCTTCTGCTTGCCGCGCAGCAGGCGATCGGAGGAGAGCTCGACGGCGGCGGTGTAGCCGAGCGGGGCGCCGCCGGCGGGCTGGGGGGCGGGATAGCGGGGGTCGTGCCCCGGCTGCGGACCCTGCGGACCCGGGGAGCCTTGGCCGGGCTGCGGGCTTTGCTGCCACTGGCCGGCGTTGCGGGGGTCGGAGTACGGGGCGTTCGGCGCCGGCTGGGCCTGCTGGGGCAGCTGGGGCTGCGGGTCCTGCTGGGCCTGCGGAGGCTGGGGCTGGGCGTACTGCTGCGCGGGCGGCGGGAACCCGTAGCCGGCGGGCTGCTGCTGCGGAGAGCCCGGGGGGAACCCGTAGCCGGCAGGCGGCTGCTGCTGCGGGGCGGTCGGCGGGAACCCGTAACCGGCAGGCTGCTGCTGCTGCTGTGGTGCGGGCGGGGGGTTCTCGTAACCGGCCTGCGGCGGGGCGGCCGCGGCGGGCGGGAGCTCCCAACCGGCCTGGGACTGAGCGGAGGAAGCGAACTCCGGCGGAAGTGGCGGGAGTTCGGCGGCGGCAGCAGCCTCCTCGGACTCTGCGACCTCACGGGCCGGTGAGGCCTGAAGCGGGTCGGACCCTCCGAGCGGGCGCTCCACGAGGTCTGCCGGAACGGCCGTCCCCTGGGCGGGAGTCGGCGTCCGCGCGGGTACGGGCACGCTCGCCGAGGGCGGCTCCGCGGGTGTGGCACCGGCCTCGGCCTCGGCCTCAGGCGCGTCCCCGTGCTGGGGGGCCGAGGGCGCCGGCACGGCATCAACCGGCTCGGCGGCGGGTGCCGGGGCCTTGTAGGGGGAGTACGCGGAGTAGGCGGAGCCTTCGCTAGGCACGCTCCCCGGCTGCGCACTCGCGTAGGGCGCTGTTGGTGTCACGGGGCTCGGAGAGTCGGAGGGCGTGGCGTCGGCCGGGGCCGGGGCGAGGTCCGCGTCGGGGGTGGCCGTGCTCGGCGGGGGCGTCGGGTTGGCGGGAGCCGGCGGTGTGGCCGGGGCCGTGTCCGTGGCGGGTGCCGGGGCCTTGTAGGGGGAGTACGCGGAGTAGGCGGACCTTTCGGGGGATCCGGTCTCCGGCTGCGCACTCGCGTAGGGCGCTGTTGGTGTCACGGGGCTCGGGGAGTCGGAGGGCGTGGCGTCGGCCGGGGCCGGGGCGAGGTCCGCGTCGGGGGTGGCCGTGCTCGGCGGGGGCGTCGGGTTGGCGGGAGCCGGCGGCGTGGCCGGGACCGAGAACGCCGAGGGGCTGGCCGGGGCCGTGTAAGGGGCGGCCGGCGGCGTGGCCGGGGACGCGGCGGTGTCGGTCGGGGTCGACGGTGTGGCCGGGATCGAGAAGCCCGAGGGGTCCGCGCTGGCCCGAGCCGTGTAGGGGGCGGCCGGCGGCGTGGCGGTGTCGGTCGGAGCCGGCGGCGTGGCAGGGATCGAGAACGCCGAGGGGCTGGCCGGGGCCGTGTAAGGGGTGGTCGGCGGCGTGGCCGGGGATGCCGGGGGCGTCGGGTTGGCGGGAGCCGGCGGTGTGGCAGGGATGGAGAACGCCGACGGGTTCGCGCCGGCCGGGGCCGTGTAAGGGGCGGCCGGCGGCGTGGCCGGCGATGCCGGGGGCGTCGGGTTGGCGGGAGCCGGCGGCGTGGCCGGGATCGAGAACGCCGAGGGGTCCGCGCTGGCCCGAGCCGTGTAGGGGGCGGTCGGCGGCGTGGCCGGGGACGCGGCGGTGTCGGTCGGAGCCGGCGGTGCGGCAGGGGTCGAGAACGCCGAGGGGGACGCGGCGGCCGGGCCCGCCGCCGGGGTCGGTGCCGCCTGGCCCGTGGCCGTGTGCGCCGCCGGAGCTGCGTCGGCCGGGGCCGGCCGTGCGGCCGGGATCGAGAACGCTGCGGGGTCCGCGCCGGCCGAACCCGCGTACGCGGTCAGGCGCGGGATGGACGACGGCGCTTCCGGGGCCGCGGCCGGGGCCGGAGCGGGGGTCGCGTACGGGTCCGGTGCGGACCGGTACGCCGACGGGGCGGAGTCCTGTGCGCCGGTCGGTGCCGACGCGTACGACGCGTCCGTCCCGGTGCGCGGTGCCGGCGGGTTGGCCGGCGCGGGCGCCGCCGCCCGGTGGGGCTCGAAGCCGCTGCCCTCGGGCAGGTCCGGGACCGGGGCGGCCGGGGCCGCGCCCTGCGTGTACCAGGCCGGCGCGGTGTAGTCGATGGTGAACTCGCCCGTCGTCTCGGGCTCCGCGTCGGACTGATCGTCCGTCGGGACGTCCCACGTCCCGCCGCGCCTCTCGTTCCGATCGCCGCTCACTGATCCTCCTGGTCTGTCGAACACTGGTCCGGCGTCCGGCACCACGCCACGCCGACGTTCAGCCTAATCGCGCCCAGCAGCCAGTATCCGCCCCCTTCGGCCCGTGCCGTAGGCCACCCGACGCCGGCCCACCGGACGGGGAGCGTCCGCACCCTGACCCCGAGGCTCCGTCACCCGGCCCGGGGAGCAGCCGCGACGCGTCCACGTCGGCTGCCCGCCCGCGCCCCGGCTGCCCCGTGGGGCTGAACTTCCCTCTCCTCCGGGCTCGGTTGACCCGCCGCCGCGCGGGGCCGGGCAGACCCGTCTCCCGTGCCCGTAGCCTCCGTCACCCGGCCGGGGAGCGTCCGCGCCGCGTCCACTTCGGCTGCCCGCCCGCGCCCGCGTCCCCCGCGAGGCTGAGCTTTCCCGCTCCGAGCTCAGCCGATCCGCCGCGCGGAACGCCGGCAGGCCCGTCTCCGTGTCCGTCGGCTCCGTCATCACGAACTGCCGGTCCGGCTCCGTGCACCACAGCGTCACCCCGTCGCCCAGCGTCGGCAGCGACTCCACCCCCCGGGGGCAGCCGCATCGGTCGGCCGATCTGCTCCGCCTCGTCCGGGGAGACCCGCTGGACGCCCGCCGGCGGCGTTGCGCAGCAGTTGGGGTGCCGTCGGCTCAGGCGCGGGAGCAGGGTCAGCACCGACTGCCAGGGGCCGCCGCGCCGCGACCGCGCTGCGGGCGCATCCCGCAGTCGCGGATCACCAGGACCGGACCGCCCGTCGACGCGCCCGGCGGTCGGCACCCGGCCCACCTCGCACAGGGTCACGCATGCATGGGCGGCGTCGCCGCCACCCGCAGCGAGGCCATCGGCCACACGGTCGCCAAGGGTGCGCGGGTCATCGACATCCCGCAGGACGCCGACACACCCATCACCCCGGATTCCCGGCTCGGTCGGGCGGTCGGGCGGGCCGTCGGGGCTGACGTCGTCGTCATCGCCTCCGCGGGCAACGACGGATTGACCGGCCGCAAGTGCCCTACCTACCCGGCGGCCTTTCCCGGCTCCAGCGCAAGTACAAGGGCGGGGCCGACCACGTGCGCGCCCAGCTGCGCCTGGTCGCCGACCTCATCGAGCGCGGCAGGAACGACCACCGCGCCACCGACGTGAAGGCCTCTCGCGCCTGCTCACCGAGGCCTACTGGGCGCGGCGGACGACTCCGGGGTACGGGGAAGGGGTGTGCCCACCGCGCACGCCCCTTCCCCGTACGCGAACCGCGCTGCCCGCGAAAGCCGCGAACCGCGCGAGCCGCGCGCTACGCGCACCGCGCGAAGGCCCGTACGGGCCTCAGCGCGGGCCCCGGTCGAGGTCGAACTCCCCGTCCCTGGCGCCGAGTACGAACGCCTCCCACTCGGCCGCGGTGTAGCGCAGCACGGTGTCCCGGTCCAGGGAGGACCGCATCGCCACCGCGCCCTCGGGCAGCCGCGCGATCTCGACGCGCTCCTCGTCCGGGCTGCTCCCGGGCGGGCCCTCCCACTCGACGCCGCTGATGTCGAGCGCGTACAGCTCGTCCTTCTCCTGCTGAGTGCCCATGTGCGGCCTCTCCTTCGGTGGTGCGGTCGCTGCCGATTATCGGTGCCGGGCGGCCGCGTGCGGGAGGCTTTGCGGAACCTTCCCGCACCTCCCCTGCATCCTCGCGCCCGCGGCCGGCCGACCACCGGCGCTACCTCTCCGGCATCCGGCCGGTCCGCACGAGCGAGGTCCCGCGCCTGCGCGAGACGAAGGACGCCCGGCCCGGCGGCATCGGACGGGGCCGGACACTGCCGACCAGGTCGCCCTCGGACGGACCGCCCGCGAGCACCAGGCCCTGCGCGCCCAGCTCCTCGAGTCGCTGCAGGAACGGCTCGTACAGCGCGCGCGAGGCACCCGCCGAGCTGCGCGCGGTGACGAAGCGGACGCCCGTGTCCCGCGCGAACGGCAGGAACTCCACGAGCTGCGCCGGCGGATTGCCCTGACTCGTGGCCACCAGGTCGAAGTCGTCGATGACGACGAACACGTCCGGGCGCGTCCACCGGCTGCGGTCGCGCAACTGTCGCGCGGTGACGTCCGGCGGAGGCCGCCGCGCGAACACCACGCCCAGCGCCTCCCCGTTCATCTGCGGGGAGCTCGCCATCGGCGCGTACTCCAGCAGGTGCTCCTCCGGCAGCGCCCCGAGCAGGCCCCGCCGGTAGTGCCCGACGACGAGCCGCGCCCCTTCGCCGAGTCCCTGCCGCCCGCCGTCTTCGACGACGTCTCCGACGCCATCGCCTCCGCCGTCGCGCAGCGCCGCCACCGCTGGAACGACGACATGCTGCGCGGCGCGGGCCTGGCCGGCGCATCCGTCCTCTTCGTCCTCCTCGGATCCGTCCTCTGGTACGCCGACCCCGCCCGGCACGACGTGCACGGACTGCCGGGGCCGTCGCAGCGTCCGCCGGCCTGCTCCTCACCGCCGCCGCGCGCGTCCGCGCCCGCGTCTACGGCGACCGCGGCTCCGCCGTCGCCCTCGGCCTCGCCGCGCTCCCGCACCTGCTGCTCGCCGGCCTCGCCGCGGACCCCCCGGCCGCCCTGCTCCGCGCGCTCGCCGAGCCTAGCGACCGCACCGGCCTGGACATCCGTACGATCTGGCTGTCGGCCGCCGTCGCCGCCGGCGGCGCCCTCCTCGTCGTTATTTCGCTGTCATTCACCGCAGGGGTCTGTCACCCTTCTGGGGGCGGCTGCTCGACCTCACCGAGGCGGCGGTCCTGCTCAGCCTGGTCCCCCTGACCCTGGCCGTGCTCGGCGTGTACGCCCGGGCCCGGGCTCTCACCAGCTGAGAGGGGGCGGAGCGGCAGCCTGGTACGCTGTGTGACGGCCGTTTGTGTACGCGCCCTCGGATTCCTCTGGGGGCTGCGCTCAGCGGACCCCGCCTCCCGAGTTACGGAAGATCCCCAGAGAATTCGACCTGGGGCACTCGGTGGCTTACGAAGACCTAAACGAGGAGTACGCGTGCCGCTCGACGCCGCTACGAAGAAGCAGATCATCAGCGAGTTCGGTGCCAAGGAGGGCGACACCGGCTCTCCCGAGGTCCAGGTCGCGATGCTGTCCCGCCGCATCTCGGACCTGACCGAGCACCTGAAGTCCCACAAGCACGACCACCACTCCCGTCGTGGTCTGCTGATCCTGGTCGGCCAGCGCCGCCGCCTTCTGCAGTACCTGGCCAAGAAGGACATCCAGCGCTTCCGTACGCTGGTCGAGCGCCTCGGCATCCGCCGCGGTGCGGCCGGCGCCAAGTAAAGACGCTGTGAAGGGAGCGGTTCCCACACTGAGGGGGCCGCTCCCTTTGCTGTACGTGCGCGACGTACCGGACGCTTTGTAGTCTGGAACCACGTGCACAACTGAAGAGGAGGAGCGCCCTCCCTACGCCGCCGGTCCTCGGTAGTGGCACCCGGAACGCCCGCCACGGGCTCGAACCCCGGATGCTTCGATCGAAGACCGGCCCGCACGCAAGGAGCGCTTCTCCGCAACCGTCCACCACCACACGGGTGGCGGACGGAGACGACGAAAATGGAGAAAACGCTAGTGGAGAACGAGACCCACTACGCCGAGGCCGTCATTGACAACGGTTCCTTCGGCACCCGCACCATCCGCTTCGAGACGGGCCGTCTGGCCCGCCAGGCCGCCGGCTCCGCCGTTGCCTACCTGGACGACGACACGATGGTGCTTTCCGCCACCACCGCGTCGAAGAAGCCCAAGGACCAGCTCGACTTCTTCCCCCTGACGGTCGACGTCGAGGAGCGGATGTACGCGGCCGGCAAGATCCCCGGCTCCTTCTTCCGCCGTGAGGGCCGTCCCTCCGAGGACGCGATCCTCACCTGCCGCCTGATCGACCGCCCGCTGCGCCCCTCCTTCAAGAAGGGCCTGCGCAACGAGATCCAGGTCGTCGCCACGATCATGGCGCTCAACCCCGACCACCTGTACGACGTCATCGCGATCAACGCCGCGTCCGCGTCCACCCAGCTGGCCGGCCTGCCCTTCTCCGGCCCGATCGGCGGCGTCCGCGTCGCGCTGATCCGCGGCCAGTGGGTCGCCTTCCCGACGCACACCGAGCTCGAGGACGCCGTCTTCGACATGGTCGTCGCGGGCCGCGCGCTCGAGGACGGCGACGTCGCGATCATGATGGTCGAGGCCGAGGCCACCGAGAAGACCATCGCGCTGGTCAAGGGCGGCGCCGAGGCGCCGACCGAGGAGATCGTCGCCGCGGGCCTCGAGGCCGCGAAGCCGTTCATCAAGGCCCTGTGCAAGGCGCAGGCCGACCTCGCCGCCAAGGCCGCCAAGCCCGAGGGCGAGTTCCCGGTCTTCCTGGACTACCAGGACGACGTGTACGAGGCCCTCTCGGCCGCCGTCAAGGGCGACCTCTCCCAGGCGCTGACCATCGCGGGCAAGCAGGACCGCGAGGCCGAGCTGGACCGCGTCAAGGAGATCGCCGCCGAGAAGCTCCTCCCGGCCTTCGAAGGCCGCGAGAAGGAGATCTCCGCCGCGTACCGCAGCCTGACCAAGGCCCTGGTCCGCGAGCGCGTCATCAAGGACAAGGTCCGCATCGACGGCCGCGGGATCACGGACATCCGTACCCTCGCCGCCGAGGTCGAGGCCATCCCGCGCGTGCACGGCTCGGCGCTGTTCGAGCGTGGCGAGACCCAGATCCTGGGCGTCACCACCCTGAACATGCTCCGTATGGAGCAGCAGCTGGACACCCTTTCCCCGGTGACCCGCAAGCGCTACATGCACAACTACAACTTCCCGCCGTACTCGGTCGGCGAGACCGGCCGCGTCGGTTCGCCGAAGCGCCGCGAGATCGGCCACGGCGCGCTCGCCGAGCGCGCGATCGTGCCGGTCCTCCCGACGCGCGAGGAGTTCCCCTACGCGATCCGCCAGGTGTCCGAGGCTCTCGGCTCCAACGGCTCGACGTCCATGGGCTCGGTCTGCGCCTCCACCATGTCGCTGCTGAACGCCGGTGTGCCCCTCAAGGCCCCCGTCGCCGGTATCGCCATGGGCCTGATCTCCCAGGAGATCGACGGCAAGACCCACTACGTCGCCCTCACCGACATCCTCGGTGCGGAGGACGCCTTCGGCGACATGGACTTCAAGGTCGCCGGCACCAAGGAGTTCGTCACCGCGCTCCAGCTGGACACCAAGCTCGACGGCATCCCGGCCTCGGTTCTGGCCGCCGCCCTCAAGCAGGCCCGCGACGCCCGCCTCCACATCCTCGACGTGATGATGGAAGCGATCGACACGCCGGACGCCATGTCCCCGTTCGCCCCGCGGATCATCACCGTCAAGATCCCGGTGGACAAGATCGGTGAGGTCATCGGCCCCAAGGGCAAGATGATCAACCAGATCCAGGAGGACACCGGCGCCGAGATCACGATCGAGGACGACGGCACCATCTACATCGGTGCCTCCGACGGCCCGGCCGCCGAGGCCGCCCGCGCCACGATCAACCAGATCGCCAACCCGACCATGCCGGAGGTCGGCGAGCGGTACCTGGGTACGGTCGTCAAGACCACCACCTTCGGTGCCTTCGTCTCCCTCATGCCCGGCAAGGACGGCCTCCTGCACATCTCGCAGATCCGCAAGCTCGCCGGTGGCAAGCGCGTGGAGAACGTCGAGGACGTGCTCGCGGTCGGCACCAAGGTCCAGGTCGAGATCGCCGAGATCGACTCGCGCGGCAAGCTCTCCCTGGTCCCCGTGATCGACGGCGAGGCCGCCGGCGACGACGCTGACAAGGACGACTCCGACAAGTGATGTCGCGTAGTTCCCGTGTGACGGCCCGCCCCTCTTCGGAGGGGCGGGCCGTCGCCCGTACCCAAACAGTGCTCAAGGGCACGAACGGCATCGGCACCGTTCGGCACACGGTCCTCCCCGGCGGACTGCGCGTCGTCACCGAGACCCTGCCGTCCGTCCGCTCCGCCACCTTCGGCATCTGGGCCCACGTCGGCTCCCGGGACGAGACGCCTTCGCTGAACGGCGCCACGCACTACCTGGAGCACCTCCTCTTCAAGGGCACCGAGAAGCGCAGTGCCCTGGACATCTCCTCCGCGATCGACGCGGTCGGCGGCGAGATGAACGCCTTCACGGCGAAGGAGTACACCTGCTATTACGCGCGGGTGCTCGACACCGACCTGCCGCTGGCCATCGACGTCGTGTGCGACATGCTCACCGGCTCGCTGATCCTCGAATCCGATGTCGACGCCGAGCGCGGCGTCATCCTCGAAGAGATCGCGATGACCGAGGACGACCCGGGCGACATGGTCCACGACCTGTTCGCCCAGACCATGTACGGGGACACCCCGCTCGGGCGCCCCGTCCTCGGCACCGTCGACACGATCAACGCGCTCACCGCCGACCGGATCCGCCGCTTCTACAAGAAGCACTACGACCCGACGCACCTGGTCGTGGCCGCCGCGGGCAACGTCGACCACAACAAGGTCGTACGCCAGGTCCGCGCTGCCTTCGAGAAGGCCGGCGCCCTGACCCGCACCGACGCCGAGCCGATCGGCCCGCGCACCGGCACCAAGCGGATCCGTACCTCCGGCCGCGTCGAGCTGGTCAACCGCAAGACCGAGCAGGCCCACGTGGTCCTCGGCATGCCGGGCCTGGCCCGCACCGACGAGCGCCGCTGGGCGCTGGGCGTGCTGAACACCGCGCTCGGCGGAGGAATGTCCTCCCGCCTCTTCCAGGAGGTCCGCGAGAAGCGCGGCCTGGCCTACAGCGTGTACTCGTACACCTCGGGCTTCGCCGACACCGGCCTCTTCGGCGTCTACGCCGGGTGCCGCCCCAGCCAGGTCCACGACGTGCTGCGGATCTGCCGGGAAGAACTCGACAAGGTCGCCTCCGACGGGCTCACCGACGAGGAGATCCGGCGGGCCGTCGGCCAGCTGTCGGGCTCCACGGTCCTCGGCCTGGAGGACACCGGCGCGATCATGAACCGCATCGGCAAGAGCGAGCTGTGCTGGGGCGAGCAGATGTCGGTGGACGACATGCTGGCCCGGATCGCCGCCGTCACCCCGGACGACGTGCGTTCGGTCGCCCAGGACGTGCTGGCCCAGCGGCCGTCGCTCGCGGTGATCGGACCGCTCAAGGAGAAGCAGGCCGCCCGCCTCGACGAAGCGGTCGCCTAGTCCCGTACGCACGTAAGGAAGCAAGCAAAATGAGCAAGCTGCGCGTGGCAGTCCTCGGCGCCCAGGGCCGCATCGGCTCCGAGGCGGTCAAGGCCGTCGAGGCCGCCGAAGACATGGAGCTGGTGGCCGCCCTCGGCCGCGGCGACAAGTTGGAGACGCTGGCCGAGGCCGGCGCCCAGGTCGCCGTCGAGCTGACCACTCCCGCCTCGGTGATGGAGAACCTGGACTTCCTCATCCGCCACGGCATCCACGGAGTGGTCGGCACCACCGGCTGGACCGAGGACCGCCTCGCCCGGCTCGACACCTGGCTCGCCGCTTCTCCGGCGACCGGTGTGCTCATCGCACCGAACTTCTCCATCGGCGCCGTCCTCACGATGAAGTTCGCCGCCCAGGCCGCCCGGTACTTCGAGTCCGTCGAGGTCGTCGAACTGCACCACCCCCACAAGGCAGACGCCCCCTCCGGCACGGCGACCCGTACGGCCCAGCTCATCGCGGCCGCCCGAGCGGAGGCGGGCCTCGGCGCACAGCCCGACGCCACCACCACCGCCCTCGACGGCGCGCGCGGCGCGAACGTCGACGGCGTCCCGGTGCACGCGATCCGCCTGCGCGGCCTGCTGGCCCACCAGGAGGTCCTCCTCGGAGGCGAGGGCGAAACCCTGACGATCCGTCACGACTCCCTGCACCACAGCAGCTTCATGCCGGGCATCCTGCTCGGCGCGCGCCGCGTGACGCAGACCCCGGGCCTCACGTTCGGCCTGGAAAACTTCCTCGAACTCGGCTGACGAGCAGGCAGCGGAACCATGCGCGCGAAGATCACTTACTTCATCACGGCCGCCGTCCTGGCCGTCTACTTCGTCCTGGCCGGCGGCCGGGGCCTGATGCTCATCCGGCTCGGGACCCCGATCACCGTCCCCTTCGGGCTGGCCGTGCTGATCCTGCCGGTCATCGGCGTCTGGTTCCTCTGGCAGAACACCCGGTTCGTCACCAAGGCAAACCAGCTCGCGACCGAGCTGGAGGCCGAGGGGGGTCTGCCCGTGGACGAGCTCGAGCGGGACAAGTACGGCCGGATCCTGCGGGACTCCGCTGACGAGGTCTTCGCGCGCCGCAAGGCGGAGACCGAGGACGCGCCCGGGGACTGGCGCAGCTGGTTCCGCCTCGCGGTCGCCTACCGCGACGCCCGCGACACCCCGCGGGCCCGCAAGGCCATGCAGCGGGCGATCTCCCTGCACGACGTCCCCGCCCCATGAAGAAGAGCCCGTACAGGACCGGTTCCCGTACGGGCTCCTCGTACGGGCCCTGCGTGCCCGCGCGGCAGTCAGGCGGGCGCGCCCCGGTACTCGGCGGCCCACGCCTCGACCGAGTCGGCGGCCCGGTCGAAGGCCTCGGTCCGCGACAGGAAGTCCGCGTTGTGGTCGGTCAGCAGGACCGGGAGCCCGGAGCCGCCGCGCGCCGCCACGGTCAGCGCCTGCCCCTGTACGGTCCTCGGCAGTCCGAGCCAGCGCACGGGCTGCTGCACGGTGCGCACCTCGGCGACCTGGCTCCACGGGATCGAGCGGGTCCCGAGGAACCCCACCCGGCGCAGCCCCTTGCGGCTGACCCAGACGCCCGTGCGCAGCAGGCGCAGGGCGCTTCCCACGACGGCGAGCGAGGCGGCGAGACCGCCCAGGGCGCCGGTCCAGGTGCCCGCGGCGGTGATGATCACCGTGGCGAACAGCATGAAGGAGCCGACCAGGAGCATCACCGCGGCGATGGCGACCCGCCAGGGCCCCGGGCGGTAGGGGCGACGCCACCGGTCCGGGTCCTCGAAGGGGAGGGTGTCCCCGGTGTCGTGCGCGTCGAATGCGCCGTCGGCCGTCAGGAAGGGCAGGGGCACGGCAGGACCTCACTCACATGCACGTTCGGTTGGGCTGTGCCCGTGAGGCTACCGCCCCTCGGAAGCCTCCGGCTGCTGCGACTTCGCCGGTGCCTGGCTCGGCTGCAGTGCGGGCATCCCGAAGAGCAGCGAGCCGACGAGCCCCGCCACGACGGTCAGTCCGACCAGACTACGGGCGGCGATCTGTGTCTTGCTCAGGCTCTCGGGCGGCGGCGGAGTGACGTTGCTGCGAAAACGGTCGGCCTCGGCGACGAAGGCGAACGGGACGGGTTCGCGCCGGCGGAACATGGGAGTGACTCTCCTGACGGTCGGGCCCTGGGGCCGTGGTGACAAGGTGGACTGACGTTCTACTAGGTAGGACGCGCGAACGCCCCGATCGGTGCCGGATTTCGGGACATTAACCAAATTTTGTGGCGATGCGTCAGGTGAACCGGCCGCGGCGCCGCCGATCCGCCCGGAACCCAGCTTCCGCAGTCATGTGCCGGTGGAGCTGGTGAAGCACTCCGCCGCCGAAGACGCGGGCGGCGGGCGTGGGCCGCGAGGTTGCCCGTTCGGTCCTGCCGGTCGGCCTTTTCTCCTCGATGTACGCGACCTGCGACGCCCGCTCGCTCGCGCACTTCGCCGGCCCCGCGCACCCAGCACGAGCCGCCAGCGGTCCCGTCCGTCCCGCCGAACCCCGCACACATGTACGGACCAAGTCCAAAGTGTCCGTATTGCGGCGTTTCGTAAAGTTCATCTAGGCTGATCAGACGGACCCGGCACTGCTTGAACCCCCGAGCAGGCAGTGCCGGGCTCCAACACACTCATCACGTCCCCCGAGGGGACACCGCGAGCATGGCAGCGAGTAGCGTGTTACCCATGGCTCCGATCTCGACTCCGCAGACCCCCTTCGGGCGGGTCCTCACCGCCATGATCACGCCGTTTACGGCGGATGGCGCACTCGACCTCGACGGCGCGCAGCAGCTCGCCGTCCACCTGGTGGACGCAGGCAACGACGGCCTGATCGTCAACGGCACCACCGGTGAGTCGCCGACCACCACCGACGCGGAGAAAAACGACCTCGTACGAGCCGTACTCGAAGCAGTCGGAGACCGGGCCCACGTGGTCGCCGGCATCGGCACCAACGACACCCGCCACACCCTCGAGCTCGCCCGCCAGGCCGAGCTCACCGGTGCCCACGGCCTGCTCGCGGTCACCCCGTACTACAGCAAGCCGCCGCAAGAGGGCCTCTTCCGGCACTTCACGGCGATCGCGGACGCCACCGGGCTGCCGGTCATGCTCTACGACATCCCCGGCCGCAGCGGTGTCCCGATCAACACGGAAACCCTCGTCCGGCTGGCCGAGCACCCCCGTATCGTTGCCAACAAGGACGCCAAGGGTGACCTCGGCCGTGCCAGCTGGGCCATCGCCCAGAGCGGCCTGGCCTGGTACTCGGGCGACGACATGCTGAACCTGCCGCTCCTGTCGGTCGGCGCGGTCGGCTTCGTCTCCGTGGTCGGCCACGTGGTCACCCCCGAGCTCCGCGAGATGCTCGAGGCCCACCTGGGCGGCGACGTCCAGAAGGCCACCGAGATCCACCAGAAGCTGCTCCCCGTCTTCACCGGTATGTTCCGCACCCAGGGTGTGATCACCACCAAGGGCGCGCTGAACCTGCAGGGCCTGCCCGCGGGCCCGCTGCGGCTCCCGCTGGTCGAGCTGACCACCGAAGAGGCGGCACAGCTCAAGATCGATCTTGCTGCCGGCGGGGTACAGCTCTGACACCAGACTTCACAACTGAACAAGCGGAACCACACAAGACAAAGCAAGTGCACGAATGACACGCGCGCCACGTGCCTCGAAGGCTGCGTGGCGCGTGTGGTGAAGGAGAACCTTTTGAGCCATCCGCATCCTGAACTCGGTCCGCCGCCGAAGCTCCCCAAGGGCGGCCTTCGGGTCACCCCTCTGGGCGGTCTCGGTGAGATCGGCCGCAACATGACCGTCTTCGAGTTCGACGGCCGCCTGCTGATCGTCGACTGCGGCGTCCTCTTCCCCGAAGAGGAGCAGCCGGGCATCGACCTGATCCTGCCGGACTTCTCGTCCATCCGGGATCGCCTGGACGACATCGAGGGCATCGTCCTCACGCACGGCCACGAAGACCACATCGGCGCCGTCCCCTACCTCCTCCGGGAGAAGCCGGACATCCCGCTGATCGGCTCCAAGCTGACGCTGGCCCTCATCGAGGCGAAGCTCCAGGAGCACCGCATCCGCCCCTACACCCTCGAGGTGAAGGAAGGCGAGCGCGAGAACCTCGGCCCCTTCGACTGCGAGTTCATCGCGGTCAACCACTCCATCCCGGACGCCCTGGCCGTGGCCATCCGCACCGGCGCCGGCATGGTCGTGTGCACCGGCGACTTCAAGATGGACCAGCTGCCGCTGGACAAGCGCCTCACCGACCTGCACGCCTTCGCGCGTCTGAGCGAAGAGGGCATCGACCTCCTCCTCTCGGACTCCACGAACGCCGAGGTCCCGGGCTTCGTCCCGCCCGAGCGCGAGATCTCCAACGTCCTGCGCACGGTTTTCGCGAACGCCAACAACCGGATCATCGTGGCCAGCTTCGCCAGCCACGTGCACCGCATCCAGCAGATCCTCGACGCCGCCCACGAGTACGGCCGCAGGGTCGCCTTCGTCGGCCGCTCGATGGTCCGCAACATGGGCATCGCGCGCGACCTCGGCTACCTGAAGGTCCCGGCCGGTCTCGTCGTGGACGTCAAGACCCTCGATGACCTGCCGGCCCACGAGGTCGTCCTGGTCTGCACGGGTTCCCAGGGCGAGCCGATGGCGGCCCTGTCCCGCATGGCCAACCGCGACCACCAGATCAGGATCGTCCCCGGCGACACCGTGATCCTGGCGTCGTCCCTGATCCCGGGCAACGAGAACGCGGTCTACCGCGTGATCAACGGCCTGACCCGCTGGGGCGCCAACGTCGTGCACAAGGGCAATGCCAAGGTGCACGTCTCGGGCCACGCCTCCGCCGGCGAGCTGCTGTACTTCTACAACATCTGCAAGCCGCGGAACCTGATGCCGGTCCACGGCGAATGGCGCCACCTGCGCGCCAACGCGGAGCTCGGCGCCCTGACGGGCGTCCCGAAGGACCGCATCGTCATCGCGGAGGACGGCGTGGTCGTCGACCTCATCGACGGCAAGGCGCGGATCTCCGGCAAGGTCCAGGCCGGCTACGTGTACGTGGACGGCCTCTCGGTCGGCGATGTCACCGAAGCACACCTCAAGGACCGCAAGATCCTCGGCGACGAGGGCATCATCTCGGTCTACGTCGTGGTGGACAGCACCACGGGCAAGGTCGTCAGCGGCCCGAACATCCAGGCCCGCGGTTCCGGCATCGAGGACTCGGCGTTCGCCTCCGTCATGCCGAAGATCGAGGAAGCCATCGCCCGCGCCGCGGCCGACGGCGTGGCCGAGCCGCACCAGATCCAGCAGCTCATCCGCCGCACGATGGGCAAGTGGGTCTCGGACGGCTACCGCCGCCGCCCGATGATCCTCCCGGTCGTCGTCGAGGTCTGACCCTCGCCGTAGCGACCTCACTGGAGCGGGGCAACCGGATTTGCATCCGGGGGCCCCGCTCCAGTACGTTTACGTCTCCACCTCGCGCGACGCCCGGGCACACACGTGTGCCCGAACAGGTCGATGCGGGAGGGTGGAATCCAGACCGGGGAAACCTGATAAAGTCTGGCTCGCCCGAAAGGGAATGGCTCTCCAATGGCCATCCAATTCAAATCCAAGCCACTGTGACTTTCGAGAAACAGGCGCGGAAGTGATCTGGTAGAGTTGGAATCGCCGGAAAGGGAAACGCGAAAGCGAAGAACTGGAAAGCGAAACCCGCTTCGACCGGGAATCAGACACGAAAGAGTCTGATAGAGTCGGAAACACAAGAACGAAGGAAGCGCCCGGAGGAAAACCCGCGAGGGTGAGTACAAAGGAAGCGTCCGTTCC